>NZ_JADOVM010000002.1:0-443717 GCF_050938355.1 Treponema sp. SP13
CGACACAATCGAAGCTGCCTTTGAACGGCATTATGTTCGGCGCTCTTATGAATCCTCAGGCATTGTTACCGCTTTTAGGCAAAAATTGATTTCCGTGAATCTTTTCAGGGAATTTGTTCTCTTTTACGAGATTCTTTGAAAAACTTGCTAATAAAATTTGACTAAAAAAAATCTACTGGATTTATGCCTGTATATTCAATCATTTTTTTTATATTGATGTCATTTACATTTTCAGAAGCTGCATTGCTGTGGAATAGACCCATTTTTTGGCTTTTCCTTACAGTAAGAGGATGAATGATTTTAGAATTTGTCCAAACAACCTTTACTTGATTTTTTAGTTCCATAAACTTAAGCCATATGTCGTCCGTATTTAAGCAATACTTTTTTATTTCATTAATATTAAAAGTTTCTTCTGGCAATATATGAGGAGGATATAGAATTCCTCCACAACCAGTTGCAAGAAGTTCAAAAGAAGGCTCAACAATTTCTTTGCATTCCCATTGCCAGTTAGAATATTTATTGAGTTTTCCTAGATTATCTTTTGTAATTCTATTTACTCTTCGTGCACATACACAGGTTGGATTGTTTTTATGACATTCAAGCAGATCTCTTACAAGGTTTTTATCGTAAATCAAGTCGTCATCGACTGTAATTATGATATCTTCTGGGAATTCCTGCATAGCAAAAAAATATTTTTTATGAGGTTTTATATCTTCATATCCTGTTCGTATTTCAAAATTGTATTTTGTTAGTAGTTTTAATTTTTTTTGAATATCTGAATCTTTTGTATCGTTCCCGAGATAGAGTACTATACATTTTGGTAAAATTGTTTGTTTTAATAGAGAACGTATCACGATATGAAGTTTTGGAAGGCGTACTGGAAACGATGTAAGAGAAATTATTAAATCTGACCTTATGTTTTTATTTTTTTTTATGGGGAACACGTTAAAAAGCTCTGTAGAAAGTCTTTTAGTAAATCTATTTAAATTCATTTTGTCCTTTTTAATTTTTTATGAAATCTACTTAAGGAATTGCTGATTAACCGCTCATTTTTTTGATAGTTTCCCTCGAAACTGTTTTTCGTTTTAAGTTCTGAGGGAACTATCGTTGATTCTTTCAAGGTATCCGCAAAATGCGTGCAGGTACCTTGTCATTCTACCTTAAGCACACTCCCACTCGTGCCATTTTCAGTACATTCACCTGTGAGAATATCATAAACAGTCGGTTGATGTTCTTTTCTATCCCTCGGTAGCAAACCTTGCGGAAGCCGAAAATACATTTCATGATATGAAAGGCATGCTCTACCTTACTCCTCACCTTTGCTTTCAGGTATTCCTCCCTCGCATCGCACCACCGGTGAATCACTTGCCTCATTTCCTTTAGCTTCCCCGGTCTTTCGGCGATTCTCCATTCCACCACTTTCAAATGCTCGTCTCGTTCGATTTCATCCCTCTTCTCAATCCCTCTATAGCCTGCATCCCCGTAAGCAACCTCGTCATCTTCCCGTATCAGATGGTGTGCCTCTGCTATGTCATGCACATTCGCACTTGTCGCTCTGACCGTATGCACCAGCCCTGTTCCCGCATCCACACCGATGTGCGCCTTCATCCCAAAATACCATTGATTGCCTTTCTTCGTTGAATGCATCGCTTCGTCCCTTCCTCCGCTTTCATTCTTTGTGGAACCGGGTGCATTGAGTATCGTTGCGTCAACGATTGTCCCGCCATGCATCATCTTCCCTTGCGCTTCTAAAATACCGTTTATTGTCTTGAATATCTTTTCTCCGAGCTTATTGTTCTCTATAATCCTTCGGAATTTCAGCAGCGTGGTTGCATCAGGTACTTCTGTATCAAGCTCGCTTATGCGCATAAATTTCTGCATTGACAGGCTGTCATATATCGCATCTTCCCCCCCTCATCAGACAGGCTGAACCATATCTGCAGCAGATACATGCGTAGCATCCGTTCCAAACCTTTTGCAGGTCTTCCCGTCTTGTTCTTGAAATAGTACGGCTCTATTACCGTGCATAGTGCTTCCCAGGGCATACTTTTATCCATCTCTTCAAGAAATGTATCCCGCCGCGTTTTGCGTTTTGCCCTCTCATGCTCCATTGCGCTAAATGTCAGCTGGCTTTCCATAACTGTAGTGTACCATATCTTTGCTAAATTCGCTACTTAATCAGCATTTCCCTAGCTTTATGATAATAATTGTTGGTAAAAATTTAAATAGTTGTCATTGATTTTCTTATTTTTTTCTATTATCATCAAACTTATGGAAAATGTTTTATTTTCAGTATTAATTGCCAATTACAATAATTCTGACTTTTTGACCGAATGTATACAAAGCGTTTACAAGCAAACTTATAAAAATTGGGAAATTATATTCGTTGATGACTTTTCAAAAGATAATTCATTGGAAATAATCGAAAAATTTGCCAAAGAAAATAATAGAATTCACATTTTTAAGAATTCTATAAATCAAGGCTGCGGATACACAAAAAAACGCTGTATCGATATGGCAAACGGTGAAATTTGCGGTTTTTTAGATTCTGATGATATTTTAGCAGAAGATGCGATTGAATTAATGGTTAAAGTTCATTTTGAGCAACCTGATGTGAGTGTGATTGGCTCGAGGAGAATTTTTTGTGATTCTAAAATGAAAATTTTAGATGTAGCACCTCCGCTAGTTGATAGAGTAAAAAATTTTAAAACTTTACTAGAGACACCTTTTTTAATAACTCATTTTGTATCTTTCAAAAAGTTAGCATATTTAAATACAAGGGGAATAGATCCTTCTTTATTAAGAGCCGTTGATCAAGACTTGTATTACAAATTGGAAGAAGCAGGAAAAGTTGCCTTTATTGACAAGCCTCTTTATTATTACCGAAATAACTCGAATTCAATATCTCTAAACGATAATAGATATAAAGCAGACGCTTGGCATTTGTGTATAATTAAAGATGTGTGTAATCGAAGGCAGCTTCCGTTTGATAATTACTGTTCTTTGATGAAAAAAACTAAAAGTCGAAAAGAAAAACTTGTAAATTTATTTTTTTTACCTTATACAAATATAAAAAAACTTCTTCTATGCAAAAAACACATAAAGAAATTTTATGAAACGCTTAAAACTTCCAAAAATCCTGTTATTATCATTCCCTAATGATAAAATAAGAATGTTTTTTGCAACAATCAGCGTTTTTATCAATAAATATATGGTTTGAGAATTTTGTAAAAGAAAGATTCTTCATTTGGATCGTCATAGGTTTTCTTCCAAGATAGTTTTACCAAAAATGTGTCTTGTGTTAGATTTCTAAAACAGTTTTCATCATATGATACAGAAAGCTTATCTTGAAAATCTGAAACATGTAAATTATTTATTGGTATACTATCCAAAAGATTTCTTATTTTTATATCCGTTTCATAAAGGTATGCGATTATGTGATCAATTAAAAAATAGTCAATTAAAGAATTATTTACTTTCCAATAGGCAATAAAAAAATCATAAACCCTATTTATAAAATAGTTTTCATTTTCTTTTACTATCCAAAGGTATGCAGTCCAACGCCTGCGTGAAATATTATACTTGTTTCCATTTTGATTTTTTATTGAATATATTTCATAATTAAAGATGTCTTCTTTTGGAGGATATAAGGCGAAGATTGTTGCGTCAAACCAAGCACCACCGTATTTTTTTAATAAGGCAAATCGCAAAATATCTGAAAAATTCTGTTTGGAAATTATGCCTGCTTTATACTTTTCCGTTATGTGGCTTGGTAAATTAATATAATTTGGAATATTTGAGTCATCTAAAATTATCACTTTTTTAGAATGAAAGGAAAATTTTACACTGTTTATACATGCTTTTACAATTTCTGGTGCTTGACTTATGCCTTGAAACCAACATATCCAAATGCAATTTTTTAACTCGTTTGAATTATAATTAAAACTCTCACAAGGTTGAATTTCATTCTCTCTATAAAATTTTTCTATATATTTTTGAATTCCGCTAAAATAGTATTTGTTTAAATTTATTGCAAAAAAGTCTGAAACTTTATTTTTTTGATTTTTTAATTTATCAGATATTTTATGAGCAAGTTTGTATTTTAATTGCAACATGATTAATTTTCCTTTTTGGTTATCTTCATTTTTGATTCAAAAATTTTTGCTAAACTATAAAGAATTTCATTTTTAGTTATGATACCCTCTATTACATATACCGCTATACCTATTATAAATCCCAAGCAGAGTTTTAAAATATAAGAATCAATAAATCTTGTAGAAATGAATATAATAAACATCATTATTGTGGTCTCGATCGTCGTGATGGAGATTTGCTTTATTTGTGTAAAAAAAGAAAAGTTTAGTTGTTTGTGAACCATAATTGCAATTGAAAAAAAAGAAATAAGGGAAGTAAAGGTATTGCAAATACACATCCATTTTAATCCAAAGTGTAGTGAAATAAGCAGTATAAGGACAGCGAGCGGTTTTTGGATTGTATTAAAGATTAAAATAGATTTTGCTTTTCCTTTTGCATATAAAGCATTTATATTTGTGTCAATTAATGGAATCCACAATGCCCCTGTGCAAAGTATTTGCATAATTGGAATACAATCTTCCCATTTTTTGCCTAACAAAAACATTATTATAGGGGTTGCCAAAATTATCATTCCAGCAAGTATTGGTGTTAGTATATATATTTCTGTGTATAAGATTTTAAAAAATGCTCTTTGAAATTTTTCATCATCATCTTGAAGTTCTGAAAAAATGGGATATGAAACTCTCATTAAAATTTGGGATGTGATCGTTGATGGAATTTCTGCAAAATTTTTTCCACGATTATATATGCCAACATTAAAGGTATTCATTTTTTTCCCTATAACTAAAGTATGTAGATTGTTATATAAGGTAGTTAAAATATTTGCACCAAGGATATTCATTCCAAAGGAGAACAAGTTTTTTAATGATTTTTTTGAAAAAGATAGTTTTATTTGCCATCTTGTAACGAAAGAGTAGAGTAAAAGACTTACAAGACTTTCTGCAATTGAATAAAATACAAGAGCCCACACACCATAATTTTTCTTTGCAAGAAAGATACCTAATAATCCTCCTGCGGTTAAGGCTATTATTGAAATAATTGCTTGTTCTTTAAAACTAAAAGAGATTGAAAGCCTTGCCTTTTGAATTATAAAAAAAGAATTTATAAGAAGGGTTATAGCATAGACTCTTATAATACTCTTTAAAATTGGTATTCTAAAAAAAACTGCTATAAATGGTGCACTAAAAAAAAGAATCAGATATAAAACTAACCCAGTAAAAATATTCAAAATAAATGCAGTGGAAAAATCTGTATCTGTTCTATCTTTTTTTTGTATGAGAGCGCTACCAATTCCGCTGTCAAGAATTAATCCAGAGATTGCCATGAAAATACCAATCAATCCCATTATTCCGTAATCCGCAGGTGTCAAAATCCTTGCTATCATGATTCCAAGAATAAATTGGATTACTTGTTTTCCAATTTTTTCAACTCCAGACCAGAAAAAACCTTTTACAGCTTTCTGTTTTAAATCTTTCATAGTTTATTGAAATATCTTAAGTCCTATCTAAAAAATCACATACATGCTTTATAACAATATTAACATCATTGTATGTTAAAGCCATATGTATTGGTAAAGATATTATATGATCACTTACATACTCTGCATAAGGACAAGTTCCCTTTGCGTATCTGTACATCGAATACTCCGTGTTAGTAATATAATGCACTCCTGGATAAATATCATTTTTATTCAAATAGGATAAAAGTTCATCACGTTTTTCAACAATTATCTGAAAAATATGTTGAGAGGTTTCGCAATTTGCAGGAACTGGAATAAATTTTACTTTACCTTTTGTTTCATGTTTTGCAAGTCCTTTTTTATACCAAAGTGCGATCTGCCGTCTGTATGCGTTCTCTTTGTCGAGATGTGGTAACTGGGCGATTGCAATCGCGGCCATAACGGAATTGCCATTGTACTTATTACCAACGTAATCTACATCGTATTTCCATTTATATGAGCCGTTTACACCTGTCCTCTCGTAAGTATCTTTGTTGATTCCTAACCATGCTCTTTGTCTTGCTAATTTATCGTAAGATGCGTTATTAAAACAAATCATTCCACTGTCACCAGTTGGTAAATTTTTCACCGCCTGAAAACTCCAGCAAACAACATCAGATTCTTGCCCAGGAATTTTTCCATTTACTCGAGTTCCTGCCATATGAGCAGCATCTAAAATAAGTGCTAGGTTATTTTCTTTACATATCTTTACGATTTCATAATAATTTCCTATATTGCCTCCGAAAGCAACAAAGCAAACTGCTCTTGTCTTATCTGTTATCTTCTTTTTTACATCTTCTGGATTTAGGCACAAAGTTTCATCAACATCTGCAAACACTGCACGCAGCCCAGATTTTACAATTGCATGATTTGTTGAAATAAAAGTTAAAGGAGTTGAAATCACTTCATCATTATCTTTCCATTTTTTTTCTGTTTTTAAAATATTGAAAGAGAGATTTAATGCAGCAGTTGCACTATTCAAAAAATATGCGTTTTCTAAACCTGTATATTCTTTCCATCTTTCTTCAAACTGTATGGTTTTAAATCCCATACCTGTCCAACCGTTTTCTAAGCATTCTCGAATCTCTTTTAAGCAAGCTTCTACATCAAAAGAAGGTCTAAAAACTTGAATCGCCATAATTAACTCCTACCTTTATTTTATGTTTTAGAAAATAATTTTTGCTATTTTAATTTTGACAATATCGAAAATATAAAACTTGAAATTATCAAATATATAAAATTCCAAGAAAAAATAAGTTTTAGCTCCGCTTTTTTATTACACAAAATTGGCGAATCATAACCGAAATCCTTGTAATTTTTTATAGAAAAGCATGGTTTACTTTTCCACGTTAACTTTAATCGGTTTACTACATTTGTATTATGTATATATTCAATCCACATTGGAAATGTTTTTATATTTATGACTTTTTTGTACAGAAAGATTCGCCCATGTTCCCAAGTATAAACAGTATCATTGTAATTTTTATTATATTTTGAAACATAAGTTGAAAAGTGATTATTCGGATAATAATATTTTTGCAGAAGTCCTTTATTTAAATCTTTTTGATAACCGTAAAGAAAGTTCATTATATAATCAGTGTCATTTATCTCTTGCAATTTTTCTTGTATTATCTTAACAAAGTTAATATTTACACTGTCATCATTATCGATTCGACTTGTAACTAATAATTTAGTTTCATCTGGAACGTATTTTGTAAAAAGATAATTTATGTATAAGGGTTGAATTATGCGTTCTACTTCTGAAAATTCATCTGGTATATAATCATGGAAGTGTTTTTGCATTGTGCTGTGGTATTTTTCCGCCTTTTCTAATATCCAAGCAGGATAAGGCTGTTTGCTGTCGTCAAAATTATGAAAATTAAAATAACAAGGAATGATTTGAGGACATCGTTTTATATATTCATTTATCTTAGTTTTCACATCATTTGGTGTATTTTCTGAAAACAATATAAACCAAATAAAATTTTTACAGGTTTGTTTTTCAACGGATGGCAGACAGTATTTTTCAAAAATTTCAAGCCTTTTATTAAGATAATCCTGTTGTATACCTTTTGCCTGTTTATTATCAGCATCACTTTTTTTTAGTGGAATATTAAATTGAGTAATAATTATATGTTTGAAATTCATCATTAAAAGAAAGCCCCAAAATAGGTTATTTTCATGAGAATATCACAATGTAAAATAAAGCACAATTATCTAAAACTTATAAGAAAATCCCATATATAGGGAAATGTTAAATTTTTTTTCGTTTGAGCCTGTTGGTGCTGCTTGAGTTTTTACTAGACGGCATATTCCTGTTGTTCCTCCTGTCAATGAAAAATTTTTGGTTATAAAAGTCATTCGCAATCCTATAGAAATATCGGCTATATTGGTATCTTTTACAAACCATGTATAATCTAAATCTATGCTTTTCCTTTGAATAAAGATTTCGTATCTGGATTTTTTATTATATAGGGAAAATTTTAGACATTGACTGTTTCCTCCAGTACCAATTCCAGCACCCAACCATTGCCCCTCATTCGTGTAACCTTGTAAGACTCTATGGTGTGAATAAAAGGTTGTCGACCACGGAATAGTTCTTCCATAATCATTTGAAGATTCTAAGTCGGATAATTCCAATAAAAGTTCTCCATTACAATTAGAATTAAAATAAAAATTTTTCCTGATTCCTGTAGTGTATGCTGCGGTATGAAATGGATCTCTTAAAAAAGAAATAAAGGATGCTGGATGGTCATTTATTGCCCACTCTAAATAGATTTCAAACCCTACTTTTTTTATTGCATAATCAAAAGTAATAGACAACCTCTGGTCGCTTTCATCATCACCTCCTGAAGTAAGATTTGATAAGCATGGCACAAAAATACCAAACACCGTATAGATATTTTTATCATTCCACTTGCTTAGCATTGTCCTGTTAACACCTACTGAAAGTCCTCTTAAAATCCCTGGAAAACTATAATTTACAGAAAGCCCTGAGATAAGGTTATTGTTATTGCTGTCATCGTTATCAAAATATTTACTTTCGCTTAGTTTTCCCCACCAAAGCCTTGTTTCTATATCGCCTAAGTAGTAATCGTAATAAGGTAAGTAGATTTTTGTTTTCCTTAAGCCTATATCGAATTTTGGATAGGTTGGTGCATTGTTAGAATGCATTATGGGATTTATCTGTGCGGGTCCGAGCCAAATTGCTTGTGTTCCGAATCCGATCGTCAAATTTTTCCATGTATAACGGATTTCCGTATCGCCCCAATCGAACGTAAAAAAAGGCTTGTTTCCGAATCGCTGCGGTGCATCGATAGATGGGACACCGTAATATCCGTACTTTTTTGCTTTTCCTGCAAAGTCTGAAGTTTTATAGGCTGTATGAGGCTCTATGATATCAAACGCCGCATTTTGCGAAAAAGAAAGCTGCGGCTTTAGCGTGAGTTCGACACCGTACGCTTGCAATCGCGCACCGCCGGTCAGTGACGTATTATAGCCGCGTCCTTGCCACAGAGCGCCGTCGTTTTGCCCGTAAGGAGCGGCCGTATTGAAACTCTGGTACCATTCGGGACCGTAGATTTTCCACGAAAGATTTTTATTCCCATTGATAAAACGAGTTGTTCCGAGATTTTTACCTTTCCATATATTGCGCGCATCGTTTTGGGCTTCTTCGGAAAGTTCCCATACCGAATCGCTTAAAGTCCTATAATTAAGAGTAGGGCGCTCGACGAGACCCTGCAACGAGAGAAAATCGTAATAGTCTTCTTCGATCGATTTTAACGCTTCTTGTGCGGATATGCTGCCGTATACAAGCGCAAAAATGAGCGGCAGCGCCGAAAGTTTTTTTGAGATATTCATTGCTACGATAATAATCGATTGCATGAGGATCGTCAACAATGCGCTTGACATAAAAGTACAAATCGGGTAGAGTAATTGATATGCCGCTATAGCTCAGTTGGTAGAGCAATGGACTGAAAATCCATGTGTCGTTGGTCCGATTCCAACTGGTGGCATACGAACGGCAGCACAGCTGCCGTTTTTTATTTTTAAACTATATGAAAAACGATACATCGATCACAGCGGTATTTACGGGCGGCGGCACAGGCGGACACATCTATCCGGGACTTGCAGTCGCAGACGAACTGCGCAAAAAGGCTACGGCGCGAGGAGCTGCCCTTACCATCTGCTGGATCGGATCTTCTTCCGGCATGGATAAAACTGTCGTCGAAAAAAACGTCGACGAAGCGGGGCGGAAAAGTGCGGACGCGTTTTACGGAATTCCTGCGGGAAAACTTCGCCGCTATTTTTCTCTGAAAACCGTTTCCGATATGTTTAAAATCGTCGGAGGATTTTTTGCATCTCTTGCGATTTTAATAAAATTAAAACCCGCCGTCCTCTTTTCCAAAGGCGGTTTTGTGAGCGTTCCGCCGTGCGCGGCTGCAAAGCTGCTCGGCATTCCCGTGTATACGCACGAATGCGATTTTACGCCGGGGCTTGCGACGAAAATCAACAGCATCGCGGCAAAGCGCATCCTCGTGTCGTATAAAGAAACCGAAAAATTTTTTAAGACGGCATACCGCAAAAAGATAATCGTAACGGGGAATCCCGTCCGGGAAGCTTTTTACCGCGCCTCTCCCGAACGCGGCCGCGCGTTTTTAAATAGTTCCGGCAATACAAAACCCGTTCTCCTCGTACTCGGCGGAAGTTCCGGAGCCGTACAGATAAACGAACTTGTCAGAAAAAATCTCGACCGCTTGTGCGCGTCATTTTTCGTCGTACATCAGACGGGAGTAAAAAACGCCGATACTGTCCGGCACGCGGACTACGCGCAGTATCCGTTTTTGTATTCCGAAATGAGCGACGTCATCGCTGCAAGCGATATCGTGCTTTCGCGCGCGGGAGCGAATTCGATTTGGGAATGCGCCGTTTTAAAAAAGCCGCTCGTGCTCATCCCGCTTACGGGCTCGGGTACGAGAGGCGATCAGGAAGACAACGCGCGCTATTTTGAGGAGAGGGGAGCGGCGGTCGTACTTTCTCGGGAAAAGGCGAATTCGGAAGAACTTTTGCGTGCGCTTGAAAAACTTTTGTCGAACGAAGAACGGCGTCTCATGAGCGAAAACTGCGCCGCTCTTGTCGGATGCGGAAAACCTAGTGAAAAGATTGCCGAAATCGTGTATACTGCGATATTCGGAGGATCATGAGCGATGCCGTATTCCTATGCGCCGGTCGATATCGTTTTTTTATTGATTTTGCTTTTTTTTGTCATAACGGCGGCTTCCCGCGGTTTGATAAAAGAATTTTTCGATAAAGCAGCCTTTGTCGCAGGCATCGTCGCTGCGGTTTTGTGTACGCCGCTTCTCGAACCCTTTGTCCGCGACGGCATCCCTAACGCGCTTTTGGCAAAAGTCGTTTCATTTTTATTGATTTTTATCATCGCATTCCTCGTCGTAAAGATCGTTCAGGAAATCGTCAGCCGTATCTTTTCGGGAGAGATTTTGCAGGGACTCGACCGTGCGCTCGGATTTGTGTTCGGCATCGTCGAAGGGCTCGCAGTCATCTCCCTCATCATCGTCGCACTCAAAGTGCAGCCGTGGTTCGACACCCGCCCGCTCTTCGATTCGAGTATTTTTTACCGTCTGCTCGACGGCGTTATCAGAGTTTCGGAAACGAAGCTTCAGGAGCTGCCTGCCTGATGTTTGAAAACATTATCCGACAGGAAGTATCTTCGCTTCTTGAAAACGACATACGTTCATCGTCCCTTCCGGGCGCCCTTCTTTTTTACGGCCCCGCCTCTTCGGGAAAACTTTCGTGCGCGCTTGAGTGTGCCCGCGTTCTTTCGTGCACGGGAGAAGAAAAAGGCGCGTGGCAATGTACTTGTCCTTCGTGTCTCCGTCATAAAGCCCTCGTCCATCAAAATACGATACTCGCAGGCCCGCGCGACTGCACGCTTGAAATCGCTTCGTGTCTTGCGGTTTTTCTTTCGGCGCACAAAAAGAGCGCGCCCTATGAACGAAGCGCCCGCTATCTTTTTTTGCGCAGTGTGAGAAAATTGATTATGCGATTTAATCCCGTCGTGCTGCAGGACGACGACAAGCTTTCGAAGATCGCGCCCCTCATCGCTTCCATAGACGAATACATGGAAACGATCGATTTTCCGCACGAATTGCCGGACGCCGAAACGCTTGAAAAGACGTGCGGAGAAATACAAAAACTGTGCCGAAAACTCGAATCCGATTTTTTGCCGGACGCGATTCCGATCAAACACATACGCGCCGTCTCCGCATGGGCGCATATAAAATCGTCCGCAGGAAAAAAAACGGTCGTTTTGGAAAATGCCGAGCGCATGAACGAAAGCGCGCGGAACGCGCTGTTGAAAATTCTCGAAGAGCCGCCGGAAGACGCGGTTTTTATTTTGACGACGGAAAAACGTTCGTCCGTCATGGCGACGATCCTTTCCCGTGTAAGACCGTATCGATTCCGCGAGCGGACGGAATCCGAACAGCTTGAAGTCGTGCGCCGTATTTTTCACGACGATGCGTGGAACGGAACTCTCGGCGAATATTTTGAAACTTTTCTTCCCGTCGCTCCTGAAAAAATCAGAGACTGCGCGGCGTCTTTTTTTAAGAGCGTTGCATCGAACGCGATTCCCGACTGCGCAAAGATATTAAAAGACTGCGCTTCATTCGAACCGCGCCTCATGTTCCGCATCTTCCTCGACGGCATCGCGCGTGCGCAGAGACCGCTTGCAAAAAGCGCTTCGGGCGCCGAAAGTTCTGCCGAATGTATGGCATCTCTCAGGGAGTGTTGGCTCTCCCTTTCCGTCTACAACGAGTCTCCACTTGCCGCATTGGAAAACCTCACTCGGACGTTTTTTAAAATCAATAAAACGCACGATTTCGTCTTTAAGGCCGCCTATGAGTGATTATTTCAGGCGCGTCAGCGAAAAAATCGCAAAGCTTCCTTCCGAGCAGGTAAAAGAATTCCTAAAAGACGTATGCAGCGAAAACGAAATTTTCGATTCGGTTTTGGAGTCTCTTTCGACGGGGCTCGTCATCGTCGATAAAGATTGGAAATTGATTTTGACGAATAAAGCGGCCGAACGCTATGTACCCTTTTCGATCCGCCCCGACGATCCGAAAGCGGAAAGCATTCCGCTCCCGCGCCTCGTCGACAACGCCGAAATCGCCGATTTTTTAAATGACTGCAGAGAACACAACCGATCGAACGTTTCCGACGAATTTACGACCGAGACGGCAGGCGGCAGCGTGCGCTTTATAACGCTTACGGTTTTGCCACTTGTTAAAAAGAGAGAAGTATCCGGCTCCATCGTTACCGTGCGCGATATCACCGAAAAACGCAATCGGGAAATACTGCTTCGCCGCATGGAAAATCTTGCGGGCTTGACGAACCTTGCGGCGGGCATGGCGCACGAAATCAAAAATCCGCTCGGCGCCATCGGCATTCACGTACAGCTCGTGCAAAAAGCGGTAAAAAAAGCGAGAGAGGGAAGCGGCATGCTGCCCGATAAAAAATTTCTCGAAGCGCATCTCGATACCGTAAACGAAGAAATCGACAACCTCAATAAAAAAGTGATGGACTTTCTCATGGCCGTCCGTCCAGTGAACGCAAAGCTCGAGCTCGTCGATATCGGAAAGCTTATTAAAGAGACGGCCGCTTTTATCGCGCCGGAATTTCACGACAGCTGCATTACGGTCAGTGTGCGCGTAAGCGAAAAAACGGTGCGCCTTCTTATCGACGAAAAACTTTTTAAAGACGTGTTTATCAATATGGCGCAAAACGCTCTTTCGGCGATACAGGAAAAATATTCCGACTGCACGGCGGCAAGATCGGATGCTCAATGTCCGGGACTCTTCGCCGTCGAAACCTTTGTAAAGGACGACGCTTACATCATAACGATTTCGGACAACGGAATCGGCATGAGCGAAGAAACCGCTTCTCATATCTTCGAACCCTATTTTACGACGAAAGCGAAGGGGACGGGGCTCGGCATGACGATTGCGTATAAAATTATTAAGGAATTTTCAGGCGATATTCAAGTTTCATCCGTCGCGGGCGAAGGTACCGTTTTTACGATAACGCTGCCCGTGCCGCAGACGGACAGAAAATTGCTCGGCGAACATAAAACGCAGCGGATCGAAGACGATTCGGCAAAGATTGCGGACAAGATGGCGAAAAAATGAAATTCACGATCCTTATCATCGACGATGAAAAGAATATCCGCGAAGGGCTCGGTGCCGCTTTCGAAATGGAAGGCTATGAAGTGCGACTAGCGGCAAACGGAAAAGAAGGGCTCGACTGTATCGCAAAGGGCGACATCGATTTGGTTATCACCGATCTCCGCATGGACGGTATTTCAGGCGAAGAAGTGCTCCGCCGCGTGACGACGGAAACGCCCGGCATACCGGTCATCGTGCTTACGGGACACGGAAGTATCGATGCGGCCGTCGATGCGATGAGAAACGGCGCTTACGATTTTTTAACAAAGCCGCTCAACCTCGACCGGCTTTCCATGCTTGTCAAGCGCGCTCTCGAACGGAGAGAGCTTTCGCTGCAGCACACGCAGCTGAAAGCCGAAGTTTCAAGCGCCCATACGCTCGACAATATGATCGGCAAAAGTGCTGAGATGCAAAAAGTATTTACGCTTATCAAAAAGGTCGCTCCGACGAAAGCGTCCGTTTTGATAACGGGAGAAAGCGGCGTGGGAAAAGAACTCGTCGCCGATGCGATCCACAATCTTTCTCCGAGAAGCGCTCACGAAATGATAAAAGTGCACTGCGCGGCTTTGAGCGAAACGCTGCTCGAAAGCGAACTGTTCGGTCACGAAAAAGGCGCGTACACCGGAGCCGAAAAAATGCAAAAGGGGCGTTTCGAACTCGCGCACGAAAGCACGATTTTTCTCGACGAAATCGGCGAAGTCAACGCGAGCGTGCAGGTAAAGCTTTTGCGCGTGCTACAGGATCATAAAATCATCCGTGTCGGCGGAGAAAAAACGATCGACATCGACGTGCGCGTCATCGCTGCGACGAACCGCGATATGGAAAAAGAAGTAAAAGAGGGAAGATTTCGTGAAGATTTGTATTACCGGCTCAACGTCGTACACATCGCCGTGCCTCCGCTTCGCGAACGACGTGACGATATTCCGCTTTTATTGAATGCGTTTTTAAAAGAATATGCAAAGGAAAACGGCAAAGACGTTACGGGCATCGATAACCGTGCGCGTGCCCTCCTGTACAAGTACGATTGGCCGGGCAATATCCGAGAGCTCCGCAACTGCATCGAAAGCGCTGTCGTTATGTGCGGCGGAAACGAAATCACTCCGGAAGATTTACCGCCGACGGTGAGCGCATCGAAAGACACGCCTTCGATTACGATACCGGTCGGTACGACGCTCGACGATGCCGAAAAAGCGATCATCTGCGAAAACCTCGCCGCGAACAAGGGAAACAAAAGCAAAACGGCCGACATTCTCGGCATAGGCCGGAAAACGCTGCATCGAAAACTGCAGGAATACGGCATAGGGGACGGCGAAGCGTCGACCTGAATCGAAAAGATAAAAACTTTTTTGTACGTATAAATATCATTTTATCACGGATCGCCGTTTCAATCAATAAAATATCCGTCATTTACAGAGAACGTTTTTTATGATACAGTACAGCCGTATTTATGAAATTCGTCTGCGTCTTTTTATTGCTTTTTTGCATACTTTCTGTACCGTGCCGCACGGAAGAGGGTAAAGCGGACATCGAAACCGAAAACAGTGTCGTCTTTGCAAAGCCCGGGCTGCGCGGCTTTTTTATCGCATCGACGGAAATACTCGGCGTAAACTTCGCCGTAAACGCATTCGACAGCATCGTACTCAATGCGGATTTTGCGAAGACGAATCCGTCGTTTATGTGGAAGCATCTTTCAAGCGGCGAGTGGGAGTTCGATCAAAGCTCTTTTGCCGTCAATCAATTTGCGCACCCCTATGCCGGCTCTCTCTACTTCAACGCGGGAAGAGCAAACGGTTTTAATTTTTATCAAAGTTTTTTGTTTTCGGCCGGCGGCTCTCTCTTTTGGGAACTGTTTATGGAAACGAGCCTGCCTTCGATCAACGATATGATCGTAACGCCCTTTGCGGGAGCGCTTTACGGAGAGATGCTGCATCGTCTGTTTTTGTCGACGAAGGGACGGCTCAAACCGCTTTCGTGGTTTATAAGCCCTCAGGATGCGTTCAACCGCTTTGTAACGGGAACGAAAGCTCCCGAAGTGTCCGGAGGAGTTGAATCGCTCGAACTCTTTTTCGGTGTCGATCTTTTTTCGAATTTTATTAAATTTTCCGATACCTACGATAATGCGGGCGGCATCGATGTCCCCGTTTTTGCAAGCGGCATAAAGGCCGTCTACGGCGATCCTTATGCTCACAAAACCGAAGCTCCCCTCGATCAGTTTACGCTCGATCTTTCGATTGCGGGATTTATCGACTCATACTGTTTGAGAGTTTTTGCGAACGGGCTTTTGTATTCGATTCCGATATTGGCCGAAGGACGCTCGAAGTCGACTTTCGGCGTCGAAGCGGTCTACAATGTCATTTTCGCATCCGATACACACTACGCGACGGCCGCAGGCGGCGCGGGAATCAAGCAGCTCATAGCGTCTGTCGATGAAAAGTGGAGTTTCAAGTGGGAAGCCTTTGCCGGATGGGATATCATCAATGCGACTGAAAATAATTATTATATGAAAAAACTGACAAATTATAAAAAAGATTCGAAGCGGACTTACGATTATTATACCGGCGCGTATGCCAGACTCGGAATAACGATCGAAAACAGGCGATTCGGTATATTCCAAGCATCGGTAAACGGTGATTTTTTATTTAAATTGCCGGACGGAAAAAGCGGATACGGAGGAGCGCTCTTTGTGCAGTATGCCGACATACGCTACGAACATGCGCTTTGGAAAAATTTTTCGATCGGAGGTGCGGATTTTATATATCACAAATGGAATCTCTACGGAGATGTTCCGCACGTCGAATTTATTTCAAACAACGTACGGCTGTACGGAAAGGCGGTTCTATGAAAAAAACGATACGGCTTGCGGCTTGTGTACTTTTATTGTGCGTTTGTGCGGCTCTTTACGCGCAAGAAAATGCAGGCGATGTCGTTGAAGCCCAAACGATCGATTTTACCGAAAAGGCTGAAAGCGATTTCGGAAAGGCGGAATTTACTGAAGCCGATTTTCGGCACGGCGCGATCGCCGCAGGCGAAGTCTTTTCATTCAATATCTTCGTGACGACATTTAATCGAATTGTCACGCGATCGGAATTCGCGGATATTTCTCTTGCTACGATGGGACACAATATCACGCATCCGTGGGTGTGGGATCAGGACGAATTCGAAATAAATCAAATCGGCCATCCGTATCAGGGATCGATTTATTTTGCGGCAGGCAGAGCGAACGGTTTTAATTTTTGGCAATCGTTTGCGTTTGCGGCCTTCGGCTCGCTCATGTGGGAATATACGATGGAAAACGAGCCGCCATCGTTCAACGACTTTATCCATACTCCGATCGGCGGAAGCTTTTTGGGCGAAATGTTCCATCGCATCTACCTTTCGCTCGACGATAAGTATCCCTATCTTTCATGGATCGCAAGCCCGCAAGCCGCTTTCAACCGGCTTCTCACCGGAGAAAAAGCGCCGAGAGAGGAAGGCGGGATCGAAGCGTTTTCACTGCGCCTTTCAATCGATCACATCGACAGCGCGTTCGGTTTTTCCGATAAAGCTTATAAAGACGACGGCTACCGCAATGCAGTCTCCGGCGGAATCGGTTTCGACATCTTATACGGAAACCCATACGTGCGCGACGTAAAAAAGCCGTTCGAACGGTTTACGCTTTCGACCGATGCGAGTTTTGACGGAAATTATTACGACATAAAAATATTTGCAGACGGCTTTTTGCGCTCGTGGGTTTTTGAAGCGAACGATGCCGTTGCGACGACGCTCGCCCTCGATCTTTCGTACGATTTTATCATGGCGACGGATTTGAATTATCAAAACAATTCGTTCGGTTTTTCGGTTCGTCAAAGACACGCTTTGCCGCACAAGTGGACGATCGAGTGGAAAAGCGGCATAGGCGCAACGTACTTGGGCGCGTCGGATTATTATTTTAATCTCAAAGCGAACAAGCGAAAATCGAAATACGACGGAAGCGAACAGCGCCTCTACGATTTGGGAATCGGCGGAAACGCAAAGGCGGGATTTAAAGCGGCGAACCCTTGGGCGGGAACTTTTTTTCTCGACGGAGCGTTCAGTGCGTTTTATACGATACCCGGTTCCGCTCCTCCCGAAGGTTCTTCGGGCTGCAATCTCATCTGGTACGGAAACGCAGCCTACGAACACTGCGTGTATAAAAATTATTATGCGGGACTGTCGTTTTTTTTGTATCAAAAATTCGGCTTTTATAACAAGGGGTCCGACGTCTTTCAAACGACAAGCGATTGGAAACTGTACGTAAAGCGTTATTTTTAAAATCGCTCGAATAAGTCGTGAGTCGAAAAACGGCCAAGCCGTTTTTCTTTTGTCAGAGACGCTCGCAAATCCTGCGCGGGGAACTTCGCGCTCTGCGCTCGTTGCAAGTTGCGCACTGCTCGGATTTGCTCGCTCTTGTCAATTTTTATTATATGCCCTATACTTAAGCTATGAGAGAGCGTATAATACAGCAGTCCTCCTAAGACCTCTCCCCACCTTTTCACGTCGCTTAGGGGCAACGCCTCTAAATAAAATTACAAGGGATTTATTCCCATAAAGGGGGTATGTATGACAAAGTTTACAAACAACAGAAAGGCACCCAGTACCTTCAAGAAGTTGGGAGTCGTGGCACTCTTCGCAGCCACAACGCTAACGCTTGCAATATTCTTCACTGCTTGCAACCAAACAAGCGGAGGAGAGGGCGGAAAGCCAACTATCGAAGGCGTTGCTGTACTCACACTTGACCCCAACCGACTCTACATCGATGTCACGGCAATAACTTCGGACGGTTCTGCCATTAAGGTGGAAGGCTGCAACGAGACAACGCTCAAAAGCGACACAGAAGCCAGACTAACCGCAACAGGCACAAAGGTTGTCCTTAAAGGCAAAATCACCGATCTGCTCTGTTGCAACAATAAGCTCACTGAGCTTAACGTGCAAGGTTTAACCTCTTTGCAAGGGCTTGACTGTGGGGGCAATCAGCTCACCAAGCTCGACGTACAAGGCTTAACTGCATTGCAAAGTCTTTTCTGCTACGACAATCAGCTCACCGAGCTTGGAATGCAAGGCTGTACTGCCTTGAAAAGGCTTGACTGTTATAGAAACAAGCTTAATGCCCAAGCGATGACAAAGATATTGAATGCATTGCCGGCTCGTAGTGCAGGCGATGATGGAGAGGCTATTCTTTACACTGAGTTTGCGGGCTTTAACGAAGGCAACTGCAAGGACTTAACCAATCCGCCCGAACTGAATGCAGCCTTTGAAGGTGCAAAGGGGAAGAACTGGATGGTACGAAAGCAAGATACAGGCGGAAGCTGGGTAGACATTTAAGGTAATTGATGATGGGTAATGGGTAATTGCACATTACCCATTACCCATTACCCATTGAAAAGACATCGGTCACTTTTAAAATCCTTTAACCTGTGGTATAATATACATAGAGGGTTAAAAAGTGCGTAAAAGTTTTGACGAACTGACGATTGCCGATGACTTTATGTTTTCTACATTATTTTCGTCTGTTTGTTTGACGCGATAGGAAAAGGCAAACCCCTTTACACGTTCGAAAACATTTGCCTTGAAGACAGGCAAACGCTCTTACAGGACGGGGCAAAGAAAGTTATAATCAATGCACAAGCGTTTAGACAAGCCGAAGACACGGAGCTAAAAGCTTTTTTGGAATACTTGAAAACAGGTAAAACAAACACGGAATACACAGGGAGGATAGAAACGATGATACAGGCAGTAAAACATAACGAACAGGCACGGCAGGAATACCGCATAATGTCGGCATTTGAAATGGACGCTCGGGAAGAGGGAATACAGCAAGGCATACAACAAGGTATCCGGCAAGGCTTTTCCGACGGCTCGTACCAAAAAGCTCTTGAAACAGCAAAGATACTAAAACAGCTCGGCGATTCCGTTCAAAAGATAATGCAGGCCACCGGCCTTACCAAAGAAGAAGTGGAAAGCATTTGAGAATGACACATTCTGAGTGTAGGGCGTAGTTATGGATACGGCAAACAGAAAATATAAAGACTCGGTGTTCGTCGACCTTTTTTCCGAAGACGAAAAGGCTAAGGAAAGAAATAATAACGATATGACAAGCGTAAAAAAAATCTGCACGCTGTGCGTTCTCTTATCGATTTCGCATTTTTGTTTTGCGCAAATCCACAGTTCTCAGCAGCTCATTCCGTCGGAGCACTGGATATACGACGCCCTGTATATGCTCAACTCGGAATCGGGAAGAACATCCCTTGCGGACAACGCGCCCCTTTCAGCTGCGGAAATCAAAATGTATATGGCCGATATCGATGAAGACGCTCTTTCGACATCGGGAAAAAAACTCTATGAAAAAGTGCAGCGTTTTTTGAAGCGCGATGCGTTTTCGCTGAAATACGGAGACGTTGCTTTCGGTTTCAATCTGATCGCAAAACCGTCTCTCATGTACAAAAGCTCGGGCGATATCGATTGGACGTTTGCGACCGATTATACCGGACACGCGGGACCGAAACCCTACGGTGCCGCATCGTCGTTTATCGGAAGCGATGCCGCAGACCCCTTTGTCACGGTTCCGCTTTATCTTACGTTCGCAGACGCCTTCGTCATTGAAACGGATCCGTGCTTTGCCAAGAGCTTTTGGGGAATGTCGAACGACGGAAACGTTACGAATCTGCCGTACGATTTTCACGACTTCGATTTTTTGTGGCCGCGCAACGCTTACGGAAGCGCGGGTGCGTATTTTAACAAATGGGGCGTCAATGTCAATATCGCTCATCAGGGGATGCGCATCGGAAAAACGCAGACCGGCAGCATCATCTATAATTCGACATTCGAGACTGATGCCTACGTACAGCTCAACCTCTATTCGCCGCACATCAGATACGGCATGAACGTCGTCGAAATCGCGCGGGATAAATTTTTATATACGCACAGGATCGAAGCTTCTCCGTTCAAATGGATACGCGCCGGTGTTATCGAAGGAACGCTCGTCGCCCGTCCCTTTGAGTTCCGTTTTTTAAATCCGCTTATGATCATGCATTCGTTCGGCGCGTGGACGGAATATATCGGCAAAGAAGAAGAGCCGTATTACGGTGAAGCGTACGTCTGCGCATATATGGGAATCGATTTCGATATCGTGCCGTGTAAAAACGTGCGTATATACGGATTGTATGCGCAAAACGAAATACAGTCGGCGATCGAATTGGAGTCCGAGACCGGAAAAACCCTTCCCGACAGTTTCGGCGTGCAGCTCGGCGTAGAGCTGACCTTTCCCGAAAGCAGGGGCGGCTATTGGATCGCGACGACGGAAGCCGTTTATACGACGCCGTTTTGCTACGTCAAGCAGGGCGCCGAATGGTCGCTGTACCGCGAGCGCTTTAATATGCAGAGCAAGGGCAATACGCCGATTTGTTCGTGGATCGGCACTCCGTTCGGCCCGGACTGTATCGGAGCGCAGGCGAGAGTCGGCTACGTGCAGCCGGGCAAATGGTCGGCGGATTTCGAATACCTCTTCGTCGCGCACGGTACGAACTCGTTCGGCCTCTTCGGCAACGAAATCGAGATAGACGGTAAAAAATATTACAGCTATTATCCGTCCGTGCTGTATAAGATATATAAAAAAACGGGCGGCACACAGGGGCTTTCCGCTTCCGATGCCGCTTCGCTCGCACGCACCCACCGCCTTACGGGGATCGTGCAATATACGAACTGCATTACCCTAAAAGGAAACTATATTTTAAATAATCATTTTCAATTCGGTGCGCAAACTTCGTATACCTTTGTTTTTAACAATAAAAACGTGAGCGGCTCCTTTGCACACGGCGTCGAGCTCTCTCTTTCGTGCACCTATACGATGTTGTAACTCGCGTACACAGCGACTTACAACTCGTCGAAATCCCGAAAAAATCGCTAAAGGTGATTTTTTCGATCAGTGAACGCCCTGCTCCCAGTTTGCAGCGTCGAACATATCCTTTGAAATCGTATACCAGTCCGCATCGGGTACGCGGAATTTATTGATCAAATTTGCGCCCGGCTGCCAGTTATGCGTCAGTACGACGCCGGACGCTTTTTTTTCGTTTTGCGAAATCGGGACGATCGGTTTTTTTGTAAAGGGATTGATCGGATCTTTTACGATATCTTTCAACGCGATCGACGGCACGTCGGCGTTCGTCATAAAATCATGATTGATCGTCAAAGTTCCCGAAGCGTTGAAATCCTTTACGAGCAAAAGCGGGTGGAGGTGGTCGGGGTTGTACGACATCGGCCAGTCTGAGGGAAAGTCGAGCTTCTTGCCGTCCGACGTTCCGATACCGTGATCGGCTACGAGGATGATGCGCGTATTGTCGTAGCAGCCGTTCGCTTTTAAATAGTCGAACCATTTTCCGAGCAATTTCAAAGCAGCGACATTTCCGCCGATGCCGCCGAAATCCGCGATGGCTTCGGGGCCTCTGTCGGTTACTTTTGCCGCAGGCGTAAAGTCCGGTGCCTGCAGCGTTTGATTGGAGTGCGTCGTTTCGTTTACGATCATGCAGTACATATTCGTATCGGCGGTAAAATCGGTGAGTTCGGGCAAAAAAGCGAGTCCCGAATAGTAATCGATGAATTCCGTATTATCGTTTGTCCGGCTGTCCGACGACCACCACGATCCGTCGTCGTACACGCTGTCTCTCATGACGACGGGAACCGTTTTAAACAAGCTGAACCACACGAGATTGCGTTTGAGAGCGGTGCTCGTGATATTCGGTTTTACTTTGTCGGAATTTTGTTTTATCCAAAGGCTTGTGTATTTTCGCTCGGTGTTGATGCCGGTGATTTTTTCGTACGGATCGCAGATGCTCATGTCGGGAATCCAGCTGTAATTCGCCCAGCTCAAATCGGAAACCGTTGCCGTAAAATCGGACTGTTCGGTGAGTATGCGCGGCACGGTGAGCAGCGCTTCGTTGTGCTTGTCGACGAGTTTTTGATCTGCACGCCTGTTCATTTCGTAAGGCGTGTATTCGTAACCGCCGTAAAGCGGGGGCGCCCCGAGCAGCGTTCCTTCGTTATACGACACCGTGTTTTTGTACAGCGTAAAGCCCTCGAACTGATCGTATAATTCTGGGTATGCATCGAATATCGGTTTGACGTAGGCGTTTTCCGCTCTGTCGAGCATAAACGTGACGATGTTTAATTTATCTTTCGACAGGTGAAATACCGGTGTAACCGAAGACGCTTCTTCAACCGAATGCGCGATATCTTTTTTATACGATCGGTATGCGCTCTGTATTGAAAAAGCGTGAAAGATCGTTACGGCGCATTCTGCGATGAGGACGATCGATACGATGCCTTGTAAAATTTTTTGCCGTCCGAGCGCAACGACGACGATCGGAAAAGCGATGACTGCAAGCATCGCAAGGATGTTAATAATAATCAACAATTTCGGCGGCTGTGAAAGCGATGTCGAAAAAGTGATGAGGCGCGACAAGGTTCCGTAATCGCCCGAAAAGCAAAAAGTGTTGACGATACCTGCGATGAGCGCCGTCGTCAAAAAAAGCGTGATGAGCGTTTGTATGCGGGCCCTGAATAAAAAATAGATGCAGACGGGCCAAAAAACGCAGAGACCGAGCATCTGCATCGTCGACTCGAGCAAAAAAGCGAGCGGACTTCCGTAACCGTCGATGTCGGCGAATTCCACGGCTGAGGAATTGATAACGTAGGAAGGGATCACAAAGCCTGCGAGCACGCACAGCGATACTGCCGAAGCGATAAAAAGCGTAAAGCGCAGTTTTTTATCTTCGACGAGCGGGGAAAGCGCGGTATCGAGCAGACGCTGCAAAAATTTTACGACAAGCGGCGCAAAAAGCAGCAGCGAAAGCACGCAGGTAAGCAAAATCCGTTTATGCAATAAACCGTTATGTTTAAATAGCAAAAAATAATCGGCTCCTAAAATACAGGCGCACAGTATGACATACAGGACAAGGAGCGGGCGTTTTATTTTGTAGAAGATGTTTTTTACGAGCGAAAAGACGTTGTTCATCGTCCAGTAGAGGACGAGACCCGCCGGCGATTTGTACAGGAGAACGAGAAACACGAGCGCCATGCCGTAAATCTGCAGTTTGTCTTTGAGCTTAAAGCCTTTCGTATAGACGGCTCCCGCGACGATATTGATGAGCGTCATCGCGATCGGAAGCACGTTTACGGGAAAGTTTCCGATGCGGAAGAGAGCGTCTTCGGCTCCCATGTCGCGGATAAACAAAAAGTGTTCGCCTCTCAGTGCGGACAGGTTTGAAAGAAAAACGTAGGCTGCGATAAAAAACGGAATTTGAATTAAAAGACCGAACGAAGAGCGGAGCGCCATGAGCGGATGATAGCGGTGCTGTCGGTAATACGTCGAAAGCATCATGTATTGTTCGTCACCCGAAAAAACCGATTTGATGCGCTTCACGCCGCCTTCGAGCGCTTTTTCCGTATCGCGTTCGATCTGCTGCCATCGTTCGGCGACGATGTACAGAGGCAGGCAGAGTATCGAAACGGCCATGCTGACGCCTATAACTGAAATACCGGTATTTTTGAAAACATCGCCGAAAAATTTAAATGCGAATTCTATGATTTGATAGAGCGGATAGATGATAATCGTATAGAGAAAATGAGCCATACCGGAAAGTATAGCGTAAGGGAAAATATTTTTCAATGAAAGCGAATTTCGTATTCGACTTTTATCGTCTTGCAGCACCCCTGTCGATAGGGCTACAGGCTGTTGAGCGCGGCGTATAATTTTTTCGCGGCGTTTTCATACGTGCAGGCAGCGAGGATTTCATCGGGCGCGGCAACAGGCTGTGCAAGCAGGGAGGGAAGGTCGACGGCAGCGTTTTCCGGATCGATATAGTGCACGCAGTTTCGATAGATTTCCGGCAGACTCGCCGAGTTTGCGCAGATGACACATGTACCGCACGAAAGCGCTTCGAGCGGCGGTATACCGAAACCTTCGTAATACGACGGAAAGATAAAAGCGGTGCACGCTTCCATGAGCGCTTTTACTTCTCCGTCCGATACATAGCCTAAAAGCACGACATTTGAAAGTTTTTTCAGCGATTCGAGTTCTTGCGGCACGAGACCGCTGATCGCTTTTCCGCTGACTGCGAAAAGTTCGTCCTTATACTGTGCCGCATGAGATGCTATCCATGCGAGGTTTTTTCGCTTGCTCAAACTGCCGAGCGTAAAATAATAATTGTTATTTTTTAATTTCGGAAAACGCGTAAAGATGCCCGTATCGGATTGCACTTCCTTAAAATGCTCCCAACCGTTTTCGATGACGGCGATGCGGTTTTCGGAAACGCCGTAGACTTTTGCAATTCTCTCTTTGCTGAAATGCGACACGGTACAGACGAGGCGCGCATTTTTGCAGATGTTCCGGTAATGGAAGCGGCAATAGGCGGCGACGAGCTTATCGCGAAACGATGTAAAATCGTTCGGAAAGTCTTTTGCATATATATCGTGGATAAACGCGACGCCGCAGGTTTTGCCGAACGGCGCCGTATTTGAAAAATCGAGCGCAGCTGCGCCGTGCGTTCGGCACGCTTTTGCGAACACAAGTAAATCCCAAAGCGGAAAACTTTTGAGCGCAGTATCGGATTTAATAATTTTGATATGCGCGTATTCGGGAATGCGCTTTGCATTTGCCGGAACGAAAATCGATACGTCGTCGAATGAAGTGAGAAGCGCGTCAAGCCGAGCGCAGATTTCCCATGCAAAGCGTTCGATGCCGGTGAGATTTCGGCACAAAAAATTTCCGTTGATAAGAAACTTCGTCATCAATCCCTCGAAAACAAATCGCACGTACGGTTTTTAGCGGAAAATCTCGCACGGCGAAAAGTACGCTTTTTTTATTCGGATCGAGGGTGTCGTCGTTTATTGACCGCCCTATTTATAAAATGAATCATCGAAAAGAAAAAAATCATAAATGCGTATGCGATGGAAAGCAAAACAGTGCTCTGTGTTTTGTTTAAGTATATCGTAAAGCAAACCGCACTGCACAATATCGCTTGAATGGAAACGAGCGTAATCATTGCTTGTTTTGCGGTAAAACCGATATTGAGCAATTTGTGGTGCAAGTGCGCGCGGTCGGGAGTCATGATGGGACGGTGATCGCGAACGCGCCGCCAAATAGCGGCAATCGTGTCCAACATCGGAATCGATATGAGGACAAACATTATCAGCAATTTATTGAATTCAAATGGTTCCGAAGCAAAGCACAGCGGAGCTGTCGCTACGATGAAGCCTAAAAATTGACTCCCTCCGTCGCCCATAAAGATTTTTGCAGGCGGTTCGTTAAATAACAGAAAACCGAGTACTGCCGCTGCGATAAGCAAAAATAGTCCGGCAATCGGATTTGCTATTTTATGGAAAAGAATAAAAAGCGTAAGCGTCGTAAGGACAACAAGCCCCCCGCACAAACCGTCGAGACCGTCGATGAGGTTATACGCATTGACTATACCGATAATCCAAAGGATCGTAAACGGTATGCTTATCCAGCGCGGCAAGATGATGCCGAATATTTGCCGGTATTCGAAGCCTCCGTATATGACGATGCATGCGGCGATAATCTGTGCGATGAGTTTATATACCGGCGGCATAGCGCGAAGATCGTCCAGTATGCCGAACGCAAAAATAATGATGCCGGAAATAAAAATCGGAAGAAGGATCAACAGAGAAAGCCTTTTTAAAATAAGCGAATAGACGCATAGACTGATGTAATATGCGCTTACGATACCGATGCCGCCTAATCGCGGGATATTGCCGGAGTGGATTTTCCGAGCGCTTATCGGATCGTAGAGCCGATAGCGTTTACATAGGGCTATGATAAACGGGAAAGAGCAAGCGCTTAATACAAATGAGAGAACAGTTGAAATCCACATACGGTATATGATATCGCATAGAAGCGCCTTTTGCAATCCTTGTGAAATGTATCGATTTGCGCCTTATTGTACAGATCGCCGTTTTTTGCTACAGTAGCACAACGGATTTGTGATTCATGCGTAGAATATCAATTAAATTAATTATCGCCCACGTTTTATGTATCCTTGCAGTTGCAACATTATTTGCGCTCCGCTGGTCTCGCGTACAGTACCCGATGGATAACGCCTATGCGGTGTTTTTTGTCGTCGGTGCAAATATGAAAGGACACGATTCGGGTACGTTTTTATCGTACTTTAAAAGCGTCATCGTACCGGCAGGAAGCATATACGTTTTCGTTTTGCTCTGTAACTTTGCCCTTGCAAAAGCGTATAAAAAAATCAAAGGACGGAAATTCCGTTCCGTTTTGGCGGATGCGGATAAGTGTTTTGTGTTTGGCATTTCGTATGTGATTTTGGCCGCCGCGATAACCGTCGTAACGCTCCGCGCGTGGAAGTACGCTGAGATTTTATACGAAGTACATAAAACTCCGGTGCATTCCGATTTTTACGATACGCACTATGTCGATCCCGCATCGGTACGCATCGAGTTTCCCGAAACCAAGCGCAATCTCGTCGTCATCTTTATGGAATCGGTCGAGTCGTCGTTTGCGTCGATCGAAGAGGGCGGACTCTTTCGCGAAAACCTCATCCCCGGCATCACTGCTCTTGCAAAGGCGAATGTCAATTTCAGCCAAAACGAAAAACTCGGCGGCGGGGAAAACCTTGCAGGCACGTCGTGGACAGCCGCCGGCATCATTTCGAAGTTCAGCGGGCTTCCGTATTTTGCGCCCTTTGCCAAAACCGAAGACGGAAAACTCAGCTGTCTTCAAAGCGCCGTCGCGCTCACGGATATTTTAAGCGAAAACGGCTACCGTTGCCGCTTTGCTTTCGGAAGCGACAAACAGTTTGAAAATCGCGATATTTTTCTCGAAAATCACGGCGTCGAAATTCACGATATCCATTGGTATAAAGCGCACGGATTGATTCCCATGCAGTATCAAGTGTTTTGGGGATTCGAGGATCAAAAATTGTATCCGCTCGCCCGTCGCGAACTTGAAGAATTGGGAAAGGGCGATGAACCGTTTTTTTTCGGTATGCTCACCGTCGACACGCATTTTCCCGACGGTTACAAATGCCCGCTGTGTCCCGATACGGATAAACGGCAGGTTATGAACGTTATCCGCTGCGCCGATAAGCAAGTGAGCGATCTTATCGGCTGGATGGCAGGCGAGCCGTGGTGGAACAATACGACCGTCGTCATCATGGGCGACCACAATTTTCTCGTCGCTCCGCACAATAATTTTATTGTCGACGAAAGTCCCGTTAGAGGCGCAAATGCCGAGCGGCGCTGGCTCGACCTTATCGTCAATTCGGTTTTGACGCCGCCGCAATCCGTACAAAAAAACCGGCGCTTTGCCCCCTACGATATGTTTCCGACCATGCTCGAAAGCATCGGCTGTACGATCGAAGGCCGCGCTCTCGGCTTCGGCCGCTCGCTTTATTCGGGTGAAAAAACGCTCGTCGAAACGTACGGTGCCGAAAAAGTGAACGCCGAACTCATGAAGCGAACGGAGCAATACGAAGCGCTGAAAGAAAGAGGCTGAGGGTTTCCGTTTTAATATATGTTTTATAAAATAGTTTCCGGTACGGTCACCTGCCGCGATACATCGAAACGATAATAGACAGTTTGCCCGTATTCTGATATAATAGGTAAAATGAGTACGGTTAGGCTTTCTCCGTCGCTGCTTTCCGCCGATTTTGCGCATTTGGAGGCGGCGCTTAAATTTATCGAACAGAACCACAGCGGTTCCGTGCACATCGACGTGATGGACGGAAGCTTCGTGCCGCAGATTTCGTACGGGCAGCCGGTTATTGCTTCTTTGAGAAAACATACGAAGTTGCCGTTCGACGTACACCTCATGGTCGAACATCCCGAGCTTCAAGTCGATTCTTTTGCCGATTGCGGCGCCGACTGGATCACCTTTCATATCGAAGGGACGGTACACGTTCATCGGCTCATCGAGCACATCAAATCGCTCGGTAAAAAAGCGGGCATCGCGTTCGTTCCGTCGACGCCCGTTTCCGTGCTTTCCGAAATATTGCCCCTCGTCGACCTCGTGCTCGTCATGACGGTAAATCCCGGCTTCGGCGGACAAGCGTTGATTTCGTCGTGTGTGGGCAAAATCGAAGAGCTTTCGGCAATTAAAAAAGCGAAAAATTTTTCATTTGATATTTCCGTCGACGGAGGCGTCAATAAAGCGACGGCGCCTCTCGTGATCGGCGCGGGTGCCGACATTCTCGTGTCGGGTTCCGCGTTTTTTAAAGGCGAATTCGATTTGGAGTCGATATGATCGTCAGCGTAAAACGTTTTGCGTTCGTCCTTGCCGCTCTCGTTTTTTGTGCGGCAGCCGTTTTCTCCGCATCCCGTGAAGGACAGGCGGCTCTTGCTCAGGGCTGTGACGCATTTAAATCGAACGATTGGCATTCGGCGATGATTTCCCTCCGCAAAGCGGCGACCTATCCCGAAAACGATACGGCTGATACGCGCTATATGCTCATTGCGGCGGAAATGTATGCCGGAGCATATACGGAAGCGCTCGCCGACTGTGATTATTATTTTCGACGCTTTCCGGATGGGAAATACGCGTCGTACGTGCAGTATCAAAAAGGGAGGGCGTTTTTTTATCTCGGAGAATACGAAAAAGCGGTTTTGCTTTTGAGCGATTTTTGTCATCAGCATGCCGATCACGAAATGTACGCGTCGTCTCTGTTTTGGATCGCCGAATCCTTTTATGCTGGCTACAATTACGATGAAGCGCTTCCGCTGTACGAGCGCATCGTACGCGAATTTTCCTCCGACGCAAAAGCTCAAGCGGCAGAGCATCGCATCGAAGCGATCGCGCAGCGTACGCGCGAAGAAAAATTATTGTATCTCCTGAAAAAAACGGGCGAAGCGTATTTGGCGGCAAAAGAAGATTATGAAAAGCAGCTGCACATGTACGATGCGGTGAGCATCACTTCTTCGGGAAGCGAAAAAAAAGCGGCCGATCTGCAGAAGAAAAACGAAGCGCTTGCAGCGGAAAACGAACGCCTGCAGGCGGAGCTTGCCGATCTGCAAAACAGACTTGCCGCTCAAAAAGCCGAAGCGAACCAGCGCGTGCTTCGCCTCAAAGCGAAAGCGCGCGAAGTGGAAGCGCTGATGGGGGAGGGCGCACAGTGAACGGACGATTTTTTTTGAGAGGCGCCGTCTTTGCCGTTTGCTTCGTTTTATCGATGTCCGGAAATCTCTTTGCAAAAGAGGGGCCGCAGGCGAAGACCGTCACCGTATCTTCGGGAAGCGTAAAACTCGTACTTCGGGGCGAGAGAGGGACATTTCAGATATACGCGCTCGGAGAAGACGGAAGCGAAACGGCGGTTTTTTCCGGAGCGGACGCGTTTACATCGACGTATTTTTCGTTTCTTGCCGGAAAAAAAGAATACCTTTTAAGTTCGTCCGGCGGAGCCGCAACGGGGGCGAAAGCGAATCCCGACGGCGGGACGCTCGTCTATAAGCTGTACAAAATTGCGGACGTAACGGTCGATTTTTCGTTTGCAAGGTCTCCCGAAAGCCCTTTCGACGATATCGTAAAAGTGCGCGTTTCCGTCATCAATAAGGGGAAAAAGCGGAATACCTTTGCGCTCAAGGGCGTATTCGATACGGTGCTCGGAGAAAAAACGCAAAGGCATTTTTCGACGGCTGATATAAAATCGATCAATGCGGAAACGCAGTTTCACGATATGAGCGTATCCCGCTGGATTTTGTCGCAGGGGCAGGAAGCGGCCGTGCAGTTTTTATTGTACGGAGCGGATACGACAAAGATCGAAGAGGCGACGCTCGGCAATAAAGACGTGCTTTCCCTTCCGATGTGGTGTCCGGTTTTTGTTCCCGCCCGTTCTTTCGACAGCGTGACGTCGTATAACAATTCCGCGCTCGCCGTAAATTGGCCGAAAGCGGTGCTTGAAAGCGGGGCGGAAGCGAATATCGTTTTTTACATCGCGCTTTCCGCAGACGGGAATCCGCCCAAAGGAGAGGCGTATATCGCTTCTTTTGATAAAACACTTCCGGATGAAGCGGAAACGAAAATCGCGTCCGAGAGAGCCGTTCCCGAATGGAAACTCAACAAAGCATACGTCGACTCTCTTTTGCAAAGGATCCGGGCATTGAGCGATTACGATGATAATACGGACGAACTCGACGCGCTCAATGCGGAACTCGACGCGATCCTCGAGCAGCTGAGGCGGCAGTAAGCTATGCCGCGCGATGTTCTCGATGTCGCTTCAAAAATGCTCTCTCGCAGGGATTTTCCGTCTGCGATAAAGCTCCTCGAAGGGCGAAGCGAAATTTACGAAGGCAATTTCGATTACTATATTTTGCTCGCAAACGCGTGCCTCTATGCGGGGGATGCGGGAACGGCGTCGATGTATTATCAAAAGGCGCGCGAGATAAAACTCACCGACACCGGCTTGCTTTTGGGACAAGCCGCTCTTTTTTTGCGCAGGGGCAATACCGACCGCGCGGTGCAGTATTATCTGGAAGTGCTCGACGGCGATCCCGAAAATAAAACCGCAAAGCGAGCGCTTGAATTTATCCGAACGCAGGGCGATTACGATACGATTTGCCGGTGGATCGACAACGGAAAGATCGAACGGTTTTATCCGCCGCTCGGCGCGAATATCGGAAAAATTTTAGGAATCGCCGTTCCTGCGGCGGCCTGCGTGCTCGGCGCGCTGTTTGTGCTGCTCATTATCCGATTTCCGCGAAACGCTCCCGAGGGGGAGCGGGCGGACTTATCGGCACTCGCGCTTTCTTCCGACGAAACGAAATACGCTCAGGAAAAGGATATGGCGTCTTCGGCCTATGCGTTTATCCTGTCGAACAAAGAGATAACCGAAAGCTATGCGCGTTCTCAGCGGTATTTTCAAGCCTATCGCGACAATGCGGCACAGATCGAAATCAACCGGATTTTACATTCGAACGCATCGCTTTCAATCAAACAAAAAGCGCGCGTTTTGATGAGCTATCTTTCACCTCCGACTTTCGACACGATAGCCGACAATCCCTCGTATGAAGATGCGGTGAAAAATCCCGTGCTCTACGAAGACTGCTATGCCTCATGGTCGGGGCGCGTTTCAAATGTCGTAACACAGGGTACTTCATACCGTTTCGATTTGCTTGTCGGCTACGAAACGATGGAAAAAGTCGTCGGCATCGTGCCGGTACAATTCCAATCCGATCCGGGAATTGCGAGCGCACTTCCGGTCAAAGTGCTCGGAAAGATCGTATTCGATAACGGAAAGCTGAGCCTTGAAGGGAGATCGGTGTATCAAAACGTAAAGGATTTTCTCGAAACGCCGTAGACTGTAGTTTTTTATGTGATTTCCGCGTAAAATGGCAAAGTTTCGGCGATATTATAGAGGGCAGCTCTAAAAAATCGATTCGGTTTTTGGAGCCTGTCCGAGTTTTGCGGTGCCCCGTTTTGTGCGAAAGCGGTGCGGAAAAAAATTGATAAAGGAAGGTGTGTAATGGCAACGGCAGCTGTAAACCAGCCGGCGGATAAGTCGGAAAAATTAAAGGCTTTGGAAGCCGCTCGGCTCCAGATCGAAAAGCAATACGGCGCGGGTTCTCTGATGAAGCTCGGCACGAAAGCGGACACTGCGGGTTTCGATGTGGTTCCGTCCGGTTCGATTTTGCTCGACGAAGCGCTCGGCATCGGAGGCTATCCGCGCGGGCGCATCATCGAAATGTACGGGCCGGAGTCTTCGGGAAAGACGACGCTTGCCCTCCATGCGATCGCCGAAGCGCAAAAGCTCGGAGGCATCGCCGCTTTTATCGACGCGGAGCACGCCCTCGATCCGCAGTATGCGAAAAGCCTCGGCGTCAATATCGACGACCTCTGGGTGTCGCAGCCGGATACGGGAGAACAGGCGCTTGAGATCGCCGAAGATTTGATACGCTCCGGTGCGGTCGATATCATCGTTATCGATTCGGTCGCGGCCTTAACTCCGCAGGCGGAAATCGAAGGAGAGATGGGCGACAGCCACATGGGTTTGCAGGCGCGCCTTATGAGCCAAGCGCTCAGAAAGCTCACGGCGATCATCGGCAAGTCGAATGCGATTCTCGTGTTTATAAACCAAATCCGCATGAAGATCGGCATCATGTTCGGAAATCCCGAAACGACGACGGGCGGCAATGCGCTTAAATTTTATTCGTCGGTGCGTCTCGAAATCCGCCGCATAGAATCGATCGAAGGGAAGGGCGACGAAGAGGCGATGGGAAACCGCGTACGCGTAAAAGTCGTCAAAAACAAAGTCGCGCCTCCGTTCCGCAAAGTCGAACTCGACATCTATTTCGGAAAAGGCGTATCCGCTTCGGCGAGCCTCCTCGATTCCGCGGTAAAGCACGGCCTCATCGAAAAGAGAGGCGCGTGGTATTCGGCGGGAGAAGATAAAATCGGACAGGGTAAAGAAAACGCAGTGCAGTTCCTCGAAACGAATAAAGATTTTGCCGCAAATATTGAAAAAAAATTACGTACCGAACTCTTTCCGGGGCAAGCGCTCAAGATGAAAGACGGCGCGGCAAAGGGCGATGTGGGAAAAGCCGACGTAAAATCCGATGCGGCAAAACCTGCCGCACAAAAAGCGGATGCTCGCCCTGCCGCCGATGTGAAAAAAAGCGACGGGGTAAAGGCGGGAACAAAGTCTTCGGCGAACGAAGAGGAGCTTTTTTGATTGCATGAAGTGACGCTCGGTATCGGCTCGAATATGCCGTACCGCTCCATGCCGCCGATCGAAATCGTAAAGGCGGCTTGTGCGGAACTGCGCCCGCTTTTCGTTACGTTTGCCGCTTCTTCGCTGTACCGCACACAGGCGCTCTACATCGCCGATCAAAGCGATTTTTACAATATGGTCGTCTGCGGCGCCGTCCGCGAAGGGCTTATGCCGCACGATCTTCTTTGTGAAATTCACAAGATTGAAGCGAAGTACGGACGCAACCGTAAAAAAGAAGTGCGCTTTGGACCTCGTTCCCTCGACATCGATATCGAACTTTTCGGCGATATGGAAATCGACGATGAAGCGCTTACGATCCCGCACCCGAGAATGCGCGAGAGAGCCTTTGTGCTTGTCCCGTTCCTCGAAATATTAAAACGCCGTGTCCGCGGAGATGATGATAGGGGAGAGGTTTCTCTTTTGATAAAAAAATACGGTGCGGATTTGGAAAAGCTCTCCGATCAGCGCATAGAGCGCTGCAGCGATTGATAAAACTGAGGCGCGTAAACGCAATGCGAAGCTTGCGGAAGACGTGATCGATTTGTTTCGGAAATGCGACGCACGGAAATGCAATGAGGTGCGAAGCTTGCGGAAACGGTGCGACGGATTTTTAGAACCGATTTTGCTTTTTTAAGTCGAGAGTCGAAAAACGCTCATCGCGTTTTTCTTTTATGGGAGACGCGCGGAAATTTCTGCGCGGGGAACTTCGCGCTCCGCGCTCGTTGCAAGTTCCGCACTGCTCGAAATCTTCGCGCTCCGTCTTGCCACTGCCTTTCCGTGCAAGTATAATGAAAAACGCGAAAATAATTTGCAGTGCGCACAAAACGATTGGAGTACCTATGTCGAAATATCCTTTTGAATCGATCGAACCTAAGTGGCAAAAATATTGGGAAAAAAATAAAACCTTCAAAACGACGGAAGACGAATCGGTGCCGAAAGAAAAGCGGCGCTACGTTCTCGATATGTTTCCGTATCCGAGCGGCGCTGGCTTGCACGTCGGACACCCGGAAGGCTATACGGCGACCGATATCTACTGCCGCTATCTCCGCATGAATGGATACAACGTTTTGCATCCGATGGGCTACGACGCATTCGGTTTACCCGCCGAAAACTATGCGATTAAAACGGGCACTCATCCGGCGGCTTCAACGATGGCGAACATCGAGCACTTTACACAGCAGATCAAAGCGCTCGGGTTTTCCTACGATTGGGACAGGTGCGTCATCACGTGCAAAGAAACTTATTATAAATGGACGCAGTGGATTTTTTTACAGCTGTACAAGCGCGGTCTCGCTTATGAAACGGATTCTCCGATAAACTGGTGTCCGAGCTGCAAGACGGGGCTCGCAAACGAAGAAGTCAAAGAAGGAAAATGCGAACGCTGCGGTTCTCCCGTTACGCGCAAAACGATCCGCCAGTGGGTTTTAAAGATCACCGCGTATGCCGACAGACTGCTTGAAGATTTGGACGAACTCGATTGGCCTGAAAGCGTCAAGCTCATGCAGGAAAACTGGATCGGACGATCGACGGGAGGAGAAGTCGATTTCGCCGTCAGAGGCAAAGACGGCAAAGCGAGCGGAGATAAGCTTAAGGTTTACACGACGCGGGCGGACACGCTTTTCGGAGCGACGTACATGGTTATCGCGCCCGAACACCCGCTCGTTTCAAAGCTTACGACCGACGAGCAAAAAGAAGCCGTCGCCGCATACGTCGAAAGCGCTGCAAAAAAATCAGACCTTGAACGCACCGATTTGGCAAAAGATAAAACGGGTGTGTTTACCGGAAGCTATGCGATCGACCCGGTAAACGGACGCGAGATTCCGATTTGGATTTCGGACTACGTACTTATTTCGTACGGCACCGGTGCGATTATGGCCGTTCCCGCGCACGACGAGCGCGACTGGGACTTTGCGAAAAAATTCGATTTGCCGATCGTAAAAGTCGTCGCGTCGAAAGAAGAAGTCGCTTCCCTCGGCGGCGGAGACGAAAAAGCGGGACAGGCGATTTTATTGAACGCCGCAAAAGACGAGGCGGCATATCGAAAACTTGTCGAGGCGCATCCCGAAATCTTCAACGTCGCCGATGCGTGCACGAGTGCGGACGGGTATTCGATCAACAGCGGTGCCTTTACGGGAACGGCTACGAAACAGACGATCAAAGACATGATAGCATGGCTTTCCGAAAAGGGCATCGGCAAAGAAGCGGTAAATTACAAACTGCGCGATTGGATTTTCAGCCGTCAGCGCTATTGGGGCGAGCCGATCCCGCTCGTGCATTGCCCGGCCTGCGGCGTCGTTCCCGTCGACGAAAAGGATTTGCCCCTCGTGCTGCCCGATGTAAAAACCTACCAGCCGACGGGTACGGGGGAAAGTCCGCTTGCGGGGATCGACGAGTGGGTGAACTGCACTTGTCCCAAGTGCGGCGGAAAAGCGAAACGCGAAACGAACACGATGCCGCAGTGGGCGGGAAGCTGCTGGTATTATCTGCGCTATCTCGACCCGCACAACGACGAACGTTTTTGCGCTCCCGAAAAAGAAAAATACTGGATGCCGGTCGATCTCTATGTCGGAGGCGCTGAGCACGCGGTGCTTCACCTTTTGTACGCGCGCTTTTGGCACAAAGTCCTCTACGATATCGGAGCCGTGTCTACGAAAGAACCTTTCCGCCGCCTGGTCAATCAGGGGATGATCACGTCGTTCGCATACGAGCGCAAAAATAAAACCCTCGTGCCGACCGACATGGTCGAAGAAAAAGACGGCGTCTATATCGAAAAAGCGACGGGTGAAAAACTCGAACGCGTCGTCGCAAAGATGAGCAAGTCGCTGAAAAACGTCGTAAATCCCGACGAGGAGATAAAGCTCTACGGTGCGGACAGCGTGCGCATGTACGAAATGTTTATGGGGCCGCTGACGATGTCGAAGCCGTGGAATACGCAGGGCATCGTCGGCATAAATCGCTTTCTCGAAAAAGTGTGGAACGTGAGCGAAAAGGAAATCGGCGATATCGATATCTTCGGCACACTCGACGACGCTTCTCTTGTATCTGCGCGGAAAACCTATGCGCAAACGGTAAAAAAAGTGAGCGACGATACGGCAAACCTTTCGTTTAATACGGCGATCAGTCAGATGATGATTTTTATCAACGAAGTGTCGAAGCTTTCCGTCGTGCCGAAACTCATGTGGGAAGGCTTTGTCAAAATGCTTTCGTGCTATGCGCCGCATTTGGGCGAAGAGCTGTGGCAAAAACTCGGTCACGACGGGACGGTCGCATACGAATCGTGGCCCGCAATCGACGAAAAATATTCTGCCGACGATACGAAAACGATAGCCGTTATGGTAAACGGAAAACTCCGCGCAACCTTTCAAGCGGCAAGCGGTACGCCGAAAGACGAACTTGAAAAAAAAGCGCTTGCAGAGGAAAGCGCTGTAAAGCACATCGAAGGCAAAAAAATTATTAAAATGATTGTCGTTCCGGATAAACTCGTCAATATCGTCGTACAGTGATTCGGCGGCAGGATGCGGCGGGTATATTTCGGAACACGGCGATAAGGGGCGTAAAGCGATGAGCGGATTGCATTATAAAGCGGTTATCTTCGATATGGACGGTACGATCCTCGACACGCTCGACGATTTGGCATCAAGCGTAAACTACGCCCTCGAAGCGAACGGTTTTCCGAAGCGGACGCGCGAAGAAGTGCGGCGCTTTGTCGGAAACGGTGCGGTAAAATTGATTCGGCGCGCAGTGCCCGAAGGTACGGCGGATGCCCTTTTCGATAAAGTATTCGCCGATTATACCGCCCGTTATAAAGCTCACTGCGCCGATGCGACAAAACCCTATGACGGCATTCCCGAACTGCTCGCGTCTCTGCGTGCGTCCGGCATAAAAACCGCCGTCGTTTCGAATAAGCCGGATGAAGCCGTGCGGATTCTCGCCGAAACGTATTTTCCGCACCTCTTCGATGCCGCCGTCGGAACGAGAGACGGTATCAAAACGAAGCCCGCGCCGGATTCGGTGTTTGAAATTATTAAAAAAATCGGAGCGGAAAAAAAAGACTGCGTGTATGTCGGCGATTCCGAAGTCGATATAGAAACTGCAAAAAACGCGGGCATCCCGTGCATCAGCGTTTCATGGGGTTTTAAGGAAAGCGAATTCCTTGCCGAACACGGAGCGCAAAAAATCGTCAATAACGCAAAAGAGCTTTCGGCTGCCGTCGGTGCATGACGGTGCGTTTAATCCGGTGCCTTGCCGATAAGCCATTTCCCTCTGCCGTAGTAGATAAAAAAAGCGATCGCGGTCGCAGTCCACGTGATCGGATAACAGGCGACGACGGTTAAAAGCGTGTTATGCAGCGGAACGGCTGTGAAAATCCACGCGACGCGCAGCACGCATACGCCGAGCATTGTTATGATCATAGGCTTGAACGTTTCGCCCGTACTGCGGATCGTGCCGGAAAGTATTTCGATCGGAACGTAGGCGATAAAAAAGAGCGGCAAAAAATGCAACAGCGATTTTCCCTGTTCGATTACCGCTTCGTCGTGCGTAAAGAGCAAAAAGAAATATTGTCCGAAAAGATAAAAGATCAGCGTATAAAAGAGGGCGGCTCCTCCCGCCATACCGAGCCCCTGTATCGTCGCCTTTTTCATACGATCGATTTTGCGCGCGCCGTAGTTTTGACCGGCAAAAGTTGTGATTGCAATGCCGAACGAGCTTACGGTCATCCAAAAGACGGAATCGAGCCTGCCGTATGCCGCCCATGCCGCTGCTGCGTCCGTTCCGAATGAATTGATATTCGATTGAATTATTAAATTTGAAACGGTATAGAGCGAAGCTTGCATGCCGGCCGGAAGTCCGATCGAGGTCATGCGTGAAAGGAGGTGCGGCGTAAAGCGGATTTTTCCGATGACGAGGCGGGCGTAGCGGTTCGGTTCCCGCATGAGTTTTACGAGCGTCAAAACCGTACAGAGGACTTCCGAAATAACGGTCGCCCATGCCGCCCCCGCGACGCCAAAGCGGAAAACCGCGACGAAAAGCAAATCGAGAAAGATGTTTGCGATACAGCCTGCGACGAGAATGATAAAGGGGCTTTTGCTGTCGCCGAGCGCGCGCAAAATACCCGATCCGACGTTATAGACAAACATCGGAAGGGCTCCGATAAAATAGATTCGGAGGTAGGTTACCGAAAGCGGAAAGATATCGTTCGGCGTCGATATCGCTTTCATCGCGGGAGCGGAAGCGAAAACGCCGGCGACGGACATAAAGATGCCCGCCCATATCGACATCGCCATAGCGGTGTGTACGGCTCGGCTCAGCTCGTGCTTGCGTTTGGCGCCGTAAAATTGAGAGATTATGATCGTTGCGCCGCTCGATACTCCGAGAAAAAATCCTACGAGGAGATTGACGTAGACGCCGCTCCCGCCGCTTACGGCGGCAAGGGCTGCTTTGCCGAGAAATTGCCCGACGATAACGGCATCGACCGTATTGTATAGCTGCTGAAAAAAAGTGCCGAGCAGAATCGGGAAAAAAAACGAAAGGAGCGAGCGCCATACCGGTCCTGTGAGGATGAAAGCGGATGTGCCGTTGTTGCCGTCACGCGTCATGCGTTTTACTGTACCGCGCTTTTACGCCTTTGTCCAGTTTGTACGAAAGCGAGTGTAGAAAGCGAGCACGCGGGGCATTCGCTGTAATAGCGTTCTCGACAAATAGGAGCGATTAAAGAAATATTAGTAAGTAAATATAAATTGAAAATAGGAATTGCGACTTCGTAAAGTGAAGATAAAACCATGAATAAAACTTCACGACTGCCGTACATCATCGGTTCTTTTTTGCTTATTGTCGTTTGGTTTGTGTGATATGCTTGCTCCTTGCTCCGTGCGAAAAATTGCTATATACTGATTATATGGGTGGTATTCAAAAAAAAGGCGGACTGCTTGCGGCGGCCGCAAAAAAAACCGCTGCGAAAAGCGGAGCGAAAGCTGCTCCGGCAAAAAAAACTCAAGCGAAAGAAAAGCGCGCCGAATCTGTAAAATCGAAGAGCGCAAAGCCGAAAACGGCAGCGAAAAAAACGGCTTCCGCCGCCGGTAAAAAAAGCGCGGTAAAAGAAGCGAATAAATCGTCTGCAAGCGCTGCGAAAAAAAACGCGGCGAGAACAACAACCGGAGCTTCGCGGGAAGCAGCGAAAACCGCTTCCGGCGGAGCGCATTCGGCGGCTGCAAAAAAACTTTCCGACATCGCCAAGCGGCCGACTCCGAAAAACGGCATATATGACGAAGACAGCATTTTGCACCTCGAAGGGCTCGAACACATACGGCTCCGGCCCGGCATGTATATCGGCAGTCTCGGCGACGGATCGAACGAAAACGACGGCATCTATATTTTATTAAAAGAAGGCATCGACAATGCGGTCGACGAATTTTCTCAAGGCTTCGGAAAGCGAATCGATATCGATATCCGCGACGGGCGCGTAAAAATCCGCGATTACGGGCGAGGCATTCCGCTCGGCAAACTCGACGACTGCGTGTCGAACGTAAACACCGGCGCAAAGTACAACAATACGGTGTTCAAGCAGGCAATCGGCATGAACGGCGTCGGCATCAAAGCGACGAATGCGCTCTCTTCGTATTTCCGTGCAGCGTCGGTGCGCGACGGAAAAATGGCCGTCGTCGAATACGCGCACGGCGAAAAGACGGGCGAAAAACTCGGCAAAGCGAAAGACGGCGTCAAAAACGGCACCTATCTCGAATTCGTTCCCGACGAAGATATTTTCGGCTCATACACGTTCAATATGGACATGGTCGAAAAGCGTTTGTGGAATTACGCTTACCTCAATCCGGGGCTCCTCATCAGCTGCAACGGCAAAGAATATAAAAGCGAAAAAGGATTGGAAGATCTGCTCTTAAACGAAATGGGAAAGAGCAAGCCGCTCTATCCGATGTTTTCGTATAACGGCAAAGCGATTCAATTCGTCCTCACGCATACGAACAGCCTCGACAAATTCGTTTATTCGTTCGTAAACGGACAGAGCACCGAAGACGGCGGCACGCACGTAACGTCCTTTCTCGACGGCTTTACGAAGGGTATCAGCGCCTTTTATAAAAAAGAATACGACGTACGCGATGCGGCGGGGGGACTTTTCGTCGCGCTCAAGATCGGCATCGACAATCCCATGTTTACGAGCCAGACAAAAAACAAGCTCGGCAACGTCGAAGTGCGCTCGCCGATCATGAAAGAAACGCAGTTCGCGATCGACGATTGGCTGCGTCACAATCCCGACGTCGCAGGCGCGATCGAAGAAAAAATTATTAAAAATCAAAAAGCGCACGCCGAAATCAACAACGTTACCGACAAGCAGATCCGCGAAGCGGCAAAGAGCGTTACGCTCAAAATTCCCAAACTCAAAGACTGCCGTTATCACGTGCAGGACGGAGAAGAAGGCGCGGAGTCGATGATCTTTATAACGGAAGGCGATTCGGCAACCGGCTCTATGGTCGGCTGCCGCGACGTTGCAACGCAGGCGATTTTTTCACTCCGCGGAAAGCCCGAAAATATGTACGGCAGGCGGAAGTCGGCGCTCTATGAAAACGAAGAACTGAAAAATCTGACTTTTTCGCTCGGCATTCAAAAAGATATCGAAGACCTTCGTTACGATAAGATCGTCATTGCAACCGATGCCGATAACGACGGTTTCCATATTCGAAACCTCGTGCTCACGTATTTTTTGCTGTATTTTGAAGAGATCGTTTTACGGGGGCACGTGTACATCCTTGAAACGCCGCTGTTTCGCGTGCGCAATAAAACGACGACGCGCTACTGCTACAGCGAAGCGTCCCGCGACAAAGAATTGAAAGCGCTCGGAGCCGGCGCGGAAGTGACGCGATTTAAAGGCTTGGGCGAAATCAGTCCGAACGAATTCGGCCAGTTTATCCGTCCGCGAAAAGAAGGCGACGGTGAAGACCGCGGTATGCATTTGACTCCGGTGTCGATCGAATCGCTGAAAAACGTGCCGAAAGTGCTGCAGTTTTATATGGGAAAAAATACGCCCGAACGCAGAAACTTTATCGTACATCACCTCGCTTCCGAAATCGACGCGTAAGCGTATCGGCCAACGCCTTTGACTCGGCGTGTGTGCGTCGTTATATGTTTTTATGCGGAGGATTTTATGGATAAGGCGGAACGGATCAGAAACGAAAAACTCGGGGCAGGTCTCATAAAAGCGCTCGCTCTTCGGCACTTCGACGCTTATTATTGTGCGTCATGCGCGGAAGCGGCTGAAAAAATCATCTCGCTCATACCGAAGACGGACGTCGTGTCCTGGGGCGGCTCCGTGACGATGGAAGCGCTCGGCGTCATAGATCGCGTAAAAAAAGGCGGATGGCGCGTCATCGACCGCAGTACGGCACAGTCGCAGGAAGAAAAAATCGAAATCATGAGGCGCGCTCTTTTATGCGATACGTATTTGACGGGCGCGAACGCGATTTCTGAAGACGGCGAAATCGTCAACGTCGACGGAAACGGTAACCGCGTCGCCGCGATGACTTTCGGCCCGAAAAGCGTCATCGTTGCATGCGGCATGAACAAAGTCGTAAAGACCGCCGAAGACGCGACTTCCCGCGCGCGCAATACGGCGGCTCCCGTCAACGCGCAGCGCTTCGACATACGCACGCCCTGCAAAACGACGGGAAGCTGCGCCGACTGCAAAAGCACCGACAGCATCTGCTCGTACATCGTGCGCACGCGCTTGTGCAAACCCGCGGGAAGGATCAAAGTCGTCCTTGTCGGAGAAGCGCTCGGGTTTTAATCGGCGCTCCCTTGCAGCTTTTCCGCGAGAAGGCAGGCGCCTTCGACTATCGCGTCGTGTTCGACCGGCGCTATCCGCGCGTACAATGTGTCCGCCGTATCGCCGGGCATGACGTTCACTTTTTTTTGCACGAGGATCGCTCCCGTGTCGCAGCCCGAATCCACAAAATGCACGGTGCAGCCGCTTTCCGTTTCACCTTCGGCGATGACCGCTTCGTGTACGCGCCGTCCCCACATACCCACCCCTCCGAATTTCGGAAGCAGGGCGGGATGCAGATTGATGATCTTTCCGCCGTACTCGCCGATTATGGGGCCGCATAAAACCGTAAGCCAGCCGGCAAGCACGATCGCGTCCGCTTTGTGCTTTTTGCATGCGGCGAGAGCCGCGTTCGAAACGGCGATGCGCTTTTCATCGCGCGATGCGGCTTCCGCTTTTTCTTTTCCGAGTACCGCGTATGCGCTTACGAGCTCCGTCGCGATTCCGGCTTTTTTTGCGCGTTCGAGCGCATAGGCGTCTTTTCTGTCGCTTACGACAAGACGGATGCGGTACGGACACAAAGCGTGGGATTTTTCATAATCGATGAGCGCCTGCAAATTCGTGCCGCTTCCCGAAACGAAAACTGCGATCGAAAGCATTTCATTCCTCAAAGAGCGTCATCGCTTTATTGCCTTTGACGTTTCCGCGGATTTCTTTTTCGGATGCGGCGACGCGCCCTATCGTATACGCTTTCATATCGGGGATGCCTTTGACCGAAAAGCGCTTTGCGTGTTTGTTGAACCGATCGACGATCGCGCAGGCGTCGCTTTTTTTTACCGCGAGCACAAAGCCGATTCCCATATTGAACGTTTCGAACATGCGCTTTTCGTCGGCTCCCCGCCTTACGAGCTCTTCAAAAACAGGAGGGATGTCCCAGCTTCCGTTTTTAATAATCGATATGAGCTGTTTTTGATTTTCCTTTGCACGGGGATACATGCGCGGAAGATTTTCATAAAAGCCGCCGCCCGTGATGTGTACCATGCCGTGTACCGAGCTCCGGTACGTTTTGAGTACGTCCATAACCGGTCGCACGTAGATGCGCGTCGGCGTCAAAAGTACATCACCGATCGTTTTTCGATCATGCTTTCCGTCCGAACAAAAAGGTTCGCTGAAATCGGTAACGAGTTTTCGTACGAGCGAATAACCGTTCGAATGAACGCCTGTCGACGAAAGACCGATGAGTACGTCTCCCGCTCGTATCTTACTGCCGCTTATAAGCTCTTTTTTTTTCACCGATGCCGACGCCGAAACCCGCGACGTCGTATTTGCCCTTGTCGTAAAAGCCCGGCATTTCGGCGGTTTCGCCTCCGAGCAGCGCGCAGCCCGCATCTTTACAGCCTGCGGCGATTCCTTCTACGATTTTGCCCGCGATCTTCGCATCGAGCGAACCGCAGGCGATGTAGTCGAGAAAAAAAAGCGTCGGCACACCCGAGCAGAGGATATCGTTGACGCTCATCGCAACGCAGTCGATGCCGACGGTATCGTATTTTTTCATCTTAAAGGCGATGTCGAGTTTTGTGCCGACGCCGTCCGTACCGCTTACCATAACGGGTTCTTTGATATGTTTCGGCACGGCGAACATGCCGTTGAAGCTTCCGATGCCCGTCAAAAGTCCCGGGATCGCGGTTTTCGCCGCCGATTTTTTGTATTCGTCGACCGCTTTATATCCTTCGCCGACGTCGACGCCGCTTTTTTTGTAATCGATGGTTTTCGCCATATCGCCCCGCCTTTATCGAAATAATTACAAACCGTCTTCCGGAAAACAGTGCTGTCTCAAGAGTCGGTTACTTTTGGACAGCTCCACATTTAGTCCGATATTATTGATTAATAATTTTAACTAGCACCGCAGCTGTGCGCTTCGGATCTCTCCGGGCACCGCTACGGGATATTCGCCGGTAAAGCAGCCTTTGCAGTAACCGTATTGTTCGGGATTGCACGAACGAAGCGCTTCGAGCATGCCGTCCATACTCAAAAACGCGAGCGAATCGGCGCCGATCTCTTTGCGTATCGTTTCGACATCGTGAGCCGATGAGATGAGTTCCGCTCTGCGCGGCGTATCGATGCCGAAATAACACGGAAATTTTACCGGCGGACTTGAAACGCGAAAGTGCACTTCTTTTGCGCCCGCTTTGCGCAGTATTTGAATGAGACGCCTGCTCGTCGTACCGCGCACGATCGAATCGTCTATGACGATGACGCGCTTTCCGTTTATTTCGTTTTTGATCGTATTGAGTTTGACGAATACGGTATTTTCCCGCTCTTTTTGCGTCGGCGCGATAAACGATCTGCCGATGTATTTATTTTTGACGATACCCGTCGCATAGGGGATGCCCGCCGCCCGCGAATAGCCGAGTGCGGCTCCGAGTCCGCTGTCGGGCACACCGATGACGACGTCCGCCGATACGGGATTTTCTTTTGCAAGCATCGCTCCCATGCGAAGCCTCGCTTCCTGCACGGGGATTTCGTCGAGTACCGAATCGGGACGCGCGAAGTACACGTATTCGAAGATGCACGAACGCTTCGACGTCTTTTCGCCGAACTCGAACGAGAGTACACCGTCGCCGTTGATGATGACGATTTCGCCGGGACGGATATCGCGCACGAAGTCGGCTCCCATCGCGTCGATCGCGCAGCTTTCGCTTGCGAGTACCCAGCCGCCTGCGAGCTTTCCGAGACAGAGCGGGCGGATACCGTTCGGATCGCGCGCACCGATGAGGCAGTCCTGCGTCATAACGCAGAGCGCGAACGAACCTTTGATAAGCTGAATCGTATCGGTGAGTGCGCGTTCGAGTCCTTTTTTATAGCTTTTCGCGATGAATTTGACGATAACTTCCGTATCGCTCGTCGAATTGAACGACGAACCGCTTTCTTCGAGCATTTCGCGAAGCTGTTCGTAATTGACAAGCTGACCGTTGTGCGCAACGGCGACGGTACCGAGCTTAAAACGGTAGACCATGGGCTGTGCGTTTTCGATCGTACAGCCGCCGGCGGTCGCATAGCGGACGTGGGCGACGGCGATCCGTCCCGAAAGTGAATCGAGGTTTTCGCGTTTAAAGACATCGGCGACGAGACCCATAAGCTTATGCACTTTGACGTCGCTTCCGTCCGACACGGCAATTCCCGCGCTTTCCTGTCCGCGGTGCTGCAACGAATACATGCCGTAGTAGGCGAGGGAAGAAGCGCTCATTGCCGACGTATCGATTGGGTCGGCGTTCAAATACACGCCGACGACGCCGCATTCGTCGTGGAGAACGTCTTCTTCATCGGTTAAATCATTCATACCGGCGCCGTCCGTAAAATTATTAATTAACAATCAGAGCTCTTTTTCGATGCGATCGAGCATTTCGACATAGGCTTCTTTGACATTGCCGAGATCGCGGCGAAAGCGGTCTTTGTCGAGCTTTTCGTTCGTCTTTGCGTCCCAAAAACGGCACGTATCCGGCGAAATCTCATCGGCGAGAAATATGGCGCCGTCTTTGTCCTTGCCGAATTCGAGTTTAAAGTCGATAAGGCGCACTCCGCAGCGCAAAAAGAAATGCGTGAGGATCGTGTTGACTTGAGCCGTGATTTCGTAGACGCGGTGGAGTTCGTCCCATGTTGCAGCTCCGATAGCGACTGCGTGGTAGTCGTTGATGAGCGGATCGTCGAGTTCGTCGCACTTGTACGATATTTCAAAAACCGTTGTTTTAAGCGCTGTGCCTTCGCTTACGCCGAGCCGTTTGCTGAACGAGCCTGCGGCGACGTTTCGCACGATCACTTCGAGCGGAATGATTTTCACTTTTTTGCAAAGCACTTCGCGTTCGGAAAGTTTTTTAATAAAATGCGTCGGCACGTCCCACGAATTGAGCAGCTCGTAGAGCTTTGCCGAGATTTCGTTGTTCATGATGCCCTTGTCTTCGATCGTGCCTTTTTTTGCGCCGTTGAACGCCGTCGCGGAATCTTTGTATTCCATGATGACGAGGTCGGGGTCTGAAGTTGCAAAAATTTTTTTCGCTTTGCCTTCGTAAAGCTGCTCTTTTTTAACGACGTTTTCGTTCATAGCGATACTCCATTGCCGCCTTGTAAAGCGGCTTCTTCCGCAAGTTTTTTGCGAAATTCGATAAGCTTTGTTTTTATTTCGGGATATTTCAATGCAAGGATTTCAAGGGCGAGGTAGGCGGCGTTTTTCGCGTTTCCGATACCGACGGTCGCGACCGGAATTTGCGGCGGCATCTGCACGATGGAAAGGAGCGCGTCGAAACCTGCAAGACCGTTCGAACCTTCCGATACGCTTTCAAGAGGCACACCGATAACCGGCAGCACCGTCATACCCGCGATCACGCCGGGTAGGGCGGCTGCAAGGCCTGCGCCCGCAATGATCACGTCGACACCTTCCCGTTCGACTTTTTCGACCGTAGAGCGGAGCAGGTTTCCCGCACGGTGTGCGGAGATGATAAACGCTTCGTATTCGACGTCGAAGTTTTTTAACACGTCGGCAGCCTTTGCCATTTTTGCCGTATCGGATTTCGAGCCGAAAAAGATTGCGACTTTCATATACGAACTATATCACAAGAGGCGCGCACAATCAAGGTTATGTGAAACGAAATATCCGATAGAAAGCGCCTGCACTTGCTCGGCGCTCGCTTCACCCTTCAAGTCCCGAATATTTTTTGATTGCGATTAATGTGTCAAGAAATTATTTTTTCTGAAAAATCCGAATATGCCCGGAGGGGGACTTGAACCCCCATGAGCGTAGGCTCACTAGCACCTGAAGCTAGCGTGTCTGCCAATTCCACCATCCGGGCGAGGTTCTGCTATAATAACAAAATATCGGCACCGCGTCAATTCATTTGCTTTTTTCCGCTTGATCTTTTCCGAGCGCGGCGATCTTTTGCAGCGTCTGCCCCGCGTATGCTCTCACTTTCGGGTCGTACTGCGGGTACAGGAGACGGGCGAGTATGTCTTTGCCGTGCCGGTAAAAAGCGGGCCGTCCCATAAAGCGGCATATCGAAAAGACGGTATCGCACAGGGTTTGCAAAAGCCGCGTATTTTGAGAAGGAATCGAGCGGAACGCTTTGTCGAGCGAATCGAGCATGCTGCCCGCGGGATCGTACGCGCATTCTCCGGCCTGTGCGATGAGCGTGGGCAAATGTACGCCGACCCCTTCGGCTTCGATGAGGCGCGCGATGATTTCGCTTTCGGTGCTTGTTCCGTAGCGGGAAAGCTGTTTAAACATTGCATCGGTACCGGCGACGTCTTCGATAAAAACCGAACGCTTTGTGCGGGTAGTCGTCTGCACGCTTGTACGTGCCGAACGGTAAGCTTCGCATGCGCTTTTCAATTCCGACGCCCACGCTTTTTCGAGCGGACCGTACATACCGCTATCGAGCGCCGAGCGGCGTTCGGTTCCGGTCAATCCCGTATCGAGCTTTCCTTCGATTTCATACATATCGTAGAGCGGAGTTTCCGTTGTAAAAAAAGCATTGTAATTTCCGCGTTCCTGTCTTTGCAGCTGTCCTCCTCCGACGTTCTGTACGACGCGGAAACCCGCGATCGTCCACGATTTTTTGCACATGATGAGGTAGCCGCTTTCGGTATATAAAAGATAATTCCACGGATCGGACGAGCCGTTCATGTCGGGGAGATGCACGTTCCACACGGCGCTTTCGCGTTCGGTGCAAAAGACCGCGCTGTTTGCGTCCGCGAAGGCCATGCCGCGCAAAAAAGGCTTGATGTACGAAATGCGCGAAACGTCGATGCCCGAAACGCGGTAATGCGTTGACGCTTCTCCGTCGGACAGTGTATAAAACGTAACGGCGGCGTCCCCTCCCGCAGGCTGCACGAGCGCGGCCCGCGTCGACGAATAAGGGATAAAAAAACTGCCGTCGTTTGCGGGAAGCGGAAGGGAGCCTTTCGTTCGGGAAAGCGCCCACTTTGTCGAGGTTTTGTTTTTACCGTCGATCGCACACAAACCCGCTCCCCCCGATTTCAGCGTAACGAGGATACCGCCTTGAGAGGATGAAACGCAGGATGCGACGATACCGGTAAAGGCGAATTTTTCGATGATTTCCCCGAACGGCGATATGCGCAGCGCCGTCGTTTTTCCGTTGTCGGGTTTTGCGAGCAGGACGACGACGCTTCCGTCGGGGAGTTCCTGTATCGCCTGCGTATCCTGCTCCTCGGTTCGGATGTGCCATTTACATACGCCCTTGATTCCGTAGCACGCGATATCGGTTTTTCCGCGTACGAAAATGCGCGCATCCCGTCCGATAAACGGAGAAGCTGCAAGCGTAAAGGGTACGCGAACCGACCACAGCGGAAGTCCTTCGGGATTTAAAAGCGTGAGTGTATTGCCGCGGAAAACGGTTAAAAGAAAATCGCCGTCGAGCACGGTGAGGTAGGGGCTGATTCTGCCTCCGAGTTGGCGTTGCCATAAAACGGTACCGTCGTCAGAAGCAGCGTACACCGTGCGTCCGTCGGTGAGGACTGCAAAACCGTAGGACGTCGCCTGCGGAGGGGCGATGATTTTGCCGTTGAGCGTAAGCGACCAGTTCGGCTCTTCTGTGGCAAAATTGCGTTCGACCGCTCGGCTTTGCGAAAAAATCGCATTTCCGGCTGAAAACATTAAAAAGATTGTTAAGTTGTATAAAAATTTAGACGTTTTTTGCATTCTGTCTACCTTGTTTGGTTCGTTTTTCAAAGATTGCCAAGCTTTCGATATGGCACGTATTCGGATAAAAATCGAGCAGCGTAAGCGATACAAGGCTGTAGCCCGAGCAGATAAGTTTTGCCGCATCCCGTGCGTGCGTTGCGGGATCGCACGAAAGAGAGCGTATATGCGGAATATCGCTTTTGCAAAGCCACTCGCACACTTCTTTTTCCATTCCGCTCCTCGGCGGATCCGCGACGGCGGCGTCGAAGATTGGAGCCGTTTTGGAAAAATCATGCACCCATGTCGCGCCGCTTACTCCGTAACTCGCGTGATTTTTTCCCGCCGTATTCTGTTCGGCAAAGACGAGAGCGTCTCGGTTGTGTTCGACGAGCGTTACGTGTTCGAAAGTATCCGCAAGAAAAACGGAAAACGTACCGCAGCCGGCGTACAAATCGAGCGCGTTTTTGCCCGAAAGAGAGGTGCATACCTTTCCGATTGCGCGCTCAAGCACGTCCGTATTCGATTGAAAAAAGCCCCTCACATCAAAGCCGATTTCTTTTCCGCCGATCGCGATTTTTACCGCCGTATCGGGAGACGAGAGCGTTCCCGAAAAGCGCTTCGGTGGTGTTTTTATTTTTTTCCCGTGCGTGCTTTGCGCGGACTTTACCGCCTCATCGGTTTCCGTATGACTGGGGCATTCCGCCGAAACGATTTTTTTGCCGTTAGAAACCGTGCTTACGACGTTCGCATCTCCGAATATGCGGATGATGCCGCTCGGTCGATTTTCAAAAGGCGTTTTCGAGAACCACTCGTTCACTTCATCTGTCGCGACGGCGCATCGCGCTACCGGTACGATCGATTTTCCGTCGCGTGCGACGAGCCCGCCGTTGTGCAGCGAAAAACGAGCGCGGTAACCTTCGCTTTTTCCCGCAATCACATCGATTTCCGGCACATCGATTCCCGCACGTGAAAAGCAGTCGGCGAGCACCGATTTTCGCATTTCCCGTTGATAGGCGTCGTCTATGTGCATCATATTGCAGCCGCCGCATAATCCGTAATATGCACATGCGGGTGGCCTCCTGTGCGGAGACGGTGCACGGACGCTTACGATCTTCGCTTTATCGTAATCGCGCTTTGAAGAGATGATTTCAATATCGAGCGTTTCGCCCGGGACGGCATAGGGAATAAAAACCGCTTTTCCGTTTACGTGCGCTATGCAGTCACCGCCGAATACAAGCTTTTCCGCCTTAACGGTTACAGGCATGGAATCCATGATAGCGTGAAACGAAGCTCTTTTCAACGACGGGATGCCGTGTATATGCCGTGAAAAAGCAAGCGATGTTTGAGAGGAAACGCACCGTGCATACGCACCCCTTTTTCAACGCATCGCCGGTCGATTCTTTTTACCGGTTCGACTATAATAAAGCCATGCAGCGAGAACAATTTTTTCAAACGATGAGCGACGGTGAAGAAGTCTTTGTTACGCGCTGGGTTCCCGACGGTAAAGTAACAGGAATCGTGCAGCTTTCTCACGGCATGGTCGAACACGCTCAGCGATACGAGCGGTTCGGCACCGTGCTTGCGGAAAACGGTTTTGTGTTGAACGCTCACGATGTGCGCGGACACGGCAAAACCGCCGAGCGCGCCGCGGAAAAGCACGGCGGCATGTTCGGACTGCTCGCGGACAAAAACGGATTCGAGCGTGCTGTCGAAGACGTACGGGAAGTGCTCGAAAAAGCGAAAGCCGACTTTCCGGGCAAAAAAGCGGTGCTGCTCGGACACTCGTTCGGCTCTTTTGTCGCGCAGTCTTTTATCGAAACCTATGCCCGCCTCATCGACGGCTGTATTTTGTGCGGTACGGCCGGCCCCGCCTTCGTTCTCACCGCGTTCGGCAATATCGTTGCACGCGTGATCGCGTTTTTCAAAGGGAAAAAACGCGCGTCTCCGTTTTTAAAACAGATGGCTTTCGGCGCGTACACGAAGAAAATCCCCGATTCGGTAAACGGGCAGGAGTGGCTTTCGCGCGATAAAGACGCCGTCGCGCGTTACATCGCCGATCCGTACTGCGGTTTTAATCCGACGGCGAGCTTTTACTGCGATTTGACGCACGGCCTTATAAAAATCCACAAAAGGGCGAATATACGAAAAATTCCGTCCGATTTACCGATTTTAATAATCTACGGTAGTGCCGATCCCGTCGGCGGCTACGGCAAAACGGTAGAAAAACTCTGTGCGATCTACCGGAAAAACGGCGCAAAAAACCTCACCGTCAAAAAATACGATGACGCGAGGCATGAGCTTTTCAACGAAATCAATAAAGCCGAAGTCGAAAGCGACGTGCTTTTGTGGCTCGCCTCTCTCTAGCGGTGCAAGTCGCGCGGGGGTATATCTTGTCCTTTCGGATGTAATAAAAGGTATGAAAGCCGACTGCAATTCCTTATAAGGACACATAGTACGACGTTTACGACGCACTATGTGATAGGAGATGCTCGCAAATCCTGCGCGGGGAACTTCGCACTTCGTGCTCGTTGCAAGTCGCGCGGGGAACTTCGCGCTCCGTGCTCGTTGCAAGTCGCGCACTGCTCGGATTTGCTCTTTTAAGTCGAGAGGCGAAAAACGCCTACAGCGTTTTTCTCTCATAGGAGACGCACGTGATTGCTGTGCACTGCTCGCAATCGCTTTATGAAGTCGTGAGGAGAAAAACGGCCAAGCCGTTTTTCTTTTATAGGAGACGCTCATAAATCCTGCGCATTGCTCGGATTTATGAGCTCTTACAGTTTTTTGATTTCCGATTCCGAGAGGCCGGTCGCTTTTGCTATCGCTTCAAGACTCATCTGCATACCCGATAAAATTTTCGCCGTCTCTCGTGCTTTTTGATGAGCTCCCGCGGCGATGCCGTCGCGTCGACCTCTGCGTATTCCCGCAGCAACGCCCCGCTCAAAGCCGATCTTTTCACCTGCCATGCGTAAGTCATCTTCTCTGATATTCAACGACATATACCGGCTCCTGAACTTTTCGTTCCGTTTCGCTTTTTCGACAAGCGCATCAATCCGCTGTGTAAAACCGCTCGTCGCCCGCCTCTCGCAAAGATACTGCAATAAGGCGCTCAATTCAGGCTCATCTTCTTTACCGTAGGCACCTACATTATAAAACACCTTAACGCTTTTGTCATCAAGAATAATACTGCCATTCTCACTGCATACGTTGCGAAACGTATACACGGGTAAGCCCTCTCCGAAGGGATCCTGCGTACAGATAAAGATGACGTAGCTCTCTTTTAATTCCGCATAATTCTGGCCCCGCAAGAGGTTATCGACATCCATAAGGCTTTGGTAATAACGCGTGCGCTTGGGAAGAGAAGGCGGAAGTGACGTTTGTATTTCGATATCGAAGACACGCTCCGAGTCGGAAACATAAACGTCGAGGCGTATACCTTTGCTTTCGTAAAACGGTGCTATCGTTTTTTGCAGGGAGGGATATTCTATTTTGCCGACTTTGATGTGCAAAAGGCGCTCCAGTACACCTTTGCATATAACTTTATTTTTCATGACCGTGCCGAACATAAAGTCGTCGGTAAAGGTGAGTTCTTCGACGGGTTTATGGGTATATTCCATGGGGATATCCTTGATTGTTGAGATAGTGCGGACAAAAAATCGCTTCACCTATATATCGCCCGTAAATTAACAAATTACGCGGTTTTTATGAAAATAAACGTAACTGCCCCGAACGGCGGTTCCGTAGCTTTCTTTTCCAAAATTGCTTCAAAAAACTCCGAAATCGTAACATTTCCGCGATATATATTTACTGAAGTATTATCAGGATAACCGCACCGGAAATTGTATTCCTAAAAAATAGTGTATAACGTAAAAAATCGGCTGCACTCCCGGCAGCAGCCCTGCCGTTCGCCGCGGCAGACCGTAATCGGAATCGGACTGCGCAATCTCTTTTTACAAAGAGATTGCTTGCCATCGGTCTGAGCGGCTCGGCGGCAGTTCCGCTGCCTCGCGTTCCGCCTTTTTTATGTAAGTATGCGCTTCTTTTCTAAGTACCCATTTCCGGTGCGGTTATCCCGGAGGTTTTATGGTAAAGTATAATCGACGATACAAGGATTCGGTCTTTGTCGATTTCTTCGGCGAAGATAAAAATGCAAAGGCGAACTTTCTCGCCCTCTACAACGCGCTCCACGGCACTCACCTCGACGCATCTGTCGAGCTCAAGCAGCTCCGTCTCGAACAGGTGATGTATATGGCTTTCCGCAATGACGTCGCCTGTCTCGTCGACGGAAAGATCATCGTATTGGTAGAACACCAATCTACGATAAACGCCAATATGCCGCTGCGCTTTTTGCAGTACGCAGCCCGTCTCTACGAACTCATTCAAAATCCCCGTGACCGTTATCTCCGCAGGTTGAAAAAGATTCCTACGCCGGAGTTCTACGTGTTCTACAACGGCGAAGAAGATTATACTGAAAATACGACACTCCGACTTTCCGATGCCTTTATGACGATACCCGAAAAACCTGCTCTCGAAGTCGTTGTCAGCGTGACGAATATCAATTATAATAAGGGAAGTGAAATCTTACATACGTGTAAACCGCTGAAAGAGTACACGCTGTTCGTAGATGCCGTACGGAAACACACGAAACTCGACAGTGAAAACGGCTTTCAGAACGCGATCAAAGAGTGCATACAAAACGACATCTTACGGGAATACTTACAGCGAAAAAGCCGGGAGGTGATGAACATGTTAATTGCCGAATATGATTACGATGTCGACATAGCCGTGCAGCGGGAAGAAGAAAGAGAAATTGCCTTGAAAGAAGGCGAAGCGAAAGGCCTTTCCGAAGGCTCGTATCTAGCGAAGCTTGAAACGGCAAAGCTGATGAAGCAGGCACATTGCAAACTTGATTTTATTATGCAGATTACCGGTCTCACCGAAGCGGAAATCGAACAGTTGTAAACAGAGCTGTCTCGCACGGTAACAATTCGTCATATCTCGATTCGGCGCACCTGCCCTGAAAACAATAATTAATAAAACGAAAATATCACGTGTTCTTGATAAATAATTAATAAAAGTTGTGAAAATCAGCGGAATATGTTATAATAATCATAAGATAACGGAAGTGTTCGACATCGGAAGACGTGCATCCTGCAAAAGTTTTCAGAGGAGGTACGATACAAAGCGCGGCTAAAATAGCGCCGCTGCTTTGTATCTCGAGTTTGCGTTGCAAACTCGACTATTTTACGTGTGCGCTCTCGCGCACGGCTAAAAACTTTTTCGGAAATTGATATTTCCTGCAAAAGTTTTCAGAGGAGGTTTATGATGACTGTAAACAAGATGAACCCTGTACGTTTGTATAGGGGGGGGGGAGCTCGGTAAAACCCTTTTAAAAAAAGTACCGATTGCAGCGGCCGGCGTTTTGCTTTTTGCCGCAGCACTCGTTTTTACAGGCTGCTCCAACGGCAGCGATTCGGGCGGCGGCACTCCGCCCACGCCCAAGTACGCCGTAACATTCAGCGTAGAAGGTACACCGGCGAACGGTACGATCAAAGCGACGGTCGGCGGCAGCGAAATTCATTCGGGCGATACGGTCGAACAGGGCAAAACGGTTGTCTTTACGGCAACGGCATCTTCGGGGTACCGGGTAAAGGGCTGGACGCTTGACGGCAACGCTGTAAACGGCACAAACAGTTCCTATTCATTTCCTGTTACCAAGGCGGCCGAGGTTAAGGTGAGCTTTGAAAGCAACAGCACGCCGCTTCCGCAGTACGCCGTGAATTTCAGTGTGGAAGGCGGAAACGGTACGCTTAAAGCAAAGGCTGACGGAGTTGCGGAAACGGAGGCGAGCCCCATAAATGTCGAAAAAGGCAAAACCGTAACCTTTACGGCCTTCCCGGCTGCGGGCTACGAGGTAAAAGAGTGGCAGATATTCGGCGCGGGAATGGTGTTTGAAGCCGGTACGGGAACTGCGGGAAACAACACGGCGAAGGTAAATCTTAAAGACAATCTTACCGTAAAGGTGAGCTTTAAAGTGCAAACGCTTACTCCGAAGCACTTGGTAACGATGAGTGCCGGTGCAAACGGAAGCATAAGTGCCGAACCTGCCCTTCCTGCAGACGGGATGGTAAATGAGGACACGACTATCGTCTTTACCGCCTCTCCTGATTCAGCAAGCTACACGGTGGACGCGTGGACGATTACGGGCGGACAAGTCCTTTCAGGCGGAAGTCCTGGAAGCAGCACGGCTATGGTAAAAATAACCGAGCCGGTAACGGTTGCAGTGAGCTTTAAGTTAAAGCCTCCTACCACATATACCGTCAGCTTCGGCGTTGCAGGCACTAACGGAAGCATAAGCGCAACATACAAGGCGGACGGGGCAGCCTTTACTTCCGGCACTGCGGTTCTCGAAAACACCGTACTCGTCTTTACGGCGTCTCCTGATACGGGCTACAAGGTGGAAAAATGGACGGAAAACGGCGCGGCCGTACCGGGCAATACCTCAAACACCTACGAGCACACCGTAACACAGGCGGCGGATATACGGGTATCCTTTGTGTCTTCCGTAACTATTCCCGATAATTTTACGCTTTTAAACGGTGCAGAGTACAAGGTAGTCGACAAGGCGCAAAGGCATGTAATAATGACAAAGCCGGAAAACGGTTCTGTCAGCGGCGTTTATACCGTTGCCGTAACGGTCGAATATTCGGGCATTACATACACCCTCACCGGTTTCAGCGGAAGATGTATAAGCGACTTCGGTTATTTAACCTCGTTGACGGATTTTGCATTAAGCGGCGAAAGCGCCTTTTTAAGCGTAGACGGCGGCGTTTTATTTAATAACGATAAAACAAAACTGATCCGCTATCCGAGGGGTAAAGCCGGTACGTCTTATACGGTGCCTGCTTCCGTTACGGTACTGGGAGAAAGCTCTTTTTACTACAGTGAAAAGCTTACTTCCATTGTTTTGCAAACAGGTCTTACAACGGTGGAAGATTTTGGTTTGCATTGTTGCCCGAATTTACAAACGGTCAGCATTCCTTCATCGCTCACTTCCATAGGGAGAAACTTCCTCTGCATCAGCAAGGTGGAACATGTCAAGATTCCCGAAGGCGTTACCGAATTGAAATCCCAGTTTCTTGATGAATGTTCAGAACTTAAGACGGTTGAACTGCCTGCAAGCCTTACTACGACGAACGGTTATTTCTGCGGGAGCTGTACGAAATTACAAACCGTTACCTGTAAGGCGGCAACACCTCCCGTACTGACAAGCAGTGATTTTAAGAATGTGGTCTTAGCCGGCGTAACATTAAAAGTGCCCTCCGCCTCGGTCAGCGCATACCAAAATGCCCCGATATGGAAGGACTTTAAAAAGCCGTTTGTTCCACTGCCGTAATTTCAATGGGTAATGTGTAATTGGTAATTCGGTTTATCCCCGGCTTCCGTGTCGGGGATAAACCTCGAGTTTTTGCAAATCCTCACGGCTTTGCAAAAACATCGCAAAACTCGTCTTGAGCGATTTTTTCAAAATTTCCGTATCAAAGCGGATACGATGTATTGACGCGGACTGACGCATTCCTTATTATTAATTTATTGTGCTTATTCGCTATGGAACGGACGAACGGGGCAAACCCGTCAAAAAGGCTCTCATCTACACAAAACTTGAACACGGTATTTCAAAAGATAAAATCGACGTCGACGCGCTCAAGATAATCGAGCGGCTGCGCGGCGCGGGTTTCAGCGCGTACATCGTCGGAGGGGCGGTGCGCGATCTGATCGTCGGAAACGTTCCGAAAGATTTCGACATCGTCACCGATGCGACGCCGAATCGCATCAAAAGAATTTTCAGAAATGCGCGCATTATCGGGCGCCGTTTTCGGCTCGTACACGTCGTATTCGGATCGAAGATTTTTGAAGTGAGCACTTTTCGTTCGACTGTCGACGGTTCCGTCGGAAACGAATTCGGTTCTATGGACGAAGACGTAAAGCGGCGCGATTTTACGCTCAACGCGCTGTACTACGATCCCGTAAAAGAACAGGTTGTCGATTACGTCGGCGGCATGCGCGACATCAAAAAGCACGTCCTTCGCCCGGTCATCGCGCTTGACCGCATCTTCGTCGAAGATCCGGTGCGTATGCTGCGCGCGGTAAAGTATTCGGCCATGACGGGAGCACGCATGCCTTTTTCGCTGCGATACAAAATCCGAAAGAGCGCAAACCTTCTCGAAACGGTGTCGGCGTCCCGCCTGACCGAAGAACTGCTGAAAATCATCAACAGCGGCCGCGCTTACGATATCGTGCGTGAAGCGCTCGAAACCGACTTGTATATGTACTTGCAGCCCGCGGCGACTTCTCTCATGTACGAATGCAAAGATTTTGAAAGCTCGTATATGAAACATTTGCAAGCGCTCGACGAATTGAGCGCATCGGACGGCGATGTGCGGCTCGGAAGGAAGCTCGTTTTTATCGTGCAGGATTTTATCGAAACGCTTACCGATTGGAAAAAAGAAGTCGCCCTTCGCACGCCTTCCGGAGAGCTTTACATACGGACGTGGAGCGAATGCAGAAAGTACGTGCTTCCGATGAATCCTCAGCGAACGGAGCTCGAATTCGCCGTACGCTCGGTACTGCAGACGCTCGGCGTTGCAGTCCGCTCTTCAAAAAAGCGGCGAAAACCGATCGAATACACAGACGATCAATAAGATTCCGTTTTTTGATTAATTAATAAAACTGAAAATGAAAATACCGCTTACGCCCGCGTGGAGCGGCGCCGATTTTTGCTTCTGTTAATTTTTTTATAAAACAAATTTCCGACAGCCTTACCCGGGGGCGCGTTCGGTTACTTTGTCGATGATGATATTCGCTTCTTCGATAAAAGTGCCGGTCGTGCTTTCGACGGCGTCGATGATGGATTTTTGCAGTCCGTCGACGCGCTTTGTAAGCGGAGTACCCGATGCGGACTGCGCGTCCGAAGGGATGTCGATCGTAATCGTGAGCTTATAGCCGCGGCTGTCGGCCGCAATCGAAATCTTTTTGACGACAATCGCGCCGTCGCAGCCTGAGATACACGAAACGGCCAGCTTTGCGATCGCGGCTTCGGAAACGTGCAGGCGGTTTTGTTTTGAAAATTCCGGCTGTACGATCGATTTTTCGACGACTTTATTATCCTTGCGAAGGAGCGAGAGGGGATTGAGGCGGTGAAAGCGGAAACGGATGCCGCCTGAAAATATTTTCGGGTCGAGTTTCCGCACTTCCGCCGCTGCCACGGGGATAACGTGTTTGCCTTCGATTTGGCGCGACTTTACGGCGAGCGCGATTTCGTCTTCGGTCGAAATGTCTTCGATGCGGATTATCTTCGACGGCGGGGGCAGTTGCAATCGGGATGCGATGCGCATGACCATTTTTTCGGACGTGCCGAGTATGAGGATGCGCCTGATGTGATAGCGTTTGATTTTTCGCGCGATTTCGTCGCGGTGTTCTTTGTCGTCGAAAAGCGCAACGCGGACGGCGCCCAAAAACGACTGTTCGCTTTTTGCCGAATGCCCCGCAAGAATTTTATCGGCTTGAATGAGCAGTCCGTCGTCGATGATGGCACGAAGCCCGAAACGCGCGGCGATGAGCTTTGCCTTATAGCTTTTGCCGGTGCCGCTTCCGCCGACGAGCGCGTATACGGTATCCGGTTTAAACGGCTGAATCAATTCGCTTACGACATTACGAAATATCCGCACTGCTTTGTCTTACATCCTTATCTACAGTATAAATGACTTCCGCCAATTCGGCAATATTTTATCGTTGAGGGATTCGAAAGCGACAGGCAGCGTTGATGTGATGACGGGCGGAAGACCGACGGAATTTTCGCCGATGCGCACTTCGTACGCGTGAAGAAAAAAAGCTTGGGCTTCGTCGATGCGGCTTCCTCCGTACGCCGTATCGCCCAAAAGCGGAAAACCGTGAAACGCGGACTGGGCGCGGATTTGATGCATACGCCCCGTTTCGATTTCGTATTCGGCGAGCGTTACGCTTCGTCCCTTGTACGATGCGCGGCAAAGGGGCTTCGCTTTTGTGATCGCGCGTTTTGCGCCGTGCATTGCGGCGAGCGAGTCCGATGCCGCTCCTCTTGCACGATTTTGCACGTCGCCCGTGCCGCTTGTGAGGTTTTGTACGTCGCCCGCACCGGCCGTACTGCCGGACACGACGCGCACGGTATAAAAACCCGTTTTCGGCTCATCGTTTTTTTTAATAAAATCTTCCCACACGCATTCGCTTTCCATGTCGCCTTCGACGAGCGCGATGTATTTTTTTCGTATGCGATGCGCTTTCAGCTCTCTCGAAAACCACGCAGCTCCTTCAAGGCTCCACGAAAAAAAGAGGATGCCCGTCGTATTTTTATCGAGGCGGTGGAGGGGGCCTGCGACAAAAGAGAGCGAGCGTTTTTCTTTCGGCACGGATGCATCGTAATAGACGGCGATTTTTTCGGCAATCGAATTTTTTCCTTGAACCGCTACACCGTATGGTTTGTCGATGACGAGAAAATGTTCGTTTGCAAAAACGATGGTGTAGGGCAGGGAGGCTGCTTTGTACACCCGCCGATTTTCGTTCGGGTTAGTTTCGCTGCCGGAGGATTTTTCGTTTTGCAGCAAAAACGATGCGATCGATACGACGTCTCCGCTTTCGATGCGCGCATCGGGTTTTACGCGTTGAGCGTTGACGAGGATGAGCCCTTTGCGGAGAGCGCCATATACGGAAGAAAGATTCGCATCGTACAAAAAGCGGCGGAGCACTCTGTCGACCCGTCTTCCGCCGTCGTCGCTTCCCGCAGCAAAATCCGTAAAATCCATAACCGACGACAGTATAGCTTACATCCGTGCGATGTGCTATATTCGAGTAATGAACGAACGCGATGAAATACAGTATGCCGACGAGAGCGGCACCTACGAAGCTTCTCTCGCCAAAAGCCGGGAACTCGAAAAAGATATTCAACTCAATCCGAAAAAATACCGCGTACTCACGGGCGACCGTCCGACGGGAAGGCTGCACATCGGGCACTATTTCGGCTCGCTTCAAAACCGCGTGCGGCTGCAAAATCTCGGCGTTCCGACTATGGTGCTGATCGCCGATTACCAAGTGCTCACCGATCACGACGCTTTCCGTGAAATCAGCCAAAATACGAAACAGCTCGTTATCGATTATCTTGCGGCGGGGATCAAACCGGGAAAAGACGTCGTCATCTATCCGCACAGCTGCGTACCCGAATGCAATCAGCTCATGCTGCCTTTTTTAACGCTCGTGTCGAACGCGGAGCTTATGCGGAATCCGACCGTCAAAGAGGAAATACAGTCCGCCGGTATAAAAAACGTAAACGCCGGTATGTACACGTATCCCGTCCATCAGGCATGCGATATTCTCTTTTGTAAAGCGAACGTCGTTCCCGTCGGAAAGGATCAGCTTCCGCACCTCGAAATGACGCGCACGATCGCACGGCGCTTTAACGACCGCTTTGCAAAAGACGCTCCCGTGTTTCCCGAACCCTATGCGCTCCTTTCGAAAACGCCGAATATCAAAGGGCTTGACGGCAGCCAAAAGATGAGCAAAAGCCGGGGCAATGCGATCATGCTGTGCGCGAGCGAAGACGAAACGGCGGCTTTGATACAAAAAGCGAAAACCGACGGCGAGCGGCGGATCACCTACGATCCGGTAAATCGTCCCGAAGTGGCGAACCTTTTGCAGCTCATTTCGCTGTGCACGGACGAAGCTCCCGAATCGATTGCCGAACGCATCGGAGACGGCGGCGGAAAAATGCTTAAAAGCCTGCTCGCCGAAAGCCTCAACGAAAAACTCCGCCCGCTCCGCACCGAGCGGAAAAAACTCGAAAAGGACGAAGCGTATATCAAAAGCGTCCTCACCGACGGCATACGAGCCGCTCGCGCCGTCGCGGAAAAAACGCTCGACGAAGTGCGGACGGTCATGAACATGGCGATATAGGGAAAGTATGAACATCATTTCGTGGAACGTAAACGGTATCCGCGCCGTTGAAAAAAAAGGATTTGTCGACTGGCTCGCCTCCTGCAAAGCCGATATCGTGTGCATTCAGGAAACGAAAGCAAAACCCGAACAGCTTTCGTCCGCTCTTTTGCAGCCCGACACTTATACGTCCTTTTTTGCATCGGCACAAAGGGCGGGCTACAGCGGCACGGCGCTTTATACGAAAAAAGCGCCCGACAAAGTCGAATACCTCGGAGATGCCGCCTACGACGCGGAAGGAAGGGTCGTGAGCGCATATTTCGGAAAACTCGTCGTCATAAGCGCGTATTTTCCGAACAGTCAAGACGGCGGCAAACGGCTCGAATACAAGCTCGGCTTTTGCGTTTCGATTTTAAACTATCTCGATACGCTCGTCAAAAAAGGTTTCGACGTCGTGCTGTGCGGCGACTACAATATCGCGCATAAACCGATCGATTTGGCAAACCCTAAAGCGAACGAAGGCAATGCGGGCTATCTTCCCGAAGAGCGGGCGTGGATGGACGAATTTACATCGCGCGGCTATACGGATACTTTCCGAATGTTTTGCACGGAACCCAAACGGTATACGTGGTGGAGTTACCGCTTTCACGCGAGGGAAAAAAATATCGGATGGAGAATCGATTATCAGTGCGTAAACGAAAGCTTTGCACCGCACGTAATATCGAGTGAAATTTTGAGCGACGTCGCCGGCTCCGATCACTGCCCGATACGGCTTATAGCGGATGCGTAACGACGTAGCCGCACATTCAAAGCATCGAATATGCGGCCACGTTTTTTCGGAAACCGTTTTATTTTTTCAAAGCAGCAGCATCGCCGCCTGCAGCTTTGACCGCTTTTTCGACGGCTTCAAGGATCGCACGGGACGTATTCGTCGCTCCCGAAACGGCGTCGACTGCGAGCGTTTGTTTTTTTACGATCGCATCGGGAATCTTTGCGAACGCGGGATCGGAAAGACCCGGCGTTTCTTTGTGCGAAACGACTTTAATGCTTTTGATCGCATTCTTTGAAAAGGTTACGTCGAGCGTTACATCTCCGTTATTGCCCTTCGCCGACTCTCTGTAGGTTCCCGCTTTGTACGAGACGTCTTTACCGCTTGCATACAGCGAAAACATTCCGATTACGGCAGCCGCCGCAATCACACACAGCTTTTTCATAAAATTATGCCTCCTGTTCTCTTATACAGTCTTTTCGAATATAAACGATATTTGAAAAAATCTCCAGACACCCATTGCCTCACATATCCCTGTTTTCATTCGGGCTTTCGCGCTTCGAGATTTTATCCGTACGGGCGATAAGCTTTTTTGCCGCAGCGATTTCATTTTACATCCTTTCCGTCTTTTCGGTATATATTCCGTGCGATCGCCAAAAGCTTTTCTTTTGTATTTTCTTTCGGATCGTCGAGTACGGTGTCAAAGAGTTCTTTGAGCACGCGCCCCATCTCTTTTCCCCGAGGTATTCCGGCTTCTGCAAGATCGTTTCCGCTTACCGCCAAATCCTTGAAAGAAAGAGCGGAGTTTTCTTTTTGTACGGCTTCGATCCGCTTTTTCAGTTCGACGAGATTTTTTCCGACAGCGCTGTCGTGCATTCGCACGGGTTCCCGCTTCATGCCGTAAATATCGGCACGGCGCAAATCGAAGAGGTCGTCGATAGACTCCGTTCCTGTGCGCACGATAAAGCGGCGGACGGCGGCATCGCTCCATGCGCTTTCGTAGTGGAACATGTGTTCGGCTACGAGATGCGAAACCGAAGCGACGGTTTTTGCCGGAAAGCGAAGGCGCGTGAGGATTTTTTTCGTCATGTCGGCGCCTGTCCGCTCGTGATTGTAAAACGTTATCGTTTCGATGCCGTTTTCAGTGAGTACGCGCTTTGTTTTCGGCTTTCCGATATCGTGAAAGAGGGCTGCAAGGCGGACGGTAAGATTGTCTTTCGGTGCGCCGTCGCAGGCGTAAAAGAGGTGATCGAGCACGTCGAAGTCGTGAAAGCCCCGTACATCGGATTGGAGACAGCCGCGCCCTTCGAGGAGTTCGGGGATAAAGAGGGCGAGTATACCCGTTTTTTCGAGCATTTTCAGCGCAACCGAGGGTTCGTCGGAAGCCAGCATTTTAATGAATTCGTCGCGAAAGCGTTCGATCGAAATTTTTTGAACGACGGCGAGCGTTTTGTCCTCGAAAATGTCTGAATATGTATACTTTTCTATACGAAATTTTAATTGCGCGGCGAATCTGATCGCTCGAACGGGGCGGAGTCCGTCTTCACTGAAGCGCTCGTGGGGATTTCCGACCGCACGGATGAGTTTTTCTTTGATGTCGCCTCTGCCCGAAAACGGATCGACGAGTTTTCCGTCGGCGAGGTCGACGGCGACCGCGTTCATCGTAAAGTCCCGCCGCGAAAGGTCGTCTTCGATCGACGCCGCATAGGCAACGCTGTCGGGATGCCGTCCGTCCGAATAGCCCGATTCGGTACGGAATGTCGTCGTTTCGATATGGCATCCCATGAGATGCACGGTTACCGTTCCGTGCGCGATCCCCGTCGGAATGACGCGGTGAAAGAGACGCATGACGTCTTCTGGCTTTGCGTCGGTTGCGACATCGTAATCGTGCGGGGGAATGCCCATGAGCATATCGCGTACGGCTCCTCCGACGAGGTAGGAGCGGAAACCGCCGCGGGAAAAAATCTCGTGCATTTTTTTGAGAACAGGGGGAATTTTTATATTTTTTGCGCTACTATACATGTATGAGCGATTATAAGTTTTCCGAGCGGAAAAAGTCTATACGCTGCACGATCTTTACCGGAGGCGATGCCCCGGAGCCCGAAGCGGTCGAATCGCATTTCGTCTCCCATGTGCCCGACATCGTCATCGCTGCGGATTCGGGACTTGATACGCTCAAGTGCTATGCGGACGCGTTCAAAAGCGGCGAAACGGCACACATCGATTTGACGCCCGATTTTATCGTCGGGGACTTCGACAGCATTTCCGATGTAAAGCTCATCGATCTGTACGACCGGAGCGATGATGAAAGTCAGCAGCTCGGAGAAAAACGGGAAGTGGTGCGCATTGAACGTTTTTCTTGCGACAAAGATTTTACCGACACGGAGCTCGCTTTGGATGCGGCGTTCCGTGAAGCTTCTTTACAAAATGCAATTCCGTTTATCACGCTCATCGGCGGCGGGGGCGGCAGGCTCGACCACCTTTTGGCGATATGCGATTCGTTTTGTTCTCCGCAGCATGCCGACCTATGGCTCCTTCCGAACGAAGCCGTCAGGCTGCTTAAAAGCGGAACTGCTTGCGACATCTCCGATTTAAAACGGAATGACATCGTTTCCGTCGCCCGCACGGCTTCTTCCCGTACCGAAGGAAAGCTCGTATCGCACGGTCTTTTTTGGGAAAACTTTCGAAGAGAGGGTATGCCGAGCATCAGTAACCGTATTTCGGAAAATTATTTTACGGATCGAAAGCCCGTGACGCTCAGCGCATGCGAAGCGGATTTTTTGCTCATCCTGCCCTTGTCCGCATCGGTTACATTCCGTCCGCAAGAAAATCGATGAGACGGGATGCGAACATGCACACAAAACCGAAAGCCGCCGTAAAAAGCATAAGTGCCGCGGATACGATGTAGAGCGCGCGGCGAGCGATATCTTTTTTGAGCGCATATACGAGCGAAACCGCAAAGCCCCAAACGGAAAAAACGAAGAGCATGATAGCCGCGAGAGAAGCCGCGGTTAAAATAAGATATTGATTTTCGTCGAGAAAATTTTGGTAATTTCCGATCGCGTAAAAGACGAGGAGCGAAGATAAAAAGAGGGCGAAAAATAAAACCGTACGCATGACGAGCCGATATAAAACGGGTTTCGAATCGTCCTTTTCAATTTCTTTGCCGCTCATCGCCCACCTTGCAGTTATCGTAAAAAAGATTATAATTTTGAGTATACAGTAAAAACATACATAGAGGAAGTATGAAAAAGGTTATCGCAATATTTTTTATTTTACTTGTTTCAGCGGGCGTCGTGTTTTATTTCGGATGGACGCAATTCAAAGTCGGAGCGGGCGAATGCGGCGTGCTCATATCGAAAACGAGCGGCGTCAACCGCGAACCTATTTTGCCGGGTAAATTTTCATGGCATTGGGAAAGCCTGCTTCCGACGAACGCGGTACTCCGCGTATTCAGCTTAAAGCCGCACACGGTAACGAAAACCGTATCGGGTTCTCTCCCGTCGGCTGATGTGTACAGCACCGCTTTTCAATCGGCTCCCGATTTTTCATATCGATTCGATTTTATCTGTACGGCGCGCGTTACGCCTGAAAACATCATCGCTCTCGTAAGCGGCGGCATCGTCACCGACGCCGAAAGCCTCGACGCATATCTCGACGCTTCGTGCACCGCCCTTGCGGGAAAAGCCGCGTCGTATATTTTAATGAAATCGTCCGACAGCACCGACTTTCAGCCGGAAACCGTTACATCGGAAGAGCTCCTCGAAGGCCTTCGCGCATCGATCGATTATCCGAACATCGTCTTCGACAACTTTGCCGTTCTTTCGTCGAAGCTGCCCGACCGCACATTGTACAACAGCGCGCGCGATGCGTATATCGAAGCGCAGCACATACGGCAAGTACGTACGGAAGCGCGGAATAGGGACGTATCCGAACTTCTAAAAACCTATCCTGAATTGCAGGGAAGTTTTTCGGGAAGCGCAGCGAGCGGCCGATGACGAAACGTCTCTACGGTTTACGCGGAGCGACGGGCGCGGAAAATACGGCCGAATCGATTACGAAAGGGGTGTGCGATATGTGCACATCGCTTTTTAAACTTAACAATATCGATCCGGAAGACGTCGTATCGATACAGTTTACGATGACCGAAGATCTGGATGCAAAAAATCCCGCTTCCGCGCTCAGATGCGGACAAAACGAAATCGACGTTTCCGCCTGCGCGCTTTTTTGCAGCCAAGAAGCTTCTGTCCGCGGCATGGCGAAAGGTATGATCCGCGTGCTCGTCACCGCATACATGGACGAGGGCGCCTCCGTGCGCCACGTATACATAAACGGAGCGGAAACGCTGCGCCCCGATTTTGCAGGTGAATAAACGCATCGCGCAAATCTCCGCGGTAAAATGCCATATCAAAGTATGATGCAAAATTCCCGAAGATGTGATAAAGTAACCATAATAAAATGGGGGTAAAAATGTCGTACGAAACGGTTATCGATCAGGTAAAAAAACTGCCTGAAGAGTTTCTGATATCGGTTTCGGCTTTTATAAAGCTGCTCGAAACGGAGCAAGGCGAAGTTTTTATAGAGCATACGAAATCGAAAAATAAACAGGCATTTTTCTCGTTAGCAGGGAAAATACATCTTGACCGCAATTCCGTTATAAAATTTCGAGAAGCGAGTATTTTATGATTTTGGTCGATACGAATATTATCATCGATTTTTGGGACAAGCCGACGATCGAAGTTGAAAAGATTTTTGCCGAAAATCCTGTAGCTGTTTGCGGCATCATAAAGACGGAACTTTTGCGCGGCAGTAACTCGGATTATGAATTTTTGCAAATGGAAAAAGCTCTGGATGATTTTGTCTATCTTAATTTTGCTGAAAATGATTGGCTCAATCTTGCAAAACAGTTTATCGCATTGAAAAAGAAAGGTCTTGTTGTTCCGTTTCAAGACGGTGTTATTGCATATCTTGCTATAAAAAACAACTGTGAAGTGTGGACTGACGATAAACATTTTAAACTCATGCAGTCTGCGCTTCCCGATTTGAAATTGTATACGGCAACCGTATGATTTTTTAAAAACTACTTGACGAGATTTATATTATTATATAGTATGTGCCGACCTGCAGCGCCGATTTAGCTCAGCTGGTAGCAGCGCGTGATTTGTAATCTCGAGGTCCAGGGTTCGAATCCCTGAGTCGGCTTTTTGGGGAGTTTCCAGAGTGGTCAAATGGGACAGACTGTAAATCTGCTGGCTATGCCTTCGTAGGTTCGAATCCTTCACTCCCCATTGCGAAAAGCCCGTTGCCTGTAACGGGCTTTTTCTTTATACTGATACTATGCCGGCTTTTTTTGACGACGGTCTTTATTTTGAGTGCAACCGATGTTCCCGCTGTTGCAGAATCGAACCGGGATTTGTCTTTTTGTCGCAAAGCGATTTGACGGATCTGTGCCGATGGTTTAATTTGAGCGAAGATCAGTTTATTAAAACCTATTGCCGCTTTGTTCCCCGGTATGACGACGAATACCTTTTGTGCTTAAAAGACACGGAAGATTACGACTGTATTTTGTGGAAAGACGGCTGCACCGCTTACGGTTCTCGTCCCGTGCAGTGCAGGACATATCCGTTTTGGACGGGATTTTTGACGGACAAAGAATCGTGGCAAAAAGAAGGAGACGCCTGTCCCGGCATAAACCGCGGAAAGCTTTGGACAAAGGATGAAATAAATGCAGCGCGTACGGCGTATGAAAACAACGAGCCGCTGCGTTTTAAGCGCGGAGGGGAGTGCAGATGAAAGTATATTTCTGGGGAGTGCGGGGTTCCATTCCGACTCCGCTTACGCCTCAGCAGATTCAAACGAAAATCACCGCAGTCGTCCAGCGTATTACGCAAAAAGACATCGCGTCGGAAGATGCGCGCGAACGTTTTATCGCATCTCTGCCCGAGTGGCTGTACGGCACAACCGGCGGCAATACGCCCTGCGTCGAAGTAAAAACTGCAAACGGAACGGAGATCGTGCTCGACGCGGGTTCGGGCATACGCGTGCTCGGAAAAACCGGCGTAAAGCCCGCCGACAATCACTACAATCTGCTTTTATCGCATTTTCATTGGGATCACTTGCAGGGCTTTCCGTTTTTCGACGCGATCTACGACACTTCGGTCAAAATCGATATCTATTCGGCTTTCCCCGCAGCCGATCGTATTCTCGCTTTTCAGATGTCGCGGCCGTATTTTCCGGCGCCCTTTGACGTGTGTGCAAAGCGGATCACCTTTCACACGGTCAAATCGGGCGAACCGTTCAGCGTCGGAGGAGTTCCCGTATGTTGCTGCAAAATGTCACATCCGGGAAATTCGTATTCCTATGCCATAAGCGAAAACGGAAAGAAATTCGTGTACGCGACGGACGTCGAGCTTTCGCAAAAGGATTTCGAAAAAACGAGTGCACGCATAAAAGTGTTTCAGGACGCCGATGTCATTGTGCTCGATTCGCAGTACACCGTCGCCGAAGCCTATCAAAAAGAAAACTGGGGTCACTCGGCGTTTTGCTATGCGATCGATTTTGCGGTTCACTGGAATATCAAATCGGTGTACCTCTTTCATCACGAACCGACGTACGACGATAAAAAGCTTCATTCGATTTTGCACGCGGCGCGGTGGTACGCACAATACATCGAACACGCGAATATGCAAGTTTACCTCGCGACGGAGGGCGCGGAGATAAGTCTATGACGGACGATGTAACAAAGCTCACTTCTCTTTCGTTTTCATACGATTTTTCACCGAACGAAACGGCGCTCATCGCGCATTTTTTCCGCGACCACGAAGAAAGCATTCCTTCAGGTCTTGAAAGATTCGTACACGCCGTCGAAAAAGCGGTGTATAATTCCATTTCGATCGGAGATGCGGAGCGATTTTATTCATGAGACCAAAAAAATCGGGCGGAGTGCGCGATAAGCGCGGCATAAGGTTATTCGACACAAAAGGCAGACGCAGTTTTTTTGCCGCGCTTTGTGCATTCGTATTCGTTTTTTTTGCCGCGTCTCTTTTTTTTATATACGAAACGCGGCCGGCATCGAGCGCGGAGAGGGCGATAACCGAACGCGTCGAAGTTCCGGAAGGAATGACCGTAAAAAAATTCGCCCGCACGCTCAAAGAAAAAAAACTCATCAAAAACAAAAATGCGTTTTACCTTGCCGCACGCTATTCCTTTTTTCGTTTTCTTGCCGGCGGCGCAAAGCTCAAGCTCGAAAGCGGCGTATACCGTATTTCAAGCGGTATGAGCGTCGCCGACATATTCGCTCTCGCATCGTCGGGAAAAAAAGAATACGTGCACATAGCTTTTCCCGAAGGATTGACGATTTCGAAAATCGCCGAACGCCTCGAAAAAGCGGGCATCTGTTCGGCATCGGATTTTAAAGCTTCGGCGAAAGACGGTGAACTTATTAAAAAATACGATATCCGCTCTTCGACGCTTGAAGGCTATCTTTTTCCCGATACCTATTTTTTTACACCCGGCATGGCATCTTCGTCGGTCATCGATATGATGGTAAAAAATTTTTTCGAACATATACGCGCAAATCCTACTCTCGCATCCCTTCCTCCGGACGAACTCCAGACAACGCTCGTCCTCGCGTCCATCGTCGAGAGGGAATACCGCGTTGCGGATGAAGCGCCGCTTATCGCGAGCGTGTTTAAAAACCGCATCGCAAAAAATATCGGCTTGTATTCGTGCGCGACGATCGAATACATCATCACCGAAATACAGAACAAAGCGCACCCCGACGTCATCACCTACGACGATTTGAAAATCGACAGTCCCTACAACACGTATAAGTGGGCGGCGCTTCCGCCGACTCCGATTTCGAATCCCGGCATGATCGCGCTCGAAGCGGCAGCCGACGCTCCGAAAACGAATTATTATTATTTTCGCCTCATAGACGAAAAAACGGGGCGCCACGCATTTTCGGACTCATTCGGCGAACACATCAAAGAAGGCGTTCGCTATACGACAAAAAAGGCGGCGGAAAACTGATGGCATCTTTCATATCTCAGGATACGATCGAAGCTGTCCACAATATGTCCGATATCGTTTCGATTGTCGGCGAATACACGAAATTGACGAAGCGGGGAGGGAACGACTGGTGGGGCTGCTGTCCGTTTCACAACGAAAAAACCGCCTCATTCCACGTCGACGGCGATAAAAAATTTTACTATTGCTTCGGCTGCCATGCAAGCGGAGATGTTATCAAATTCGTTACGGAGACGGAAAAGATTTCCTACGCCGACGCCGTGCGTTCACTTGCAAAGCGGGCGGGAATCGAAGTGACGTATTCGGGGGGCGATATCCCCGAACGGCCGAAAGACGACGGATTAAAGGATCTCTATATCGACCTCTACGAGCGCACGGCTTCTCTCTTTCACTACCTGCTCACTGAAACGCCCGGTGGAAAAGATGCGCTTTCGTATATCACCGGCCGCGGTATCACGGCCGAAACGATAGCGGCGTTCAAGCTCGGCTATGCGCCGGCCGACAGAAGCTGGCTTAAAAAATTTTTGCGCGGAAAAAATTTCAGCGACGAATTTCTTTCCCGCTCGGGACTTTTCAGCAAAAATTATCCCGACTCGGCTTTTTTTTCCGATCGTCTCATGTTTCCGATCTTTAATCGGAGGGGGCAGTGCTGCGCGTTCGGCGGGCGCCTGTTGCACGGAGACGGGCCGAAGTATTTGAATTCGGGAGATTTGATCCAGTACAAAAAAGGCGAAACGCTCTACGCGTTTAACTTTGCCAAAAATAAAATCCGCGAAGAAAAAAAAGTGATCTTTTGCGAAGGCTATATGGACTGCATCGCTTATCACCAGTGCGGCATTTCATACGCGGTAGCGCCTCTGGGAACGGCGCTCACCGAAGAGCAGCTGCACATCGTCAGAGGGTTTGCGGATACGATACTGCTTTCCTTCGATTCGGACAAAGCGGGCGAGGCGGCGACAATGCGGGCGATCATCATGTGCCGCTCGTTTGACTTTACGGTAAAGATCATTAAACTGTCGGAAGGAAAAGATCCTGCCGAAATTATGACAAGCTACGGGGCCGATGCCTTGACAAATGACGTAAATAATGCTATATTGGATAGTGACTTTCTTTTATCCAAATTGGGCAGCGATTTTGCTGTCGATACCCCCGAAGGCAAAACAAAAGCATCGCTCGAGTTTTTTCGGTACGTCGACGCGCTCCGCTCCGATATCCAAAGGGAGTCGTGCCTTGAGCAGCTGTGCCAGGCATTTAATCTAAAGCCGGAGGCCGTTAAGAGAGATTTTGAAAATCGTGAACAGGCCCGCGACCGCTTAAAAACCCGGCAGCAATCACCGACAGGCAGACAGAATTCGGATATCTCCCTCAACGCCGAATTGCGAACCGTTCTCGCCGTCATTGCCGAACTCGACCTGTATACGGTCATGCGCGCGGAAATCGCCGTCGACGATTTTGAAGACCCTCTCGCAAAAAAATTATTTATTATCTTGGAAGATTGTTTCAGAGAAAATACCGTATCGATAAGCGGCATACTGAACCGATGCGACGATGAAGAGCTCGGACGGATGATCACACGTGTCATATCGTCGGGTGAGTTTTCACAAAACGGAAAGCGCATTGTGAACGACGGTATCAAGCTTATCAAACGGAACGCGCTCGAACGCAAACGGAGCGCGCTCATGAGCAGAATCCGATTATTCAATCCCGCAACGGAAAGCGACCGTACACAGTTCGAATCGCTTCTTGCGGAAAAAATGAAACTCGACAGCGAATTAAAACAGTAGCAAAACAGGTACCGAAAAAAATATGGATCAACAAAAAGATCAAAACAACCGAGAGTTGGATTCCAACGTACAAAAACTTTTCGAATACGCAAAAGAAAAGTCCGTCGTCACGTGGGACGAAGTGACCGATATGCTGGGGCAGGATTTCGTCAATTCTCCGAAAATGGAAAACGTGCTTCAGCTTTTTTCAAGCGAAAATCTGCAGATCGTCGAAAGCGACGATTTGCTCGTCGAAGATGAAGAACCTGAAGAAACGGGCGAAGACGACGATGCGGACGAGAGCAACGACGATGATATCGCCGACGATGTTTCGAGCGAAGCGGCCGACGTCGCAAAAGCCGTCGACATTGTCAAAAGCAGACTCGTCAACAGCGACAAAGAGACGAGCATCGACGATCCGATCCGGCTTTACCTGCGTGAAATCGGCAAAGAAAATTTGCTCACCGCCGAACAGGAAGTCATCCTGTCGAAAAAGATGGAAAACGGCAAAAACATCATCAAAGACGTCATCAAAAATTCCGGCATCATGATTCCCGAATTTTTCGCCGTCGCGCAAAAAGCTTTTACGCGGATCGATATCCACGAACCCGGCCGCCCGCGAAAAGAGATAAACGAAGAGATGGCGGAAAAGCGGCGGCTCAAAAGCTGCTACAGTGAATACATCAAACCGGTGCTGCCTGAAATCAAGCAGTACATGACGATAAAAAAACAGCTTTTCGAAACCGATCAAACCGTCCGCATATTCGATACGTCGCAGCTTATATCGCTTCGTAAAAAAATCCAGCCGCAGCTGCAGCGAATCGACATACAGTCGGAAGAGCTCGATAAATTTACGATGAAGTTTCGCGACGCGATGCAAAAGATCGCAGATTATCATCAAAAGCAGGAAAAAAAGATGAAAGAGCTGCGCGTCGTCAACATAGCCGACCTCCGCAGTCTCGGCCGCCGCATCGCCATCCGTTCGGAATCGCAAAAGCTCGAAAAAGAACTCAACATGACGACCGACGATATCCGCGATATCTACACGCAGATCCAAAAAATCGACAGAAAGCTCTACCGCCTCGAATACGAATTCGAAAACAGCGTCGACGAAATTTTGAGCATGGGCAAAGAGATCGAAAGAGGATCGGCGATGATGGAGCAGGCGAAAAACAAGCTTATCAATGCGAACCTGCGCCTCGTCGTTTCGATCGCAAAAAAATACACGAACCGCGGTTTGCAGTTTTTCGATTTGGTGCAGGAAGGAAATATCGGTCTCATCAAAGCCGTCGAAAAATTCGAATACCGCAAAGGCTTTAAATTTTCGACGTACGCGACGTGGTGGATCCGGCAGGCGATCACGAGATCCATTTCCGACCAAGCGCGCACGATCCGCGTTCCGGTGCACATGATCGAGCAGATCAATAAAGTCGTGCGCGAGTCGCGGCAGCTCATGCAAAAGCTCGGACGCGAGCCGAGCGACGATGAAATCGCACAGCAGCTCGGCTGGCCGGTCACCCGTGTCAAGCAGGTAAAAAACGTCGCGCGCGAACCGATTTCGCTCGAAACGCCGATCGGAGAAGAAGAAGATTCGCTGCTTGGGGATTTCATCGAAGACAAAGAAGTCGAAAATCCCGCGTCTCAGACGGCGGACACGCTGCTGCGCGAGCAGATCCGCTCGGTGCTCGACACGCTGCCGCCGCGGGAACAGGAAGTGCTCAAAATGCGATTCGGATTGGACGACGGCTATTCGCTCACGCTCGAAGAAGTCGGTTTGTACTTCAACGTCACGCGAGAGCGTATCCGGCAAATCGAAGCGAAAGCGCTCCGACGCCTCCGCCATCCGCGACGCGCGAACGGTCTTCGCGACTACATCGATCCCGCGCAGCAATAGCATAGACACAACGTTTTTTTTATTATACAATAGGATATTACAGACTTCAAAAATTGTAATTTTTAGAGGTCTTCCTTAGATGCGGTAATCTGGAAGGGTATAATCGACATGGTGATGACAAAGGTTTTCGACAAATTAAAAGATCTACAGGAAATACTCGTACACAAATACGACCTTGAAAGAAAAGTACGCGAAGCGCCGAAACAGCTCACGTCGCAGGAAGAACTGCTCGATCGCATGAAAAAAGAATTTATCGGAAAAAACACCGACTACGAAGAAGCGAAAGCGAAAGTCACTCGGTTGCAGAGCGAGCTCGACGAAGCGGTCAAATCGCGCGAATCGGGCGAAAAAGGCATGGACAACATCACGACGCACCGTGAATATGAAGCGCTCGACCGGCAGATTTCGGAAGCGTCGCTCAAAGAACAGGACATCCGTAAAGATCTGCAAAAAGAGGAAAAAACGCTTGCCGATTTGAACGATAATTTAAAGCAAGTCGAAGCGATGATCAAATCGCAGGAAGCCGACCTCAACGCCGGGCGCGCTTCCCTCGACAAAGAGCTCAATTCATACAAAAGCGAACTCGCAGCCCTGCAGAAAAAAGAAAATAAAATCACGCCCGATCTCGATCAGGAAATATTGTTTAAATTCGAGCGTATCATCCAGCGCAACACGCAGGGCATCGTCGCCGTCAAAAACGGCGTGTGCCAAGGCTGTTGTATGTTCCTTCCGGCGCAATTTGCAAACGAAGTGCGCAAAAACGAAGATATTTTATTCTGTCCGTACTGCAGCCGCATTCTTTACTACGAAGAGGCGTCCGAGGATCAAAAACAGAGCTTTACGGGCAGCCTTGCAAACCTCGATGACGACGATGACTTTGAAGACGATTTCGAAGACGAAGACGAGGAAAACGAAGAAAAAGAAGCGGCCGGCGATGACGACGAAATCTTCGATGAAGAAGACGATATCGATGATGATGAAAACGAAGAAGACGATATCGATGATGAAGACGATGATCAGTCGTAAGCGATTCGGTTTCGGCACGGATGCGAAGCGCCGAGCATAAAAATTGTCGATTACGGATGGGATATAACCGCGCGGGTATTCTCTGATGAAAGAGCATATCCGTGAGGCAAAGTCCGGGCTCCGCCGGAAAAAATGCCGGGTAATCACCGGGCGGATGCGGGAACTGCAGAAGTGCAAAGCCCGCCTCCGACAGACAGTGCAGCAGAAAATATACCGCCCGTTGTAAAACGGGTAAGGGTGAAAAGGCGGTGTAAGAGACCGCCGCGCATCCGGCAACGGGTGCGGCAGTGCAAACCTCATTTGGAGCAAAACCAAGCGGCAGCGGGTTTCCGGACCGTAACTGCAGGTAGGTTGCTTGAAGCGCAGGGTAATCTGCGTTCGAGACAGATGGTTATGTCGGCGTATCGTCGATACCAGAACCCGGCTTACCGTCCCATCCGTTTTTTTATTAGGTCGAATGTCGAGTTTCGGCGGTTTCCGAACGTGATTTTGTTAAACAGTATGAACGGCAGCAGTAAAGAAGCGCACATATTCAAACGCAAAAGCAATCTCCTGCGCAATGCACTCATCGCGTTTTCCGCGTGTGCCGCGGCAGCCGCACTCGTGTTTTCATTTTCCCGCTTTGTCTTTCCGCGACTGCGCTCGGGATCCGTGTACGCGCTTTCCAAAAGCTGGAAATCCTACGACTATGAAAGCGTATATGAAATCAGCAAGGGCATTTTAAGCAGAACCCCGTTCAACAACGCCGCTCTCACGTATCACGGGTATGCGGCTTTTTACCTCGGCGTATCGTCTCTCGATAAGATGAACGAGCAGAATTACCTCGACGAAGCGATCAACAGTTTGCGTCTCGCGCTGCTCGACGCGCAAAGTTCGCTTACATCCCAGCTTTTCTACATGCTCGGCAAAGCGTATTTTTATAAAAATACCGTTTCGTCGTATTATTATGCCGACCTCGCGGTAAAATATCTCGAACTTGCAAAAGCGCGCGGCTACAAAGCCGACGACATAGCCGAATATTTGGGACTGAGCTACGCCGCGCTCGGCATGACGATGGAGAGCATCTCTTCGTTTACGGAAGCGCTCCTTGTACGGGAATCCGATATGCTGCTCTTTTCCATCGCGGAGCAGTATTACAAAGCGGGGCAAAATGCGGCGGCGGAGCAGTACCTCTTCCGTGTCATAAAAGAATGCGACGACGAAAATTTGATCTTGCAAAGCCGTATGCTCCTCGGTAGTATTTACATTGCGGAAAACAAATACGAAGCGGCGACGGAAGAATTTTTGAGCGTTTTGGAAAAAAATGAAAATTCCGCCGATGCGCATTACCAGCTCGGCATACTATATGAAAAACAGGGCGATATGGTGAAAGCCAGAGCGGAGTGGCGAAACGCGCTTCGCATACAGGTAAATCACCGCGGCGCTTTGGAAAAAATGGCGGACTAAATCGTTTCGGGAGGCATAACAAAATGGGTCTGTTTGATAATTTTTCGATCGACATCGGCATCGATCTCGGTACCTGCAATACGCTGATCTACGTGCGCGGCAAGGGCATCGTCATAGACGAACCGTCCGTCGTCGCCGTCGAAAAAGGGACAAAGCGCGTCAGAGCCGTGGGTGCCGAAGCGAAAAGCATGCTCGACAAAACGCCGAGCAGCATCATCGCAATCCGTCCGCTTGCAGACGGCGTCATCGCCGATATCGATAGCACCGAAAAAATGATAAAATATTTTATCTCGAAGATCACCCCCCGTCATCAGTTTTTCCGCCCCATGCGCATGAGAATCGGCATACCCTCGTGTATCACCGATGTCGAACGAAGAGCAGTTATCGAAGCCGCTCTCCGTTCCGGCGCAAAACAAGTCGAAACGATTGCGGAGTCGAGAGCCGCTGCGATCGGTGCCAAAATTCCGATCTTCGAGCCGGCCGGTCACATGGTATGCGACATCGGCGGCGGCACGACCGAAGTCAGCGTCATCTCCCTCGGCGATATGGTCATCACGAATGCGATCCGCGTCGGCGGCGACAAATTCGACGAAGCCATTGTCAAGCACGTCAAAAGCGTTCACAATTTGATCATCGGCCGCCAGATGGCCGAACGCCTGAAAATTCAAATCGGAAATGCAACGCCCGATAAGACGATCGAAAAGATGGAACTGCGCGGGACGGACGCGATCACCGGTCTTCCGCGCCGCCTCGAAATCGACAGTGTCGAAGTCAGAGAAGCGCTGAAAGATCCCGTCACAAGAATCGTCGAAGAGATCAAGAGCACACTCGGACACACGCCGCCCGAACTCGCCGCCGACATCGTAGACCGCGGTATCGTCATGACCGGCGGCGGCTCCATGCTCAAAGGGCTTCCGAAGCTCATCTCAAAGGAGACGGGAGTTCCCGTCATCCTCGTCGAGCACCCGCTCGAATGCGTTGCGATCGGAGCGGGGGAGGCCTTCGAACTGTTTAAAGACAGATCGCTCGACCGCGCGATTTACGCAAACCTCAACGACTAGCGGCGCCTCATGCACATTCGCGTAAAATCATCCTTCAGATTCAGATTTCCCGAATTCGTGCTCGCTTTGCTCGTCGTCGTTTCGGGCGTTTTTCTCGCGTTTACGACCGGCAGCTTTGTCGTCAATTTCGGACGCATCGGCTTTTCGATCTTTTCGACTGCGGAAAAAGGCGTTTTTTTCGTAACGGATTCGGCAAAACGGAGTATCACAGCCGTACGGGAACTGTCCGAGCTGAAACAAAATTACGACGAACTCGTCCTCAAACTGCAAAATTACGAACAGATGCAGCGGACAAATGCCGAAATACGCAAAGAAAACGAACAACTTAAAGAGCAGCTCGATTTCGCCAAATCGATCGAACAAAAAAATTACCCTGCGCAGATCATATCGCGCGATGTCGATAAGCTCTATGCATCCCTCACGATAGATAAGGGAAGCGTCAGCGGCATCGGCAAAAACATGCCGGTTATCGCATACCAGAACGGAAACATCGCCCTCGTCGGAAAAGTCGTCGAAGTCGGCCGATTTACGAGTACGATCATGCCGGTGTACAGCATCGACTGTACGGTGTCGGCACGCATTCAAAATACGCGCGATTTGGGACTCGTGTCGGGCTTCGGAGACGATACGAAGCTTTCGCTCAAATACATCAAAAAACGCGTCATGGATACGCTCAATTACGGAGACGTCATCGTGACGTCGGGCGAAAACGGAAACTATATGCGCAATATGCCGATCGGCTCCATCTCCGAAATCCGTGTCGTCGAATACGATTCGTCGCTCGAAATCGACGTTGCTCCTCTCATCGATTTTCCGCGCCTCGAAACGGTTATCGTCGTTGACGTTAAAAGCGAAACGGAGGAAACGCGATGAAGTCATACATCGTATCGGCGATCCTTCTCTTTTGCGCCGTCCTCATCGAAACCGCGGTTCTCTCGAATATCGCTTTGCTTCCTGCCGTTCCCGATCTTTTGCTTTTGTGTTCGCTTTACCTATCGTTTTTAAACGGCAAAACGTCGGGCGAAATAAACGGTTTCGTTTCGGGCGCGTTTTTGGATTTCCTTTCGGCATCTCCGTTCGGCTTCCACTGCCTGTATCGGACGCTCATCGGATACGTTTTCGGCGCGCTCGGCAGCGTTTTCAATTCCGACGGAATCGTCATGCCTTCTCTGTGCGCATTCGGGGCGACTTTATTAAAAGCTTTTTTCGTGTGGCTCATATCGTTGCTTTTTCCGAACGTAAACGCCGTGTACCGCGTGTTATCCCTTCCGTTCCTTTTCGAACTCGCATGTAATACGATCCTTGCGCCCCTCGTCTTTAAATTTCTGTCGCTGTTCCGTTCGGTGCTTTCAACAGAGCGAAGGAGCGCGCTGTGACGGACGATATGCCGCAGGACCGCCGTGCACCCGTTTTGCCGAAATCCCTCCGCATCGTTTTGCTCGAAGCGGCGATCGTGCTTTGCTTTGCAGTTTACGTCTATCGGCTCTTTTCGATGCAAGTGCTGCTTTCAGATACATATCGCACGCAGTCTCGCACGGTTTCGAGTCAAGTTTCCCGCATTCCTGCACAGCGGGGCGAAATATTCGACAGAAATGCAACCGTACCGATGGTCATCAATACCGATTCCTTTGCCGTCGAAATAACTCCTGCGGAAATTCCGGCGGGATACTACGATACGGTCGCTTCGCGCCTTGCGCAATACCTCGGCGTTTCGAAATTCGATATCGATAAACGCATTCCGGAAAAACTTCGAAAATCTTATACGGCGATCACCGTGCGCTCGAACGTTTCGTTTGAAACGATTTCGAACATCGCCGAAAATAAAATCGATTTACCCGGAGTTTCGTGGGTATCGCGCCCGATTCGAAATTACGTGGAAACGGGTTCTCTTTCGCACATCATCGGCTACGTCGGAGACATCACACAGGAAGAGATCAACGTGTTATACAATCAAGGCTATACGAGAAACAGCGTCGTCGGAAAAACGGGAATCGAACGGCAGTACGATCAGCTTTTGCAGGGAACGAGCGGCATCGAAAGCCGCACGGTCGACGTTCGCGGGCGTATCCTTTCGGACAAGCCCGACATCCGTCCGCCCCAGCCGGGAAAAAATCTCGTTTTGACGATCGACTCGCGCATTCAAACGCTTGCCGAAAAAACGCTCGGAAATAGGGTAGGGGCGGTCGTCGTTTTAAAGCCTGCGATGGGTGAAATACTTGCGCTCGTATCCTATCCGTATTTCGATCCGAACATATTCAATTCCGACGACTATGCGCAGGAATTCGTAAAGCTCCGCGACAGTCCGGAAAAGCCGCTTTTAAATAGGGCCGTCGCAGCGCAATATCCGCCGGGTTCGACGTTTAAAATCATCATGGTATCCGCTCTTTTGCAGGAAAAAAGTTTTTCTCCGTTTGAAAAAATCGAATGCAAAGGAAAACTCGTCTACGGTAACCGCACGTTCCATTGCCACGTCCACGAACCCGGACACGGCTGGCTCGATTTGAAAAACGCGCTCGCGCAGTCCTGTGACGTTTACTTTTGGACGATCGGACGCGATTATCTCGGCATCGACAAAATCGCACAGTATTCGACGATATTCGGACTCGGAAAAAGCGCCGAAATCGATTTACCGAATCAAGTGTCCGGTTTTATTCCGACGGCGCAGTGGAAAGAGCGAAAGTACCACGAACGGTGGCTCGGAGGCGATACGATGTCCGCTTCCATCGGACAGGGCTATATCCTCGCCACACCTCTCCAAGTTGCCGATATGATGGCGATGGTGTGCAACGAAGGCGTCATCTATAAACCGCATCTGCTCAAAGAAGTGCGGAACCCTGTGACAAATGAAGTTATCACTGAAGTAAAGCCGGAAGTGTTATTTAAATCCGACATACCGAGCGACGTGTGGAAGACCGTGCAGGAAGACTGCCGTTATACGATCACCGATGGAACGCCGCAGTACCCGATGCGCAATCGATTCGTGCAGAGCGCGGGAAAGACGGGAACGTCCGAAGTCGCGCAGTATAAAAACAGCTGGCACTCGTGGATGGTCGCCTATGCGCCCTACGATGCGCCGGTCGAAGATCAAGTCGTCGTTTCGACGCTCGTCGAAGCGGTAAACCCGTGGGAATGGTGGTCACCCTATGCGACGAATATCATCATACAGGGCATCTTCGCAAATCAAACCTATGAAGAAGCCGTAAACGCGCTCGGCTTTCATTACCTCCTTGCAAACGGAAACCGACAGGAGTAGGGAAGTGAAACTGAAAATTACCGATGCCTTCGATTACGTTCTCCTCTTTTGTGTCCTTGCGCTCACTGCAGCCGGCATCGCATTTATCTATTCGTCGGGAATCAATTCGGACGGCATTCTTGTCACAAAAGAATACGTCAAACAGATTGTGTGGGCGTCGTTCGGTCTTGCACTCATCGTCGTCTGTGCGCTCTACGATTACCGTAAAACCGCCCGCTACGCGTACATCGTATACGCAGCCCTCGGCGCAGTGCTTTTATATACCGTCGTGTTCGGCCGCTACGTCAACGGAGCACGCAGCTGGATCGGTATCGGCGACTTCGGCGTACAGCCGTCCGAATTCGGTAAAATCGTATTTATCGTTTTTCTCGCAAAATACCTTTCCGAAAGCCGTACCGAAGTTCCGCTAAAGCGCTTTGTAATTGCCGTTTTGATTTTCGGCTTTCCCGCATTGCTGATCCTCGCGCAACCGGATTTGGGAACCGCAAGCGTCTATATTCCGATCTTCCTCGTCATGTGCTTTATGGCGGACATCCCGCTGCGCTACATATTGTTCGTATTCGGTACCGGCATGGCGACGATTTTTTTTACCGTGCTTCCCGTGTGGAACGACGTCATCGCGCATCGGAAGATTCCCGCGATCGGAGCGCTCACCGACATACGCTTGCGCCTTTTGCTCATCGCCGCATCTCTTTCGATTACGCTTATCGGAATCGTCGTGCGGCGCTATTTGCGCGGTCAGCGGTATTTTTATTGGATTTCATACGTATCGCTCATCGTTGCGCTTTCGCTTTTCGGTTCATACGGAGCCGGACGCGTACTCAAAGAATATCAAATCAGCCGCCTCATCGTATTTATGGATCCGTCCGTAGACCCGCGCGGAAGCGGTTGGAATATCATCCAGTCAAAAATCGCGATCGGAGCGGGCGGCATATTCGGCAGGTCGTTTTTACACGGAACGCAGAGCCACTATCGATTTTTGCCGCAGCAGAGTACCGACTTTATATTCAGTATTTTGTCGGAAGAACTCGGCTTTATAGGCGGACTTGTCGTCTTTGTGCTGTACGGCCTTATCTTTTTCCGGACGTTGAAAATCATGCGGAATGCGACGGGCTACGGTTTGTATATTGCAGCGGGTATACTCGGCATGTTCTTTTTTCACTTTTTCGTCAACATCGGTATGGTTATGGGCATCATGCCGATTACGGGAATACCGCTTTTGTTTTTGTCCTACGGAGGTTCTTCGCTGTGGACTGCGATGATCGCCGTAGGGCTCCTCATGAGTATCAATTACCACAAATACGGATTCGACGCGTAAAGTCGGCCGGTAAATGTGATTGGAGAAAAGTTTAAAATCAAAGACATACATTTACAAAGCTTGATGTCAAATGAATACAATCGAACTAAAGCCTGTAGAAAGTTTGCTTGAAAGGAACTTTTTCATTCCAAGCTATCAGCGTGGTTATAAATGGACAGGACAACAAGTAAAAGATTTATTAAATGATATTTATGAATTTGCTAGTATTCCAAATAAAACAGCAGAAGAGTTTTATTGTCTCCAGCCTTTAGTCGTAAAAAAGTGTGATGTTAATACCATCGCAGTAAATGAATTGAATAGTAAATTCGATAATAATATCTGGTATGAAGTAATTGACGGTCAGCAACGTCTTACAACTATCAGAATATTATTAAACTATTTAAGAAGAGTTCATTTAAAAGATGATGAATTAAGCTACGAAGATGGTAAAAATGAATTAAAAAATGAATACGGTAAAGCAGAATATATAATTCAATATGAAACTCGTTCAGGAACAAAAGATTTTCTTGGTAGTAAAATGGATGGTAAATTAGATTATATTGATTACCATTACATAAAAGAAGCTTATTTTACAATGGAAAAATGGTTTTGCGATACTGTACATAATAAAGGGGTTCCTGCAAAACGATTACGCGAATTAATAATTAATACTTTAGTTTTAAGTAAACAAAATCAATCTGCAGAGTCTCGTACTGTTCAGTTTATTTGGTACGAAATCGATGATACAGAAATAAATCCGATAGATATTTTTACAAGAATTAACATGGGGAAAATCCCGTTAAATAATTCAGAGCTTATAAAAGCGTTATTTTTACAAGAAAAGAATTTTAAGAATGATGATGAGAAATTAAGACAAGCAGATATTGCACTTGAATGGGATAATATGGAATATTCCCTGCAAGATGATAAATTTTGGTACTTTCTAAATAATAAAAAAACAGCAGAATTGCCAACAAGAATTGAGTTTATTTTCAATATTATTTATCAGCTTGAAAAAGAGAAAAATCCCGAACAATTTGAAGCATATGGAAATGATGAATATGTCACATTCCGTTACTTCTATGAATCATTTATAAACAATAATTCAAATGCTAAAGAAGAGTGGCGGAAAGTAAAAGAATATTATCTTGCATTCAAGGAATGGTATGAAAATTCAACTTGGTATCACTATGTAGGTTTCCTAATCTATTGTGAAATTCCTATTGTTGAAATATTTAAACTTTACAATAAGGCACCAAAGTCGGAATTCTTAAATAATATTAAAAATAAAATTATAAAAATTCTTTCAACAGTTAAATGCTGTATAAAAGATAATAAACCGGTTATTGATCTTCCTTATAAAACAAGTAACGAACTAAACATTCGCCGTGTATTTCTTCTGTATAACGTTGTATATATAATTAATCACTTTTCAGAAGAATCATTTTCCGAAGATGTTCCTTATAGATTTCCTTTTGCTGTTTTCAAAAAGATGAATTGGAATATCGAACATATTGATTCTTTTACTGAAAATGAAATTTCAGATCCGGAAACCCAAAAAGAATGGATTAATAATGCTTTGGAAGATCTTGATTTACTTGGGAAAGAACTTACCGCAGAAGAAAATGATAAAGTTAATAATTTCTTAATCGGGAAGAAAGATTTCGATTTTTCGACTATAAAACATCTGATTCAAGAAAAAGCCGAAGAATTTGATACAAGCAATTCAGCCGAAAATAAATCTACAATCGGTAATCTAACATTATTGGATGAATCCTCAAATAAAAGTTATGGAAACTCTTTATTTACCAGAAAGAGAAGAGAAATTATCAAGTGGGATTCCGAAGGTAGGTTTATACCTATCTGCACTAAAAATGTTTTTCTTAAATATTTTGATAAGAAAGGAACATCTCGTGCAAAATGGACTAACGAAGACATTATACATTATCACGATAATCTTTATGAAACAATTAAAGATTTTCTTACTTTGAACGCCGGAGATAATTAATATGAATGAAAAATATAGCTTCAAAGAACTTTGTACTAAACAAGTTGTAGTTGATATGGAAAAAAAGCTTAAAGTTGAATTTGATTTTATTAAGATTCCTAAAATACAAAGGGATTATGCACAGGGTCGAACAAAAGGAAAAGAACTAAATGTTATTGGAAAGAAATTCTTGGATAATATTTTTGATCATTTAAAAAAGAATATTCCTATGGAATTGGACTTTATATATGGAACCGTAGCTGAATATGGAAATAATGGCGACATTAACTACAACTTATTGCCATTGGACGGTCAGCAAAGAATAACTACATTATTTCTTCTGTACTGGTTTATTGGATTAAAAGAGAAAGGAAATGCACCGGATTTTTTAAAAAAATTTACTTATGAAACTAGAACTTCATCCAGTGATTTTTGTGAATATATTTGTGATAATTCAAAAACATCGATTAATATATCTAACTTGCCTTCTAAAGAATTAGAAAATTGTTGGTGGTTTGTAAATGCATCTAAACTTGATCCCACAATCAAAGCAATGATCAATATGATGGATTATATTTTTGTAAAATATAACGAGGAAAGAAATGTAAAACTCTTTGAAAGATTAGAGAACCTGAAGTTTTATGTATTACCTCTTAATGGTTATAAACTCACAGAAGATTTGTATATCAAGATGAATGCTCGCGGTAAGCAATTAACTAACTTTGAAAATTTCAAAGCTGATTTAGTAAAATGGATGCGAGACGGAAATAATATTGATGCTAAGCGCTTCGAGACTGAGATAAAGGTAAAAGAAGAAAACAGAAAGATTCCTTACTATCTTTTATTATCATCTAAAATTGATAATGATTGGATAAATTATTTCTGGACAATATGTAAAGCAGATGACGTTAATAAAGCAGATACAGCTTTCTTAAAATTTATAAAAAGATATTTTAAATGTGTTTATTGTTTAAACTATGCAAAAGAAGCTCGTGGAATTATTAAAGAGCCAACATTTATATCTTTTGAAAATGAAAACGATTATATCGATTTCATTTCTTTTCGGGATGTATTAAATTATGCAGAGCTTGAACATTTTGCATTAATAATGGACGGTATCGCTAAAAATGATATTTCTAAACTGTTGTCTTCTTGTTGGGGTGATTCTATTCCTCTTACAAGCAGTGGGTTTCTAAGCGACATGACCCAATCCAAAACATTAATTTTTTGGGGTATCTGTTTATATTTTAGAGTAGGGGATGAATTTCAGCCTTTGAGTTTTGCCCGCTGGATGCGTATAGTTTGGAATATTGTTGAAAATACTAATATCGATGGGTGGGGACCTGCTGTCGGTGCAATCAAACTTTTAAACGAATTAAGTCCTTATTCCCATGACATTTATAACTATTTAGGTTCGATTGATTATGAACAGATACAATCTCGTTCTTCTGAACAAGCAGTAAAAGAAGAAATATTAAAATGTAGACTCATGGTTTCAGATAGTTCTTGGGAAGACTTGTTTATAAAAGGGGAAAAGCACTTATTTTTTAAAGGTGCTATTGGTTTTTTACTTGAGCCTGCTATTACCAAAGATGTATTTAAACATCGACTTGAGATGGCAAATATATTCTTTGATGATAAAGGTATTACAAAGAAATATCAAGAAAATGGCCATATTTTCCTTAGAGCTCTCATAAGTGAATATCAAAAATCTACTGAAATATTGGATAAGCGATTTATAGATATTGATGATTCTAAACAGCATATTCTTAAACTTAAAATGGCGGGATATGATGATAAAGTTGTCGCTCCTACATTAAAAAAATGGTTTGACCTGCCTGATGAAAATAGCATAGCTAAATGTTTATTTGATTCAGTAGAAAAAGACTCATCTTTAATTGGAGGTTATATTAGTAATACTCCAGAGGAGAACGCTATCATGAAAGTAATTCATGAAAAACTCTATAAAGATGAAGATTTACAAAACTGGATGCAAGAGCACAAAGCGTATCAAGTTGCAGCAAAAAATGGAAATCATATTTATGTATGGAAACCAAGAGCTTGGTATGAATGGATTCAATTAGATGGATACAAGAATGAAATAGCTGCTAAAATTATGGAAAATCCCGCTTGTTCTACAGATAACAGATGGTCTATTGGCGTCAAACCTATAAATTATTTTTTTGGGAACGGAGCTGTTGAGATCAAACGAATCTTTTATGTGAATGATATTGCAATTCCATTTATTTATAAGATTGATGAAGAAAAATTAATTGTGGGTTTTAAGAAAACAGATTTCCTTGAAGAAAAACTTACAGGTTATACATCTCCAGAAAATATAAAGGACTGGTTATTTGCAAAAACTTATGAATATCAAAATATCGTAAAGTCAGAATCGGAAATTACGAGTTTCATTGAAAAAATAGAAAGAGAAGTATTTTCCTCCCTAAAAACAACTCTAAAGATACAGGATATAAATTAAAACGAGCATAAAAAAAGAAATAATTGAAGCAATATAAATTTGGTTAATAATTGTTTGGTAGACAGAATATACATTATCGGATGTAAAATTAAGGCGGAAAAAAGTTGTTTAACACTCGCGTAAATTGTAATCCTTTTAATCTTTCCCCAGCTGCGCTGCGATTCGTCTCGCTTTTTCTTCGTTTTCCGGCCTCACGTACACGGACCACAGGTACGGGCTGTAATTTGGGTTGATGACTTGACGCATATTGATCTTTGCGCCGCAGCCGCACGCGACTTCCGTCTGTACCCAGCCGGTACCGTAGGCAATGCCGTTTTTTTTGAGCAGTTTTTTGAGCGCTTTGAATTCGCCGTAATTCCGACTTTCGTAAATTTCAACTTTTTTTCCGAATAAAAGCATGTCTACCTCGCTTCCTCATTATATCATGTTCCGAGCCGATACGGCAAACGTTATGCAAGTTTTTCGAGGCGCTCTCTGATAAATTCGCTTTTTTCTTTGAGACCGATTTTTCCGAGTTTTAAAAACAGCATATTCGGTTTTGCGGCGTCAAGCCATACGCTGCCCGAACTTTCTTTTATCAGCTGCAATACGCGATCGACCGAAATGTCGGATACTTTTGCAAATTCGATTTCGACGACGCCCTTCGATTCTTTGAGTGCGCTCACCGAAAGCTTTTTGCACAGAATGCGTATTTCGGCGAGCGACAGGAGGCTTGCAACTTCGTCGGGCACGGGGCCGAATCGGTCTTCGATTTCGTTCATCACCGCGATCAATTCGTCGTCCGTCTGCACCGATGCGATCTTTTTGTAGATTTCCATCTTCGTCTCCGCCGAGCGCACATAGGCGTCGGGGATAAAGCCCGTGTATTCGAGTTCCATGAGCACTTCGCTCTGCGCTTTGTAATTTTCAGAGGCGGTAAGACGTTCGACCGCTTCATTCAACAATTTCAAATACAGTTCGAATCCGACGGCATACACGTCTCCCGACTGGTCGCGGCCGAGCAGGTTTCCCGCTCCGCGGATTTCCATATCTTTCATTGCGATTTTAAAACCGCTTCCGAGTTCGGTAAAATCGCTGATGACTTGCAGGCGCTTCATCGCAACTTCGGAAAGAGACGTATTTTCGGGATATAAAAGATAGGCGTACGCTTTCCGGTCGCTCCGCCCGACACGCCCGCGAAGCTGGTAGAGCTGCGATACGCCGTACATATCCGCCCGGTCGATGATGATCGTATTGACGTTCGGTATATCGATGCCGTTTTCGATGATCGTCGTCGAAACGAGCACGTGAAATCCGCCGAGTTTAAAACGGCGGAAGATGTCTTCAAGTTCGGCGCTCATCATTTGTCCGTGCGCGACGTCGACGAGCATTTCGGGGACGAGATGCTCGATTTTGCGCCGCACTTCAAAAAGGGAGTCGACTCGGTTATGCAAAAAAAACACTTGCCCTCCCCGCTCCGCTTCCCGCCTGATCGCAGTCGCTACGCGTTCGTCGCTGTACGGCTCGATCGCCGTTTCGATCGCCTGCCGGTTTTGCGGAGGCGTCGCGAGCAAGCTCATGTCGCGGATTTTCAGCAAACTCATGTGGAGCGTGCGCGGGATGGGCGTTGCCGAAAGCGCAAGGCAGTCGATATTCGCTTTCATCTCTTTGAGTTTTTCTTTATCCTTTACGCCGAAACGCTGCTCTTCGTCGATTATCATAAGGCCGAGATTTTTAAAGACGACATCCTTTTGAATGACACGGTGCGTACCGATAACGATATCGATATCGCCCGATGCGAGGAGAGTTAAAGTCTTTTTTTGTTCCGCGTACGGTACAAAGCGCGAGAGGACTGCGATTTTGACGGGGAAATTCGCAAAGCGTTCGACGCAGGTTTCGTAATGCTGTTCGGCGAGGATCGTCGTCGGCGCCAAAAAAACGACTTGCTTTCCGCCCATTACCGCTTTGAACGCGGCGCGCATCGCGATTTCGGTTTTACCGTAGCCGACGTCTCCGCAGATGAGGCGGTCCATCGGAACGGGTTTTTCCATATCGTGCTTGACTTCTTCAGTGACGATCGCCTGATCTTTCGTATCTTCATAGGGAAAGGCCGCTTCGAACGAAGTCTGCCATTCGGTATCTTTCGGAAACGGAAATCCCCTCGACGCTTTTCTTCTCGAATAGAGGTCGATGAGCTTTTTTGCCAAATCTTCGACGGCTTCCTGTACTTTGCGCTTTCGGTTTTCCCAGCTTTTGCTGCCGATTTTATCGAGCTTCGGAGCATCTCCTTCGCTTCCGATATAGCGCTGTACCATGTTCACTTGTTCGATCGGAACGAAGGCGACCTCTTTGTCCGCATACTCGAGCTTTATATAGTCCCGCTCGTTGCCGCCGGCTTTTACGCGCTCGATGCCGCAAAAGATGCCGATGCCGTACTGTACGTGCACGACATAGTCGCCGGGGGTGAGTTCGACAAAAGTGTCGATTGCGGCGCTTTTCGCTTTTTTCAGCGATTTCGGCACCGCCCGCCTTCTGCCGAATATTTCGTTTTCCTGTATGACGATGAGCTTTAAGTCGGGGATCGAAAAACCTTCGGATATCGCTTCGGGAAAAACCGCGAGTGCACAGCGTTTTTCGATCGGAACGGAAGAGCGCTCGAGCGTGCGGTGTTCATGCGTACGCTCTTCGTGCGGTTTTGCATCGCGTTCATGTATTTTCGCATCGCGTCCGTTTAAAGCGATTTCGTTTCCGCGCTCTTCGGTAAAATCCGAAAGCAATTGGGCTATGCGCCGCTCTTGATTTTCGCCGTCCGCAAAGACTGCGATTTTCCAGCCGGCATCCTGCAGTTTTCCGATTTCCTCTTTTAAAAACGGAATATTGCCGAAAAAACTCCGCGATACTTCGCACGGAAAGGCGATATCGGAAGGAGATTCGTCAGTTGAAGGTGTATCCGCACGGGAAACTGTATGAAAAAGTATACTTCTTGAGACGATTTTTAGGTTTTTTTGAAAATCGGAGAGCATTTGCTCGGGCGGAAAGGCAGGAAACGAAAGACGCGCTTTCCGGTACATGCCGCCGTATTCCCGAACGATCGTTTCTTCGGCGTTTACGAGACGGTCGTAATCGAAGAAAAAAACGGTCGTCCGCTCGCCTATATAGTCCGAAATCGTACAGCGTTTTTTCCACAGCACGGGATATAAAAGCTCTTCCCCTTCGCACGATTTTGCCGTTTCAAGCTCGGAAAGCATATTCGAAAGGACGGCTTTCGCTTCTTTCGTAAACGGAAGGTGTGCGCGACAACTTTTTCGCAAAGGCGGCTTTTCGTCTCCCGATACGCCTGCATCCGACAGCCTCATTTCGTCTTCGGCGCTCACGGCCGTCGATTCGTAGGCTTCGATCGCATTTTTCAAATCGGTCAAAAGCGCATCGTCCCAAATCACTTCGCGCATCGGGGAAATAAAAACGCTTTCGAGGGAGCCGGTCGTCGTTTGCGTATCCGTGTCGAAAGTTTTAATCTGTGCGACGGTATCGAAGTCGAAAATGATGCGGCACGGAGCGGTGCTTTGCGGAACGAATACGTCGAGCACTTCGCCTCTCAAACTGAACTCTCCCTGCACGTAGACGCGCGGCGCCCTCGTATAGCCGAGAGATGAAAGCCTTTCCGCCGTTTTTATCGTATCGGTACGCAAGCCGCGAAAAAGAGAAAATACGCGGCGCTTTACCGATTCGGGAGGCGGAAGCGGCGAAAGAAAAACGCGCTCGCTTACGATAAAGATTCTCGGCTTTTGAGAAAAACCTTCCCTTCCCGCTCCCGAAAGTTTTGCGAGAGCCGCCGCGCGCTCTCCGAATACGGCCGCTCCCCGCGATACCGGACGATAGGGTATCATACCCCACCATGGTATATCGATTATCTCCGCTTCGGGAAAAATCGAAGTCAAATCGGTACGGATATCGATCGCTTCGTTTTCTCCGGGCGTGACGATGACGATGTCGGATGAACGCGAATCGAAGGATACCGCTCCCGATACGCTTTCTTTAAACGCTAAAGATTGTATGCGTTCACAGTATTCGGCTGTAAAATAAGCTGAAAGAGAGCCGTGAAGTCCTCTGACCGAAAAAGGAAAGCGGCACGAAGCATCCGTCAAACGGAAAACGGCATCGCGCATGGGAGGCCATGAGTGTATTGCTTCTTTGATAGAATTTGTCGATAATGTATACATACGGTTTGTCCGATATTATAAGAAAGGTCTATTACCCTTATACCTTTTGGGAGACGTAATTGAAACGTACTGTTTTTTTGATTATATCGTGTTTAGCCTTCTTTGGACAGTCGGCATCCGCGCAAAGCCGCGTACAAAACGCAGCGGTTTCTATAAAGTTTTATGATAAAACTATGTATTATCCCGATGCTGCGGATTCGAATCCCGTGTTCATTCACATAACGGTGCGCAACACGGGGACGGATACGCTTCGTTTTAAGCTCGCCGACGACAGAATGTTTTCGATCGATTTCAACGCGTACACGATCAAAAACGAACGCCTTTCGCAAACCGAAACGCTTATTCGAAAACGCACGACAAATCAAACGGTGTATTTCCGGGAAATCGCGCTCGAAGCGGGCGAAGAATATTCGTTCGTCGAAAACTTAAAAGAATATCTTACCGTTGCAAATCCGTCGGTCTACTATGTCGATCTCGCGTTTTACCCCGAGCTTTACCGTTTTCGAGACGAGCGCATTTCGTCGAACAGGCTCACGCTCGAAGTGCGCCCTTCTCCGTCGGCCGCTTCGTCTTCATCGATTCCCGTCGAAGCGGGAACCGTGCGTATCCTGCAGCCGGAAGCGATTCCGCCGGATCAAGTCGTAGAGCGGACTATCGTCGCGCGGCAAAAATCGCTGTGGGATCAGTATTTTTTGTATATGGACGTCGAAGCGATGCTCGAACGTACACCTGTGCAAAAGCGGCGCTACCGAGCGGCTTCGGCCGACGAGCGCGAGCGGATGATCGACGCGTATAAATCGGATTTGATGCAGTCGCGGATCGACGGCGATATCGTTGCCGTACCCGAGCGCTTTCAAATCGAAAAGACGGTGTATTCGCAGACGGAAGGAAGCGTGCTCGTCATCGAATGGTTTAACAACCGCACGTATTACGAAAAGAAAAGCTATACGTACCGTCTCCGCCGGAGGGAAGGCGTTTGGCAAATCTACGATTACACGGTCGTAAATCTGGGGACGGAATGAAAGCGATCATCATCTGCGACGACGAAGACGTTATCGCGAAAGTCGATGCTGTTCTCGCATCCTTGTCATACGATACGATCATCTACCGCTGGCTTTTAAAAGCGCTCGACAATATCGAAGAGATTCGGCCGGATATCGTCGTCGTGAGCGCTTCCGATTATCCCCGCCATTGGAAAACATTGACGCAGTTTATTAAAAGCGGCATCGGAGGAAAAATCCCCGACGTCATCCTCTATGTACCCGAATCGTTTTCGGATGCGGAAAAGAAAAAAGCTCGACAGCTCGGCATCAAAGGCATATTTTCATCGTCGGATAAAAGCGGCATCTCGCTCTTTCGCTCGATCGTCACTTCTCCGACAGGAGAACCCGCTCCTTCCCTTGAAGAAGCCGAAACGGATGTGCCGGACGCGGAAGCGGCTTCGATATCGGAAACGGAAACTGTATCGCCGGAAGGACTTTCGGACGACAAAATCGGAACGGCTGTTTTTACGCACCCGAAGACGGGAGCTTTCGTTACCGGAAGTATACGACGCCTCTCGGACGGAAATGCGGAGTTTACAGCCGACATCCCTTCTCTAACCCAAGGAATTTCTCCCGGAGACAGGATCGAAGAGCTTTCACTTCGGACGGGCGGTGTGCCGACGTATTGTACGGCTTCCGTCGTGAACGTCGGAAACGAAATTATTATACGACCGGACAGAGCATGACAGCAAAACGGAAAGCAAAATTTTTTTGCGAAAACTGCGGCGCCGAAGTTCCTGCAGACGCGCGCGTGTGCAAAAACTGCGGCCGCTTTTTTTCTTCCGTACGCTGCCCTTCCTGCGGTGCTACCGGAAGCGCTTCGAGATTTGCAAAAGGCTGCCCTGTCTGCGGCTACGCGATGGATTCGGGTACGTTCAATATAGAGGCGTATTCGGAAGAAGAAAAAGAAGAAGTCCACCGTCGTCTTTCCGACGCCGAACAAAACAAGATAAAAGGAGCCTTTGCCGCATACGAAAGAAAACGTGCAAGAGGAGCAGGCAGCGCGCTTCCGCTTTGGGTTTACGCCGTAACGCTTGCCGTCCTTTTGGGAGTCATCGCGGCCGTCGTAAAGCTCGTGCGGTGAGAGATGATACCGCATTTCGGCATCCGAAGCCGCTCGGCGGTTTTCTCTCAATAAGTAAACGTGCTGTAAATCGCTTTAAACGTATCCGCATAACGGTCGAAATCTTCGGGAGTCGCAGAAAAAGTCAATACGTACGCTGTTGTTATTTTTCAAAAATTTACGCTCATCATCTTACTCTTCGCGTGCCGGTTATGTCAATCGATATGAAATTGATTCTGCGAATGCGCACTTTTCCGATAGCAAAAACAGTTGCCGTATGCTATAATTACGCCGATATGATATATAACTCGGAGGCTTAAAAAAATTGAAACAAATTTTTAAAAGCATCCGACCGCATCATTTTCGGAGGAATACCGATGGATAATCGCTTTGTTTTTAAAATCGCTCTGGCTTTTGCATGTACCGCGTTTTTCGTATCGGCGCTTGCGGCGCAGGTAAACGAACCCGAACTGAAGAGCGTTTCCGGTACTATCGAATTTATCAACTACGTCGGGCCGCACGCGCGGATCGATTCGCTTTCGGCGATCAAAGCGATCGGCTCTTCGTCCGGCCGCGTCATCGCCCGTTCGCGCGATGCGTATATGACGACGGGTGACAGCGGAAAATACTATGTTATCCACGCCGTCGACCCGAAGGAAAAAGGCAAGCTCGATGCCGATATCTTTTTTATCGGGAAAAACGCGACGGTCGATCACATCGTCAATCTTCGCCGCATCATTTCGGCATATCTTTCGGCGGCATACAATTATTCCGAACGGGACGCCGATACGCTTGCGGTTTTTATAACGGTGTACAACGCGGTCTACCGTTCGAATATCGATTATTTCAAATCGCGCTATAAAAATATCGTCACGAAAAATCTTACCGAAAAGATTTGCGGCCTTTCGGTTCGATACGACGAATGGCCCGGCCGCAGTCAAATCGTCATTCCGCTGTATGACGTAAACGGCGGCTTGAGCACGGTCGACACGTCGGCGATCAGCGACAAAAAAGTCGTCGAATCGATGCAAGAGGATGACGACAGAAATATCGAAAGCCGCAAGCAGATGGTCGACATCAAAGAACGCGAAGCCGACAAAGCGACCGAGCAGGCGCAGAGTGCGCAAAAACGCGCGACCGAGGAGCAAAAAAAGCTCGACGAAGAAAAAAAGAAAAACGAAGCGGCACAGCGAGAAGCGGAAAAAGCGCGGGAAAAAGCGGAGCAAAATCCGAACGACAAAAAAGCGCAGGCCGACGCCGACAAAAAAGAGCAGGCGGCGGACGAACAGCAAAAGAAAACCGACGAACAGGCTGAGCGTACAAAGCAGGCAAAAGACGAAGCTTCCGAAGCACAGGCTCGAGCCGATAAAAAAGAAACCGAAGCGCAGCAGGAGCGCAAGGAAATCGCAAAGGATCAGCAGGAAGTTATCGAGCGCGATGCTGCAAACGCGAGGGCGGGTGCCGTCTACGGTATGCAGCTGACCGACGAACGCGAACTTCTTTCGGGTTTGGTTAAAGTCAATTCGCAGACGGGCGAAGTCATTCATGCTTCCCCCGTCACGTTTATCCGCGACAGAACCTATTATCCGGCAAGCGGCGGCTTTATCGCGATCGCCGGCAAAAATGCCGGAAACGGTACGGTAAAGCTCGTTATCCTCGATTCGGTCAATATGGAAATTACAAAGGAAAGCGATGAAACCGTTTCCGAAAATTCCGTACTTGCCCGGGACGGAAAGGATTACTACTGTATTATCCGCGACGGAAACGATTGGGTGCTCGCAAAGTACGACGAAACGCTGAAATTGCTTTTGAAATCGAAGGTGCCGCTCATGGAGAGTTCGCCCGTTTCCGTTTCCGACAGTGCGATCGTCGTGACGGGAACGAATGGCAGAATCAAACTGCTTGCAAAAAGCGATTTGACGGAAATACCGAATCCCGTAAAAAAATAACGCCGGATCGTGACGAGTCGATTTCGAGTTTTGCAAAGAAATTCGGAATCGGCTTAAAATACTTCGGTTTTCGTTCAATGATCGGCTTTGTTTTCGAATTTAGCACACGGCGGGATAAACATCATTTCGACGGTGCCCGTCGCGCCGTTGCGCTGTTTTGCGACGATGAGCTTCGCTTCCTGCACTTCATAAGGATCGTCGCGCTTTCTGTCGCGGTGAATGAATATGACGACGTCGGCGTCCTGTTCAACCGCGCCCGAACCGCGAATCTGCGCGAGCGTAGGCTCGTTGCCTTCGGCATCGCGGGAAACCTGCGAAAGCGCGACGATCGGAATCGTAAGTTCGCGCGCCAGCGCTTTCAGCGATTTTGAAATTTCCGCTACCTGTTCGAATACGGGCGCGCTCCTGTCTTCCGTAACGATGAGTCCGATATAATCGATAAAGATGATTTTGACGCCCTGATTGGCGACGAGGCGGCGCGCCATCGCGCGGATATCGAGGAGTTTCATATTCGGCGTGTCGATGATAAAAAGCGGCGCATTATAGCAACGGCCGGCTGCGTCTTGGAGGCGCTGAAAATCCTGCATCTGCAAAAAGCCCGACCGCAGTTTATTGCCCGGGATGCGCGACACTTGCGACAGCAAGCGCTGGCCGATGAGTTCATACGACATTTCGAGTGAAAAAAATCCGCACGGAATCTGCTGGTCGACGGCGATGTACTCCATCATCGACAGCGCAAGTGCGGTTTTTCCGATGGAAGGACGCGCGCCTATGACGATGAATTCGGAATTTTGAAAACCGCTTGTCATCGTGTCAAGCTTCGAAAATCCCGACGGTACGCCGGTAAACTGATTGCGGCTTTTGTATCGCTTGTCGATAAGCTCGATCGTTTCGGCGAGCACGTCGTTTATGCTGCGGATCTTTGTCGTTTCGTTACGCTGCGAAAGTGCGAATATTTTCTGTTCGGCTTCTTCGATGAGCTCAATGCTTTCGTGCGTTTCATCGAACGAAGAAGCATGCATTTCCGATGCGATTTTGATGAGATCCCTGCGATAGGCGCAGTCGAGGACGATATCGGCGTAGTATTCGATGTTTGCGCTCGTCGGCACTTTGCCCGTTAAATCGGCGATATAGGCCGCCCCGCCCGCTTTTTCGAGACTGCCGTCTTTCGTCAGCTGATTGATAACGGTGAGCGTATCGCCTTTGATATTTTGCTGCAAAAGCGATACCATTGCCTGATAGATGATTTGATTTTGGAGCGAATAAAAGCGGTCTGTGCGGAGAATCGTGACGATATCCGTCGCCGCGTTCCAATCGAGGAGCAGCGCGCCGAGAACCGCCTGTTCGGCTTCCGCATTGTGCGGCGGAACCTTATCTTTTAACATCGCAGCTGCCATAGTTTTCTCCACACGCTTTCAACAGATTATCCCCAAGATATCCACAGCTTTGCATTTTTAGACGACAAAAGCCGGCCGCTCTTTTCGGAACGCACCGGCTTTCGCCGCAATCCATTCGATATTCACGCGCTGCAAACGGAAAATCGACCGCGACAGCGTTTTATCAGGACAAAGAAATTACGCTTCGGCACCGTCCGACTGCGCGCTTTCCTGCGAAACGCTTTCGGAAGTTTCCGCTGCGACTGTTTCCGCGCTTTCGCCTGCGGAATTTTCATCGGCATTTTCGGAAATTTCCTGTACGGGCGCTTGTGCGCTTTCGACTTCCGCTTTTTTCGCTTTGTCGTCGTCTGCAGCTTTCCCTTCGGCGCTCTTATCTTCTTCGCCCTTTACCGATACGAGCATCTGAGCGGTCTGCGATTCGTAAAGTTTTACGTTGAAGTGATAATTTCCGACCGATTTGATCGACACGCCCGGGATTTCGATGCGTTTGCGCTCGATTTCGAATCCGTGCTTTGCAAGCAGTTCGGAAACGACTTGAGCGGAAACCGCGCCGAAAAGTTTGCCGTTTTTGCCTGCCGGCATCGTAATCTCCAAGTGCAGCGCTTCGAGCTTTTCTTTGAGGCTCGCCGAATCTTTTCGCTTTTGCTCTTTGCGCGCTTCTATTTCGGCTTTACGGCTTTCAAAGAATGCGACGGTCGCCGCATTGTACGGTACGGCAAGTCTTCTCGGCCGTAAAAAGTTACGGAAATATCCGTCGGCGACGTTTTTGACGTCTCCTTCTTCTCCGAGTGTTTTAATGTCCGTGTTTAAAATGACTTTCATGTTCAAGCTCCTCTTAAAAATGGTATTGCGCCGCTTAAATCATCGTTCGGTTTCGTCGGCGCTTCGTATCGTTCGGGCGCGTCACCAGGAGTCGGATCGCATACCCGATCAATCGATTATCGGTTTCAGTCGGCTACGTAGGGCAAAAGGCAGATATTGCGCGCGCGTTTGATAGCCGCTGCAAGTTCTCTCTGGTGTTTTGCGCAGGTGCCCGTGATGCGCCGCGGAAGAATTTTGCCGCGTTCGGTCATATAACGGCGCAGGCTGTCCGCGTTTTTGTAGTCGATCTTCGTTTTGTTTGCACAAAAGCGGCACACTTTTTTGCGGAAATAGGTTTTGCCGCCCTTTCTTCCCGCTCCCTTTTCTTCCGCTTCGTCGTCGCTCATGGTGGCCGTATCGAGAGCGGCTGCGTTCATCTTTTCTTCAGCCGAAACAGCGGCTGCGCTTTCGTTATTCAATTCGTCTGCCATTATAATCTCCAATTATATTAAAAAGGAATATCTTCGGGGAACCCGTCATCTGCCGGCGATGATGAAGCGCCGTATTGTCCCTGCGTTTCGGCTGCCGCTTTCGGCTGAAATCTCGGAGCACCCCCGGACGCTTGTCCGCCCTCCGACTTTCCGCCGAGCAGTTGTACCGAATTCGCGACGACGACGACTTTGCTGAAGTTTTGTCCGTCCTTTTGCCAGCGATCCTGCCGCAGATAGCCGTCGACGGCGATCTGTTTTCCTTTGAGCAGATACTGTTTCAGGTTTTCGGCTGTTCGTCCCCAAATCGTTATATCAAAATAATTAACTTCGTCGACCCACTGTTCGCCTTCTTTTTTGCTTCTGTTGACGGCAATGCTGATATTTGCCCGCGCCATCTGTCCGTTGCCGACATACGCAAAAGAGCGTTCGTCCGCGCCGAGGTCTCTCGTCAAGCGCCCGATCAAAAATACGTGATTCATATCCGTCATACTGCAGCCTCCGAAAGCGGGATTGCGATCTCAGTTCGCTTCTTTATCGTCGAGTTTTACAAACAGGTATTTGAGCATGTTCGCGTTGAGTTTAAACTGTTTGTTGATTTCGACGATCTTTGCGGGATTGAGCTTCATCGTAAACAGGATAAAGCGTCCTCGTTTTTGTTTTTTGATTTCGTAAGTTAAATCGCGGTCGCCGAAGGGTTCTTCTTTTTCGATTTCGGCTCCGAATTCGCTTAAAACGCTGCGGACATCGTCAGCGCCTTTTTTTGACTTTTCCTCGTCGAGCGGGAAAACGGTCATCAGTTCGTATTTTCGCATGGTATCTCCTTGTGGACATTTGGGAACTTCATACGAAGCTCCAAGGGGTGTTTTATTATAGTATCAGATTGATGAAAAATGGTCAATCGTGTATACTATCGGTATGAAATTATTTTTCCGAATTTTTTTCATCATGGCGTTTTTTCCGCTTGCCGCATCCGCAGCCGATAAATATCTCTCGCTCATGCAAACCGGCACGGCGAAGCAAATCAAACGCGCATTTTTATTCGACGGAGACGCCCCGTCCCACACGATCGGAAAGGAACGAAACAACCTTCTCATCACGGCGATTATACACGATCGGGGCGAAGATGTCATCCGCGTGCTGCTGAAAGCGGGTATCGGTGCCGATCAAAAAAATCGGGAAAAGCGGACGGCCGTTTCATACGCGTGCGAATACTGCACCGACCGGAATGCATTCCGCCGCATTCTCGGTTCCGGCGGCGCGTCGAAAAAGAAAATACACAAGCGCCTTATGACGCTCGATAAAAAAGGCAGATACGCCGCCTCATACGCGGAAACGAATTCCGAAATACGTGAGCTTGTTGCATCGTATTTAACCGCAAACGATATCGCGCTCCTTGAGCAAACGACCGAAGGAGGCGTGCCGCTCCTTTCCGCAGCGGCAAATTTCGATCGACCGGCCGGAAAAACGGAATCTGCAAAAACCGTAAAACAAAAAAAGAAAAAAACTGCGGAAGCCGAACCGCAAAACGCGGACGACACCGTTCCTCTAGAAACGGATGATACGGCGGATAAAACCGGCGAAACCTCTCTTTCCGAAACGGATGCGGTCGAAACCGAGCCCGCTGCAAAAAGCAATACATCTTCGGAAAACACGGAAACGGGCGCATCCGCACGTGAAGAAATCGCCGTGCCTGAAAAACAGGATGACGCTGCACGCGAAAAGTCTGCAGCGGATATCGTACCGCAAGCGCCCGAAGCGGACACCGCCGTACCCCTTCCGCCACCTTCCCTTCCCCCTCCCGCTGTACGTCCGTCTTCGTCTTACGGCAAAACCTTTTTATACGATTATGCCGATGCGCCGTCCGATGCCGAAAATGCGGCGATAGAAGCGGTACAGAGCGGGCCGATTATTAAAAATGTCAATATGCAGGATGAAAAAGGCGTTACGCCGCTCATGTTTTCGATAAAGTGTGCGAGCGCCGATCTTACCCGTACGCTGCTTAACAGCGGCGCCGATGTAAACGCGCGCGACAAAGAAGGCTGGACGCCGCTCATGTACGCGGTGAGAGTGCAGAACGATTCGGCGCTCGTCGGTATGCTCATCGACGCGGGAGCTTCCGTCCGCACAAAGAATTCGTACGGCGTATCGCCGCTCGTCATTGCAGCCGAATATTCGGAAAATCCCGACATTGTTTCGCTTCTCCTCGATTCGTATGCCGCAACCGAAAACGAAACCGTAAAAGCCTTTGTTCATACGATCACATCTTCAAACGTGCCGCTTTCCGTCCAGTGCGAAAAAGTCCGCCGCTTTATCGATAAGGGTGTACCGCTCAACGCTTTTTGGGAAGGCAAAACGCCGCTCATGTACGCGGCAGCCGCGGGGAGTTCTACCGCCGTCATCGAAGTATTGCTCGAAGCGGGCGCGATGCCGTCGGCGCGCACGGCTTCCGGCCTTCGCGCCTTCGACTTTGCGCAAAAAAATCAAGCGTTGGAACGCGATGACATTTATTGGTCGCTCAACGCGGATAACTGAGCATGCGCATAACGGGCGGCGTTTTAAAAGGCCGGCAGATCAAATGCCCGAAAGGTGTCATCCGTCCCGCAATGGACAGAATGCGCGAATCGGTGTTCGCAATCCTCGGCGATCTTTCGGGAAAATCCTTTCTCGATCTGTTTTCCGGTTCGGGCACATTGGCGATCGAAGCGGCATCCCGCGGAGCGGAATATGTCGAATTGTGCGAAAAGGATAAAATTAAAATTCCCGTCATACTCGAAAACGTCGCCGTCGTCGAACGCGAGCTCGGCATCGTCGTCAAATGCCATTTTATGCCCGTCGAATATTTTATTAAACGATGTAAGACGAGTTTCGACTATATTTTTTTCGATCCGCCTTTTCCGTATAAGTTTCACGCGGAATTGATAAAAAATGCCGCGGAAAACGATATGTGCAAAAACGGCGGTACGATCATCGTGCACCGTCCCGAAGAACACGCGATGCCCGACGAAATCGGAAAGCTTTCACGCACGGATATGCGCAGCTACGGCCGCTCAATCGTCGATTTTTACTCAATAAATAAGTAAAAAAATAAAAAAAAATCCTTGACTTTTCGTAAAAATGTGGTAGCATAGTATACTAGGGGTAATAATTAATTATTATTAAATTTTGCGCATATGATAAGGGATGAATTACAAAAACAGATAGCGGAAAAACAGGGAAACGCAGGATTTATTAAAACCGTCGATACTCCCCTTGCCGCTCTGTCTGCCGGACAAAAAGCAGGCTTGAACCGTACCGGCAATACCCTTTTCAATGAAGGCAATATCGAACAGGCGCGCAGGATATTTACGGCGACGGGGTATTCCGACGGATTGACACGCGTCGGAGATGCGTACGCGAAAAAAAACGAAACGATTAAAGCGCTCAAGCAGTATGTGCTTGCACATAATGCAAAGAAGTCGGAACCGATTTATGAAACGATTTTAAAAAATCGAAAGAATTGTACCTCAAAGTTCTCGACATGGAACAGGACAACGCGTACGCGCTCATCGGCCTCGGACACTTGCACTACGACTTTAAAGAATACAAAGACGCGCTCTACTATTGGGCGAAGATGCTCGAACTCAACGAAAACGCCGTCGATATCCGTGTGCTTACGTCGATCGGAAACTGTCACAGAAAACTTAAAACCTTTGAAAGCGGCGTCGTCTATTTCGAACGCGCGCTCGCACTCGATCCGAACAATTTTTACGCGCTGTTCGGGCTCGCCGACTGTTACCGCGGTATGAACCAGCAGTACCGCTCCATCGAATACTGGAACAGAATTCTGGCACTCGATCCCGACAACAAAGTGATTCTAACTCGTTCGGGCGACGCGTACCGCAATACGGGTGACTACAAAACCGCCGTCGAATACTACAACAAAGCGCTCGACATTGCGTTCGACGTATACGCGGCTCTCGGGCTTGCGCTCATCTGTAAAGGCGAAGGCAAATACGAAGAAGCGGCCGAACGCCTTTCGAACCTCATCCGAAACGATGCAAAAAATTTCCGTCTGTACATAGACCTTGCCGACTGCTATGTAAAGCTCAACAGAAAACAGGATGCCGTCTCCGCCCTCGAAAGTTTTCAAAAGCAAAGTATACGCTGTCCGCCTATAAGCGATATGCTCGACAAGCTGAAAAACAATAAGCCGATCTATTGATGTGCACGCTATATTTCAGTAATTTTTCTTGTCGGATACTATCCTAGTTATGGATAAAGTCGCAGTCGCAGGTTTCTTGCCCGAAGAGCTGTGCGTTTCTCTTTCCCTCTCCCCCTCGTTTCGCGGAAATCAAATATTTCAGTGGATCGGAAAGGGAGTCGATTCTTTCGATGCCATGACGAATCTGAGCGCGGAGCTGCGGGCGTCACTTGCCGAAAAAGCGATTCTCCGGTCGACTCGGGTGTCGGATGTGCTGAAAGCGGACGACGGCACGGTAAAGCTGCAGATACAAACGGAAGACGACCTTGCAGTCGAAACGGTACTCCTCACCGATAAAGCAGCACGGAAGACGGCTTGCGTTTCGTGCCAAGCCGGTTGCGCGATGGGCTGCGCCTTTTGCAAAACGGGAACGCTCGGACTTGCCAGAAATTTGAGCGCTGCAGAAATCGTCGAACAGTTTTTATATCTTGAAAAGCATGCGGGTGCTCTCGACAATATCGTCTTTATGGGCATGGGAGAACCGCTTTTAAATCTCGATGCCCTTCGAAAAGCGATCGCCGTACTCACCGATAAGCGCGGCAGAAATCTTTCGAGCCGCCGTATCACGGTATCCACGGTCGGCATCGTGAGCGGCATATACGATTTAGCGAACAATGGCCCCGATGTGCGCCTTGCCGTCTCACTTACGACGGCGGACGAAACGCTGCGGAGGGAACTCATGCCGGCGTCTTTGACAAATCCCTTGAGCGATTTACGGCAGGCGATTTCGTACTACATCGAAAAAACGGGAAAAAGAGTTACGCTCGAAGCCGTGCTGCTTTCGGGCAAAAACACGAGTGAAAAAAATACGGATTCTCTCATTGCCTTTGCAAAAGGTTTGGATGTGCACGTAAATCTCATCCCGTGGAATCCCGTGGAAGGGCTTTCCTTTGTGACGCCCGATCCGGAGGAAACGGCACAATTCGTTTCGCGTCTTGAAAAAGGCGGACTCAACGTAACGCTCCGCATGCATCGCGGAAAAAGCATTTCCGGCGCCTGCGGGCAGCTGGGCAAAACGAATCCGTACGCTTGAAATGCCGCCTATTTTAATTTATAATCGTTTTTAAGACGATAAGTAAAATGTGGAGTACAAAATGCAAAAAAAGATTTACGTCGCCGGTATGTTCGACGGCGATACGGCAAAAAAAGTTGAAGATGCCGTCCGTGCGGTAAGCGGTGTTACAAGCGTTACCGCATCTCCCGACAAAGCGCAAGTGCTCGTCGATTACGCCGATGATGGCGTATTGACTGCGATCAACGCTGCCATTTCGGCGCTCGGCGTCGATGTTCTCGACTAGCGTTTTTACGGTGTTCTTGACCTTCATATCGGTTTTAGCTATGCTGTAATTATTTAGTAATACTAAAAATATTTTAGGAGCACAGCAGCATGGGTAAAACAATAGCACAAAAAATATTCGATGCGCACAGGCTCGACACGCCCTTCCCCGGCACATCGGTACTGAAACTCGACCGCGTATTTTGTCACGAAATCACGACTCCCATCGCGATCACCGATCTGATCGAACGCGGAAAAGACAGCGTATTCGACAGCGATAAAATCAAAGCGGTTATCGATCACGTCACTCCTGCAAAAGACAGCAAAACGGCGGCGCAGGGAAAAATCCTGCGCGATTGGGCGCACCGGCAGCATATTAAAGACTTTTTCGACATCGGTCGAAACGGCGTGTGTCATGCGATCTTTCCGGAAAGCGGCTTTGTGCGCCCGGGCTTTACCGTCATCATGGGCGATTCGCATACGTGTACGCACGGCGCGTTCGGCGCGTTCGCCGCAGGAGTCGGCACGACCGACATCGAAGTCGGTATATTAAAAGGCGTGTGTGCGTTCCGCGAACCGAAATCGATTAAATTTATTTTAAACGGAAAACTCCGTCCGGGCGTTTTCTCCAAAGACGTCATCCTTTCGATCATCGCAAAAATCGGCGTAAACGGCGCGACCGACCGCGTTATGGAATTCACCGGTCCCGTCATTGAAAGTTTCGGCATGGAAGAGCGCATGACGCTGTGCAATATGGCGGTCGAAGCGGGCGGCACATCGGGCATCTGCGCTCCGGATATGCACACGGTCGACTACCTTTGGGAATTTATTAAAGACGATTATCCGTCGAAAGAAGCTGCCCTCGCCGACTACTCCAAGTGGACAAGCGATGCGGACGCCGAATACGAAAAAACGATATCGATCGACTGCGGTGAAATCGAGCCTGTATGTACCGTCGGCTACAAACCCGACGAGGTCAAAAACGTGCGCGATATGAAAGGCACGAAAGTCGACCAAGTCTATATCGGCAGCTGCACGAACGGGCGTATATCGGATCTCCGCATTGCGGCGGAAGTGCTGAAAGGAAAACGCATAGCCGAAGGCGTGCGCGCCATCGTAAGCCCTGCAACTCCGAAAGTGTACAAAACGGCGCTCAAAGAAGGTATCATCGACATCTTTATGGACTCAGGATTTTGCGTTACGAACCCGACCTGCGGGGCGTGCCTCGGCATGTCGAACGGAGTGCTTGCAGAAGGAGAAGTGTGTGCGTCCACGACGAACCGCAATTTCAACGGCAGAATGGGAAAAGGCAGCATGGTTCACTTGATGAGTCCCGCGACGGCGAGCGCAACGGCAATCGCCGGCACGATATGCAATTCATCGCTTTATCAGGAGACCTAAAAGGAGGTATGAGGTGAAACAATTCGGCGGGAGCGTGCTCTTTCTCGACCGCTCCGACATCAACACCGACGAAATCATTCCGGCGAAGTATCTTACCGAAATTTCAAAGCAGGCGCTCAAGCCCTATCTGCTCGAAGATTTAAAGCTCGACGGCTTTAATCCGAAAACCGATATCGCAGGAAAGCGCGTCATCATCACGCGGGAAAACTTCGGCTGCGGCTCTTCGCGCGAACATGCTCCGTGGGCGCTCGAAGTGAACGGCATTTCCGTCGTCATCGCGGTAAACTTTGCGCGCATATTCCGGCAAAACATGTTCAACTGCGGCATGATGGCGATCGAACTCGATAAAAAATCGATAGACGATATATTCCGCACGTTTTCGGATAAAGAGGCCGAATGCAAAATCGTGCAAAACGACGACGGCAGCGCAAAGGTAAAGCTGATCGCGGGAAGCCTTTCGAAAAGCTATCCGTTTACGCTCGACAGTTTTGCAAAGACGCTCGTCGAAAACGACGGGTGGATCGGCTACGCGGACAAAAAATATTGATAGGTCGAAAATCGAGTTTGGAAAGTATCAGCTAATAGCGCCATGTTTACGGCGAGGATGACCAACGTACAATCTTTGTAGACATATGCGAACGCGGCTCTCACAGCGGGTGCCCCGCTTACGCTCCGGTTGTGCTTCTAAACGTCGCTTCCGTAAGCTGAACGCACAAAGTCGCACGCGTGTCTCCCGCTGCTACGCCGCATCGCGCACACGGCAAGATGTTTCGGCATACGGTCGGAACCTCGCCGTATGCATAATTGTATTTACTTTCCAAACTCGTCCTTCAATTGGTGAACGAAACGGATGGAAAAGGGACTGTCTCAAAAGTCGGTTATCTTTTCGACAACCCTGCGAGTTTTAGAAAACTCGAAATTGACTTTGAGCGTTTCAAAATCCGCAAGAGTAAGAACTTCCGTTAAAACCGAATAGTTTTCTTTTCGGTTAAGATTAAAATACTCTTTTTCAAAAATGACGGTTTTGAAAACGATGTTAGGAGATATTATTTATAAGCATCTTTTCGTGCTTCAATATCCACTATGAATACGATAACCGTATCTTCTGATATTTTATAGAACAGACGATAATCCCCTATTCTAAAACGATATAGGTCTTTGTAATTACCTTTGAGCTTTTTAATATTTGAGCCAAAATAGGGATTTTCACGTAATATCGGATATACATATTCCGTAATCTTTTTGTATAAAGATTTATATTTTGCAGATTTTATCTTTTTCTCAAACGTTTCGGTTTCCGCTATTCGATACTTAGCCAATTATTCGATACCTTCCGGCTGAAATATCGGATAAACCTTTTTTAATATCTTTCTCATATTTGAGTATTTCAGTCATTTCCATATCATCGACAAATGTCTCATTCATAGTGTAATTGAGCGTTGCATATTCCAGATAATTTGAGATTGTTCTTTTCTGCCCGGCAGCAGCCAGTTTGAAAATATCATATGTACTGTCATCTATACGAACGGTAATTGTCTTTGCCATTTTACCTTCTACTTCAAATATATTCATTTATATTCAAAATGTCAATTGGTTATTACGGTCGTTACCATTTTTATTGACCGGTATCTAAAACCTCAGGATACTGCTTCGGAAATGGGATCTTCACATATAATCATCGGGATATTATTTTCAGCAAAATACTCGCGGTATTCATTTGGAATGCCGCTGTCCGTAATTATCATATCGAACTCCGAAATTTTTGCAAAATATACCGAACGCACTAAACCGAATTTAAAACTGTCTGCAACGAGAATTTTTTGTTGTGCCGAATTTATCACGGCTCGTTTTGTCGAAAATTCATAATTATTTTCACACGTAATCCCAAGGTCTAAACTGACTCCGCTTGCTGCAATAAAAGCTTTTGTTGCACGGCTTCGATTAATCAGAGAGATGGCCTCCGAACTCTCAAACATCTTTGAATTTTTATGAAAGTAACCTCCGGCAAAAACGATAGTACTGTTCGCCCTATTCCATACATGCATAAGCGTGTTTAACGTATAACATAAAATCGTTAACTTTATGTTATTAGGCAGATTTTGCGCAATAAAACTGCACGTCGAACCCGTATCGAGTATGATGCTGTCATTATCGGAAATCAAACCGGCCGCTCTTTTTCCTATACTTTCTTTTTCCGCGCGATGTATCTTTTCCGCCGATATTACGGAATAGTTATATGCGGCATTTTGAATAGTTCCGGCATTGTATACGATAACGCCGTTGACAAGCGATACGAGTTTTTCATCTTCAAGAAAAGAAACGTATTTCTTTGCCGTCATATAGGAGACATCAAGAATACTTGCCACTTTATTTAATAAAATAACCTTTTCTTGCTTTATCAGTTCCAATAATTTATCTTTTTTATTATCAAATTTACTCAAAAAAGCTTTCCTCGATATCGTATCATAATCGTATTAAAAAATAATTTCAAGAATCTTTACAAAAATATCCGGATGATTTCAGTATGCGCGGTAAAAGCGGCATATTTCAACGGATCGTCAAAATATACCGCTTTAAAAGTTATTTCATTACTGCAAAAGAATTTTTTTCATTATAAAATGTTTTTGCGTTGGATTTATCGATAAGGTTTGTTCCTCCGTCGATATATTCGGGTACTTTTTCCTTGTTTTTAAGCTTGATGGCCGTTTCAACTGCTTTTCGCCCCAAGACGGCGGGATCGTTCATAGCCGTACCGTTATAACGCCCGTCGATGATAGCCTTGACGGCTTCCATTAAACCGTCTACGCCTACAACGTATACTTTTTTCTTTGCCTGTTCAAATACTTGTAAGCCGCCGAGCGCCATATCGTCATTATGCGCATAGATGAGGTCGATGTCGGGATGAGCTTGTATGATATCTTGAGCGGCTTTGACTGCATTTGCACGGATATAATTGCAATACGGCGATTGTATAACGGTTATATTCTCTTTATCGACGGCGGTATGAAATCCGTCACGACGCGCCATCATTACCGAACCTCCGGCATCTCCTTGCAGCTCCAAAATCTTGCCTTTTGCTTTGCCTTTTCCGCCTAATAAATTTACCGCCAACTCGCCGGCCAGTTTACCCATCGTTCGATTATCTCTTCCGATAAAACAATCGACTTTATCATTTACGGGACGATCGACAGTGATAACGGGGATACCCGCTCTTCTGGCTCTTTCCAAAGCCGGTTTTACGCCGTCCGGATCGACAGGATTAATGATCAATGCGCTGACGCCGCGGTTTATCAAATCGAGAATATCGTTATTCTGCTTTTGAATATTATTTTGGGCATCCAGATAGATAAAGTCGATATTGTGCGATACCGCGGCCTCTTTAGCCGCATCCATCAACGCTACATAAAAAGGAGAATCCAAAATGCATTGTGAAAAACCGATCGATTCTTTTCTTTTTGCACTAAATGCAGACATCGTAAGTGTTGCTGCAAATAGTAAAACCATACACATTTTCTTCATACCATCCTCCGCAGATGTTTGGCTGTCATTGTTCCTTATAAAATCATACGATTTTATAGTTCAGTTTTTTTCCTCCTTGTTTACCGTTTTTTGAATTTCCGTATCGCTGCCATACGGAACCAAGACGACTTGCGACGCAAAGCGTCTTGGAAGTACTCCCCTTACAGCGCGGTTTTATGTTTTTTTCCTTGTTATAAAATTATTTCCGATCAGTGCGGTAAGTATAATTGCGCCTTTTACGATTTGCTGAAAATACGAAGGAACTCCTACAAGATTTAATATATTTGTAATAATGCTTAAAAGGAAAACGCCTCCGAATGTTCCCCACACTCCTCCTATACCTCCGGCAAGACTTGCACCTCCGATAACGGTAGATGCTATCGCATCCGTTTCTATACCGCTGCCGGCATTCGGCTGCCCGGTCGATAACCATGACGCCAACATTACACCGGCAAAAGCGGCGAGTAAACCTGAAAGTATATATGCAACGGTTTTATTTCGTTTTATTAAAATACCGGATAACCATGCCGCAGTATTATTTCCGCCGATCGCATAAAAACTTCTTCCCAGCGGCGTATACTTTAAGAAAAAAGCCGCGGTACAAGTTATGATAATCCAAATTATACCGCTGATGGGAATCATATCGAATAAAAAACCGCTGCCTAAAAACCTGAAAGAATCGCTCAATCCGAAAACCGGTTTTCCGTTCGTCAATAACAGTGCGACTCCCCTAAGGCTGATCATCATCGCCATAGAAGCGATATAATCGGGCAAATTGAAACGCGTAATAATGGAACCTGTTATAAAGCCGGTGAACGCGCCGAGCGCAATAGCTGCAAACATCGATACAAAGGTGGAACAGCCCAGATCTTTTGCTAAAATTGACGAAATCATTCCGGCAAGCGCGACATTTGAACCGACGGAAAGATCGATACCTCCCGTTATGATTACAAAGGTCATACCGACGGCGACGATCCCCCCGACTGCCGATTGCTGTAACAAGTTAAAGAAATTTTGCCATGTTAAAAATCTGGGACTCAAGATAACGGCGATAAGGACAAAAAATAAAAGCAGCATAAACAAATTGTATTTTTTAATAAAATCAACCAAACTGATTTTTTTTAGCGTATTCATTTTATATCCTCCCGGTGATAGCGCATTCCTGTATTTTTGTCGCATCCAGTTCATGTGCCGAAAAAGTTTTTATCAGCTTGCCTTCATACATGACACTTATGGCGGAGGCGACCGACAATAATTCATTCAATTCCGAAGAAACGATAATTATCGTTTTTCCTTTATCCGATAAATCTTCCAATATTTCGTATAATTCCGCTTTTGCGCCGATATCGATGCCTTGCGTCGGTTCGTCGACCAGCAAAAGATCGCATTGTTTTATAAGCCATTTTGAAAGGACAACTTTTTGCTGGTTGCCGCCGGATAGAGTGATAACTTCATTGGCGATGCCGGGCGTCTTAATTGAAAGCTTTTTTACGTATTGTTCTGTTTCTGCATAAATCCGTTTATATTGAATAAAACCGAAACGTAGAAATTTTTTTATGCCCGCCAACGATGCGTTTTCCCATACCGGCAATCCTAAAACAAGGCCTTGTTTTTTCCTGTTTTCGGGAACCAAACCGATTCCTTTTTTGATCGCACTATAAGGATTTTTATTATGCATTTTTTTATTTTTATATATAATTTCTCCGGATAGGATCGGATCTATACCGAAAATCGAATGCAATACTTCCGTTCTTCCCGACCCGACGAGTCCGTAAATACCGTGTATTTCCGATTTGTTAATTTTCAGATTGACCTGTGAAATCGCTTTTGTCGTTACATTGTGCAATTCCAATGCCGTCTCTTTACTCTGTGTTTTTTCTTTGCGGAAAAACGTCTTAATCTCGTGACCGATCATCAACCTGACGATTTCTTCTTGCGTTATATCCTGCATCGATACCGTAGCTATATGTGTGCCGTCTAAAAGTATCGTGACGGAATCGCCGACATCGAATAGTTCTTCAAGCCGATGAGAAATATAAATGATGGTTATCTTTTTTTGTTTTAATGCAGCGATAATCCGCAGCAGCGATTTATATTCGTCTTTTGAAAGCGTAGCGGACGGTTCATCCATGACGATTATCTTCGCATCGCGGGCGACGGCTTTCAGTATTTCGATAAGCTGTCTGTGCCCGATCGTCAAGTCGCCTGCCAAAGTTGCTGGTGAAACGGAGATGTTGAATTCCTGCAATAACGCTATCGCTTTTTTATTCATCGCATTCCAATTGAGCAGCATTCCGTTTTTTACATTTTTATAATTGTTAAGAAAGATATTTTCCGCTACCGTCAGAGAATCTATGAGAGACAGCTCTTGGTATATTACGGCGACCCCCGCTTGTATTGCGTTTTGCGTATTGAGTACGTGCATTTCTTTGCCGTTAATAAAAATTTTTCCGCTGTCTCGCTGACATGCGCCGGATAGAATTTTCATTAAGGTCGACTTTCCCGCGCCGTTCGCACCGATCAAACACCGTACTTCTCCCCGATCGACGGAAAAGTCGACATCCGACAACGCTTTTACGCCCGGAAACGATTTAGAAATGCCTTCCATTCGAAGAATTTTATTTTCCATAAGAATCCTTTTGTTCATTTTTTTCTTCTATCTCTTCCATGCAATACGAAATATAGCGTGCAAATATTTTTTCATATTCGGATCCGGATGCGGCATCGGGCCGTACGCAAGAGGTTTCGTGTATCATGGTTTTTGCGGCGGCGGTATGGTTTTCGTATACTCTTTCCGATACTGCCGATACAAGCGCACAGCCCATGATTCCCGCATACGAACTCGTATTGACCAGTGAAATCGGTCTTTGACAGATATCGGCGAGTATGGAAAGCCAAAGGGGGTCTTTCGTTACGCCTCCGCACGCCACAATCTTTTGTATGTTTACGCCGCCCTTTTCCATCGTGTCTATGATATTTTTCGTACCGTAGCCGACCGATTCCATCAACGCTCTGTATATGTCGCCTCTCGTATGAGCCAAGCGCAACCCGCGGATTTGCCCCGAAAGGTAAGGGTTTTTATACGGCGTTCGATTCCCTTGAAAAAAGTCGAGAGCGACAAGCCCTTTTGCACCGATACCGGAAAGAGCTGCTTCATTTGCTAAGGTTTCCATCGTCAATTCCGAGTCATTGGCCGTTAAATTTCTGAACCACTTTATGACGGAACCTGCCGATATTTGTCCGCCTTCTATTACATAGAAATCTTTAATGAGCGCATTACAATACGGTCCCCAGATTCCCGGCATGTGTATTTCTTTTTTTGAAAAACAAAGATGCACAAAACTTGTTCCGAGTATAGCCGCTAAAGAATTTTCATTTACGACACCTAAGCCCAACATTCCCAAATAAGCGTCTATACCGCCTTCATAAACAGGAATTCCTTCCGGTATACCCGTCTCTTTTGAAGCTTTTTTTGAAATATAGCCGACGACGGATCCGACGGGATAGATTTCCGTTATTATTTTTTCAGTATAGTCAGCAAAGCCTATCGAATCAAAAAAATCGTTTTTCCATCCGCCGAACTTTGAAACATAGTGACCTTTGCATACGGCATTGCATTCCGAAGCTGCAAGTTTATCCGTTAAAAGATAATTTATCCAATCGAGCTGCTCCACAAATTTCCATGTTTGTTTATAAAGCTCAGGCTTGTTTTCTTTTATCCAAAGAACTTTCGCTATCAACCATTCTGCAGAGCTTTCGCCTCCGCAAAATTTTAAAACTTCGTCTTTCGTCGCATTGATCCTATCCGCCTGTTTCGAAGCCCTGCAGTCCATCCACATTACGGCATTCGCCAAAGGCTTACCTTGTTTGTCGATAGGGATAACGGTACTCGATGTGGCACAAATACAAACGGATGCAACGGCTTTCTTTTGGTTTTCGCTCAGCTGCCGAGCGGCCTTTTTTTGCGCACGGACAAAAGCAGTAAACCAATCTTCAGTGTTTTGTTCTACGCAACCGACACAGGGATATAACAAAGGATAAGCTTCTTCGGCAACGGAAATAAGCATGCCCTTTTCATCGATAAAGCCGACTCGTACACCTTGCGTTCCGAAATCTGCGCATAGAAAAATCTTCGAATTATTCATTTTCAGCTTCCTTGTTACAGATTTTCAGATTGTCGATAAAACAAGAACGCTCTTGTTTTAATCCATATAGTATCCGCCGTTGATATTGACGGTTTCTCCGGTTATAAAACCCGAATCGTCCGAAGCCAAAAAACACATTAAAGCGGCCATGTCGCTTTCGGTTCCGAGTCTTCGTATCGGTATTTTAGCCGCCATTGCAGCTTTTTTTTCTTCCGTCCAATAGCTCATCATTTCAGTCATAACGGCATGAGGGGCTATGCCGTTACATGTTATTCCGTAAGGACCCAATTGACGCGCGACGGAACGGGTTATTGTCAAAACCGCACCCTTTGATGCACCGTAAACGAAGGTTGTCGAATTATCGCCGTTTTTACCGGTTATAGACGAAACATTGACGATCCGTCCGTAATTTTGCTTTTTCATGATAGGCGTTACCGCGCGTATTGCGTATAAAACACCTTTTACGTTTATGTCCAGTGTTTTTTCTATGATCTCATCCGTTGTCTCTTCAATAGGTGCAGTCAATAACAATCCCGCATTATTGATAAGGATATCTATTTTCCCGAATGCTTTTACCGCTTCATTTATGAGATTGTCTACTTGACTACGCTTTGATATATCACAAAGCACGGAAATAAAATCATATCCGGCCGTTTTGAATTCTTCAGCCGTTTTTTCTATTGCAAGTTTATCTATATCGGTCAGTACGATAGAGGCACCTTCCATAGCCATCCGTTTGGCGGTTTCTTTTCCCATCCCTCGTGCCGATCCGGTAATGACGGCAACTTTACCTTCAAATCTGTTTTTCACTTTTGACTCCTTATTTGGCGTGATCACGTATCATGCTTCCGTTACGATTTTGATTCCGGCACTTGTGCCCAAACGATTTGCCCCTGCTTGTACCATCTTTTCGGCATCGGTTTTTGAGCGAATACCTCCGGAAGCTTTTACACCGAGTTTCGTACCGACCATAGCGCGCATCAATTTTACGTCTTCAACGGTAGCTCCGCCTGAACTGAATCCCGTCGACGTTTTTACAAAATCGGCACCTTCATCGATACACATTTGAATGGCAAGCTTTTTTTCTTTTTCCGTCAATAAACACATTTCCAAAATAACTTTCGTAAGAATGTTACCGTTGCAAATTTTGACGATGGTCCGAATATCATTTGCAGCTTTTTCATACAATTCCGATTTGAGCGCACCTATATTGAGCACCATGTCGACTTCTTGTACTCCGTCATCGATTGCCTGCTTTGTTTCATTTTCTTTTCCGAATGTCGACATCGCCCCCAGCGGAAAGCCTATAACGGTACATACTTTTACAGCGGAATCCCGGAGTTCCTTCGCACATAATTTGACCCACGTAGAATTTACGCACACGGAATGAAACGCATATTCCCTTGCTTCCGAACACAACTTAACGATAGCGTCTTCCGTTGCATCGGGTTTTAGTAACGTGTGGTCTATTATGGAGTTAAGTGCCGGATTACTCATACAAGCCTCCTTGTAAAATAATAAACAAATGATAAATTTCCACAATTCATTTAGTTTATATTTATATTTAAGCACGGTTTTTTTAATATGTCAAATAAAATTTAAATATTTTATAAAAATATAAAATAAAAACGATTTTCCTGCCGCACATTTCAATAGCTTGTTTTCAAAAATCATGCTATCATGGTTTCGTGAGCACAAATAAAATATCGATTCGCTTTTTCAATGATCAGGAAGTGCGTGCCGTCTGGGATGAGGAAAATTCCAAATGGTGGTTCAGCGTACTTGATATTGTCGGAGTTTTGAACGAACAGAGCGAATATGAAAAGAACCGTAACTACTGGAAATACCTCAAAGCAAAGCTGAAAAAAGAAAACCCTGAGTTGGTTAGTGCTGCTACCCAACTGAAATTGACCGCTGCCGATGGGAAAAAATATAAATCGGATGTTATGGACTATAATCAAGTAATAGAGCTTGCACAAAGTTTTCCCAATAACAAATCCGCCCCCTTCATTCAGTGGTTTACCTACAGCGATGAAACGATCGACGGCAAAAGCAAAACGAAAGCCTATGCCCTTTTTGAAAGCTCGCTTTTCGACAGTATAGAAATCGGAACGGTAAACGGACTCAAGCAAATTCACGCATACCTATTCGGTGGTCTTTACGAATTTGCAGGAAAAATACGGACAGTGAATATTTCAAAAGGCGGATTTAAATTTGCCGCTGCGGAATTTCTCCCGCAAACTTTGCACGGTATAGAAAAAATGAGCGATTCAACATTCGAACAGATTAGCGATAAATATATCGAAATGAATATCGCGCATCCGTTTCGAGAGGGCAACGGAAGAACAACGAGGATATGGCTCGACTTGATGTTAAAACGCGCCCTAAAAAGATGTGTTGACTGGAGTAAAATCAACAAAAAAGACTATCTGGAAGCTATGGCTGAAAGTATAACCGATTCAAGCAAAATAAAGTCTTTATTGCAAAACGCTCTGACCGACAAAATCGCTGACAGGGAAATATTTATGAAAGGCATCGACTATTCATATTACTATGAAGAGGCGGAATAAACGCCGATATCGCTTTTTCGGAGAATCAACAACCCCGACGCAAGGTCGGGTACAGTGCTCAACGTTTCGCACTGTATGTTCTCATAAGGTGGTTGCAGTCGGCTTTAATACCCTTTGTTACGACGCGGCATGTGAGATAACCCTCCGCACGAATAAAAGTTTCAATCTCGACATTCGACCTAAAAAAAATCGGTACCTACCCTCATCCGCTCTCCCGTCACGGGATTTGTAAAGTCAAGGGCGACGCATTCGAATTCGAGCGCTTCGCCTCCGAAGCCTGCGTTATACAGTTCGTCTCCGACGACGGGAAGTCCGTTCCACGCAAGATGGCAGCGCACTTGATGGCGGAAACCCTTTGCGATCGAACACTGCGCAATGATGCCCTCCGCCGTCCGCTCGGCGATTTTTATATGCGTCGTATAGAGCGCGCTTCCTTTTTTTTTCAACGCCGCTTCGTTCGAATCTTCGGTAACGGGTCTTACGCTTTTTCTTCCCCTTCCGTATGCTCGAAAATAAGACGATGCGGAAAACTCATCCCCCGCTTTCAACGGACGCACCGAAACGGGTTTCGGAAATCCGCCGAGCTTTACCGCATTCCCCTCGTCGTCGCTGCAAAGCGCGCGGTATATCTTTATAAAATCGCCTTTTTTTTGCGCTTCGAAAAAAAACGCATACGCTTCATCCGTCGCCGCGATGAGTAAAAGTCCCGATGCCTGCGTGTCGAGCCGGTGAATCAAACCGTATTCGCACGGTTTTTTGCCTTTGACGTTTTGCAGTTCGGGAAAGAGGAATACCGCAAGCGTTAGGGCGCAGTTTTTTTCTCCTTCGAAAAGCGGAGCGGATGCCGTGCCGCGCGGTTTTTTGATTATTAAAAAAGGCGAATCCTTCGACGGTTCGCGGATCACTTCGATCCGTGCAATCGGCATGTCATCTCTTTTTCTTTGCATGATTTTTTCCCCACACCGGCACTTCTTTCGGATAGTTTTTTTTGAGAAAAAAAAGCGTCGTTCGAAAGCGATCGGGAACGGCCGAGCGGAACGTCGAAAACTTTTTTTTACCCGGCAAGCGTATCGTCAATTTTTTCGCGTGAAGCATGAGGCGAGCTTCGGGAAAAACATCGTCTTTTTTTCCGTAAACCGTATCTCCCAAAATCGGACAGCCGATGTATTTCATGTGTACCCGTATTTGATGCGTGCGCCCCGTTTTGAGACGCAGGCGCATAAGCGAATAGTTTCCGTAAGAGGCGATGCAGCGGTAAATCGTCCGTGCGCTCTTTCCGTCTTCCGTCTGCGTTGCGGCTTTAAAACGCTTTCTGTTTTTCGGATCGCGGATGATCTGCGTTTTGATGTCGCCTGCGAGAGCGGGCGGCCTTCCCTTTACGATCGCGATGTATTCTTTTTGCACGAAGCGGCGGGCGAACTGCTGTCCGAGCCACTCTTCGGCGTCCCTGTTTTTTGCCGTAATGATGAGTCCCGACGTATCTTTGTCGAGCCGGTGTACGATGCCGGGTCTCCTCGAAGATGCGGCGAGAGACGGGGGCGTATCTTTTATGCGGGAAATCGAAGATCTGCCCCAGCGGTATAAAAGCGCGTTTACGAGCGTACCGGTCCAATTGCCCGCCGCAGGGTGCGTCACCATACCCTGCGCTTTATCGACGACGGCGACGTTTTCGTCTTCGTACAGCACGCTGAGCGCGATGTTTTCCGGTGTTATGTCGTCGGGAACATTATCGTCCCATTGCACGTCGATGATATCGAGCGCTTTTACGGCGGCCGAAAGCTTGTGCTCTTTTCCGTTTACGAGGATTTCGATCGCACAGGATTTCAATTTCGAGCGGTTCATGCCGCCGGGAAGAGAGGCAATGTATTTGTCGAGCCGGAGGCTGCCCTGGAAATCGGCGGGAACTTGTACGCTGAAAGACGGCACCGCTAGTCTCCGCTTTGCGTTTCGAGGGCAAGCTCAGAAGATGCAGCTTGCCCTTCCGCCTCGCTTACAGATTTTTTATCGGACAGCGTATTCAATTGTGCCGCATCCGATTTTTCAGATTCTCCGCTCGCATCGTTTTCCGCGTCCGCACCTTCCTGCGACGCTTTTTGTTCTTCACTATCGGAATTCGCGGCATCGCTCCGAGTTCCGCCGGGCGGTGCCTCTCTCGGCGGCATATCGATGAGGACGGCATCTTCGTCTTCGGCTATCGGTGTGACGACGATGGGCGCTTTTTCTTTCCGCTCGAGTTTTTTCTTTGCGGCTTTCCGCCTGATCACCGAAACGAGGAGATCGGTAAGCCCGATGCCGACGCTGATACCCGCCGATGTGAGCAAAATGCCCGCCTGTTCGGCCGTCGAATAGCCGTTGCTCGCCGACGCTTTTGCAAAGGGATTCGGAAAATACTCGGAATCGAAGCCGTGTTGCGCATAGCGTGCGGACGAATACACGATCGTCGACGTAAGCGTCACAAAGGGGAGCGCGCCGAACGAAATGATTTCCGCCCTCCGCAAGTCTTTCATAAATTGAGGAAACTCGTCGTCCGTATACGGAGAAGGTGTCGCATTTTTCGATTCCTTTGCACGGCACGGAAAAGCGATGACGCACAATAAAAGCAGGACTGCGCATTTTTTCACGCAAAGCCTCATAACGCCGCCGTCTCCCGCTCGCCGAAAATCGCCGTTCCGATGCGCACTTCGGTAGAACCCTCTTCGATCGCGATTTTATAATCCGCCGACATTCCCATCGAAAGCGTTGTAAGATCGAAGGAGGGAAATTCTTTTTGCAGCTTTTCCGAAGCATCGCGGAGCGAAACGAAGGACTTCCTCACGGCAATTTCGTCGTCGGTAAAAGGCGCCATCGTCATAAAACCCTTCGGTACGATGTGCGGCGCATTTCCTTCGGCACAATAGCGAAGCGCTTCGTACATATTTTCGTATGAAAGAAACCCCGCTTTCGACGCTTCGCCCGTGTGGTATTCCAATAACATATCGATCGATTTATCAATCTTCGCGCACTGTTTTTCGAGTTCTTCGATTATGCCGAGCCTGTCGACCGATTCTATGCAAGAGGCGATCCGCACCGCGCGGGCGGCTTTGTTTCTTTGCAGCGTTCCGATGATGTGCAGTTCGGCCGACGGAAAGTCTTCATAAATTTTATTAAATTTTTCGTATGCTTCCTGAACGCGGTTTTCGCCGAATGCGCTCTGCCCCGCTCCGATCGCCGCAATGACGGAAGACGCCGGATGAAATTTACTTACGGCCAGGAGCTTTACGCTTCCCTCTTTTCTTCCGGCTTTCCGTTCGGCGTTCCGCACCGATTCGACGACTCGTTTGAGATTTTCCGCTATCCGTTCCGTATCCATAACCGCCTTCTTCTTATCGCACTTCACGAAAGTATAGCGCTATTGAGCGCATCGGACAACCGCAAAAGTTCTGCAAGAGACAGCGTCTCAGCCCTGAGCGAGGGATCGAGAGCCGCAAGTGTAAGCGCACGCTCGGCTCTTTCGGCGCTTCCGGTAAAAGCCGTTAAATTATTGCGGATATTTTTTCTGCGCGATGAAAAAAGAGCGCGCTGCATCTTTATAAAAAGCGAAAGATTTTCGCACGCGGGAAAATCGCTTTTTTTCGTCATAACAACGGCGCGCGAGGCGACGTGCGGCTTCGGCCAAAAATTTCCGGAAGCCAAATCAAAAAGCCCTTTGACATCGTACGCCCACTGACACAGTACCGAAAACGACGATCGCTCGTCCCCTCCTTCTTTTGCCGTCATCCGATCGGCGACTTCCTTTTGTACCGTAACGACAGCCTTGTCGAATCTTACGCCGCGCTCTATCGTGTCGGCGATGAGGGATGCCGCAATCGAATACGGGAGATTACCGAAAAATCTGTCGGGCAGCCCCGAATCCTCATACGCGCTTTTCCACGTTTTTACGGCATCGCCCGAAACGATTCTTAGCGCACCCTCTTCGATTTCCGCCTTAAAAAAATCCGAAAGCAGTTTTATAAATCCCTTGTCGATTTCGAAGGCCCTAACGCGGGCGCCCGCATCGAGCAAAAGCTTTGTCATGGAACCCAATCCCGGCCCTATCTCCCATACGCGCATCCCCCGTTCTATTTCGAGAGCACGGACGATGCGCTCACGAGCCGATGCGTTTACGAGAAAATTTTGTCCGAATTTTTTTTGCATCGAAAAGCCGTTTGCATCGAGGAGAGCTTTGAGGGCTGCCGGTGAATTATAATCAGGGATCGTCATACGCAAAAGTCATAGTAGCCCGAACGGCGATTTTTGTAAATCCTGCATAACAAGACAAGTACACCTCATTACTGTATTTTACAAAGTTCCGACACGACATCCGTACCCGTTACGCGATGTGCACGTACGGAGCGCGTGCGAAAAAAAGCACGAGAAGTTTTATAAGTCCGTAGATCGCGTTCAGCACCGCTCCCGCAAGGGGCGCGAAAAACGGCAGGGCGAGCGAAAGCGCAATGCAGACGATGCCCGCATAGATGAACACGGTTACAAGAGGCGAAACGAGTGCCGTCGCGATGACGCCGACGGGCATAAAAGTTCCGAAAAGCGAAAGCGTCACCGGAGCGGTGAGCGTCTGTGCGCCGAGGGATGCGGAAAGAGGCGCGGATATTTTTTGCCCAAGAACGCGGATCAAAAAAGCGTTCAGCGTTTCCGAAAAAAGTAAAATGCCTAAAAGCGCACCGTACGAAAGCATAAAAGCCGCATTCAAAATATGAGCGGGTGCGATCACGGTATGCAGGATAAAGGCCGCACACAAAATCAAAACCGTATCCGCCCCTGCGATGCCGCACACGGAACACAAAAGGAGCAGTACGCTGCACAAAAACGCGCGCAAAAGAGACGGTGAAAAGCCTGCAAACCACACGAAAAGCGATACGGCGCAGAATTGAAAAATATACGATTTCGTTTTTCCGAAAAGCCGCATACCCGCAAAAAGTGCGATGCCCGACACGAGCGACAAGTGCATTCCCGAAAGCGCGAGGATGTGCGAAAGCCCGGCATTGCGAAACGCGTCCGAAACCGCAGAGTCGGTGTATTCACGGGAACCCGAAAGAAGGGCAAGTAAAAGTCCGCCCGCCCCGCCCCACGCGTACATGAGACGGCGGAATTGAAGGCGAGAAAGTGCGCGGATACGAGAGAGTTTTCCTGCAAACGATTTTTCCGGACTTGGACTTTCGGCTTTTGAAACGAAAAAAACGCCGCTCTTGCCCGCCCTTCCCGAAAGGAAAAGCCGCGCGCCGCTTTCACACAGGACGGCTCCCTTTCCGTAAGAAGCCGAATAGAGTTTTCCCGGAAAATACGCTTCGACCGTTTTTTCGTCGATAACCGCCGTTATGTGCCCGCGCGCGGAACTTTTTACGCCGCCCTTCGATACGACGAAGTCCGGCGCAAATTCGAGCGAATACGCGCCTCTCTTTTGCGATTTTACGGGATTTGAAACGACGGTGCCGTACATCGAAACGATATCGAGTGTCGGAACGAGGGATGCGAACGCGTGACGGTTTTTGACGGGAACGATGCCGCCGTACGCCAAAACGGAGGAGATGAGTACCGCACAAAAAAGAGGGTGTTTGAGTCTTTTTCCTATCACCATTTAAGCCTCGCGAGCGCGTCGCGGGCGGCGGCAATCACCGGTTCGGGATAGTTGACATAGGTCACGTACAAAAGCGTGTCGAACGACGATTTATTACCGATCCTGCCGAGCGCGCCGATCAGAGCGAGCGCAATCGTTTCGGACACTTTTGCCCCGCTTTCGGTTTGTTTGTTCAACGCAGCGAGATAGGACGCAAGGCGGGAGGAAGCATCGACCGGCGCGATTTCAGCCGCAGCGTTTATCGCTTTGACAAATTCGCCGTCGGTCATAACGCCCGCCTTATATTCGCGTTCAGCGAGATCAAAAAACGAAAGCACTGCCGGAGCGGAACGCGTCCACTTGTTTTGTACGATAACGTCGAGCGCATCGACTTGCAGGGAAACCGTTTCCCTCGTTATCGACGAAGCGTTGTTCGCTATATATATCGTCTCCGACAGCACATTTTCGGCAATTTCCGATTTAAAAGATGCGGATATTTTTTCATTTTTTATGAGCACATCGAACAGCGGCCGTATACCGTTTTTGACGTTTCCTTCGCGGATGACGGCGATTACTTGCGGAAGCGATTTGTCGGCGAGAAGCGCGATCGCCTCGTCGATGTCTTTGCCGTACTCGGGCCACTTTTGCTGCCGTCGCGCTGTAAACAGCACGGAAAACGATCGGCTGTCGCCGATTTCACCGAGCGTACGCACGGCGGCTTTTACGACACCGTTTTCGCCGGCAGAGGACACAGCGTTTGCAAGATAGTCGTTTAAAAGGACGATACAGGGTTCCGTAGGAAGCGAATCGCGCAGCGCCGCCGCTTTGTTTAGGATTGCAATTCGCACCGTATCGCTCGGAAAGAGTGAAAAGAGTTTTACGAATTTTTCCGAAAGCGCTTCCCGCTCCCCGTAATCGAGAGAAGCGACCGAATTTGCCGGAAGCGCAAGCACGCCCGCAAGCGCCAGCGTGTCCAAATCGCGGTCGTTTCCGAGCAGCACTTTGTGTTCGAGCGCAAAATCGATCGCTTCTTTTGAAAGAAACGCAGCGTCTTCTCCCGAACTTTCGCGCACGGCCGCCGTTTTATCGACGATATTGCCTTTGACGAACTGTATGCGAAGCGGAGCGGAAGAAGCAAAACAGGAAGTGCATGCAAGCGCAATAATTGTCCTTATAAAGCATCTGTTCATTTTCACCTCGTTAATATAAAACAACCGCGCAGGGCTATCCGTTACCGACTATAGTGTCGATCAACGCATCTGTCGTATCGGGGATTTTCGTATCGGACAATTCATACGCGAACGCGGCATCGCCTGCCTCTTCCGCCGGTTCTTCTCCGGTACCGTCCGCCTGAGGCGCTTCGTCTTCGGCATCTTCGGAATCTTCGGAATCTTCGGAATCTTCGGAATCTTCGGAATCTTCGCCGATCGGAAAAAGCTCGTATGCTCTGCGCTCTTCGGGCGACATGATATTGTACACGAAACTCAAAATTTGGTTTTTCATCTGCGGTTCGATGTGCACGCATTCGAAGTGAAGGCGCGATTGATCGATATCGCTGTTGTATTCGACCGTACGGACGACGCCGAACATGATTATCAATTTTCCTTCGAGCGTAAATTGCAGTTTCAGCTGAATATTCGGTACGCCTTTTCCGCCGATCCGTATCATGGCTCCGGATTCGGAAATATCTTCGATAAGACAGCGGTATCCCGACTGCGTTTCAACCAAATTGTAATCGATCACCTTATCTTTAATAATAAAAAGACTCGCGTACATATTGCATTTTGTGCGCACCGCATACCGCTTTTGCGTACGCAGCAGTTTTTCCGTATGCTTGAGGTACAGCACCGCTTTGCCGAAAAATATGCCGCTGCCGATTACCGTCGTATCGAAAATATAGCGCGCATCGCCGGTGCGCCACAGATACACGCTTATCGATTTTCCGATCCAATCTTTGCTTTCGACGGGCATCTGTCCGTTTTGCGTCGGAAAACTAATCGTCAGCTCGCGCGCGTTGTTGACGATCTTCGACGCAAACACGCCCTTTCCCGCAAGCACGATCCTCAAGCGCAGAGCGCTTTCGAGAGCGCGCGTCGATGTCAAGCCGCGCTTTTGCGACGCTTCGGCTTCGATGTGCGTGCGGTATGAATAGAGCTTTGCAAGGAGACGCTGCATACCGTGATCGTTTGCCTTCTCCGCGTTTGATTTGATTTGAGAGATGCACTGAGAAAGAGAAGGCTTCGACCAAAACAGAGAGTGCGGATCTTTTAGACCGCACACGGCTGCAGTGCGCCACAAGAGGTCTATTTCGGAAAGAGAAAAGCGGGAATCGAAACCGGTCAAAAAGAATTTGATTTTCTTTTGATATGTTTGTGCGAGCTTTAGAGCGATGACAGCCGCGACGGCTGCGGCGGTAACTTTTAGGATATACACAATGGCCTCAATACTATATAATTGATTCCATTGTATCATAAATCGACAAATTTTCATAGTGCAACGATATGGAAATACCTGTAAACCTGCGGCGGAACGTCGTCTTTACCGTATCCGTGTGCCTCTTTGTTATCCCGCCGCTTTTTGCAGGCTCGGCGCCGACGCGGGCGTTTTCCGCGTGGATGTTTCCGCTCAAGCCCCTGTGCTATGCAGCACTCGCGTTTGCACTCGTGCATTTTTCGTTTCCGCATTCCGCGGGGCGCACAAGAGGCGATGCGTTTCGCTTTGTGCAAACCGGCTGTGCGATCGCTTCGTTCGGCTCGCTGTGTGTCATCGCTTCGGCCGTCGAACTTGCCGTGCGTTTTTCGGGCGGAAAAACGAGTGTGTCTCCCGCGCTGCCATCGTCGATTGCCGAAACGCTTTTTTGTATCGTCAATTTTGTATGCGCATCGTTTTACGAAGAAGCGCTCTACCGCCTCTATCTCCCCGAAACGCTCGGATCGATTTTGAAAGATGCCTTTTTGCAAAGCAAAAAAAGCGGCGCGAAAACGGAAGAAGAAAGGGCTGCGGGCGAAGAAGGTGCACATGCAAACGCGGCACGGGGAAAAAGTGCCGAAAACGCCGTGCGAATTTCCGAAGCGCTCTCCGTCGTCGCTTTTGCATTCTCTCACCGCTACCTCGGACTGCCGTCGGTCATAAACGCATTTTTCGCAGGCATCGTGCTCCGTATCTGCTGTAAAAAAAGCGATACTCTGTGGACGAATACGCTCGCGCATTTTGCATACAATATGCTTTCTCTCGTTTTATTTGCGAAAATGCAATGATCCTGTCGGAAAAGCCCAGCTCCTCCTATCGAAGCCGATTTAGGACGTGAAAGCCGCAGCCGACCGCACTCGCGGCCGATTGCAATTCATTCAAGAAACAGTTCGACGATTTTTTCGAGCGTCCATGCACTTACGGAAACGCGATAACGGTATTCGTAGTACATTTCGGTGACGGTATTTTGAAAGGAATCGAAGCGGAGCGCGGCGGCACCGGCTTTTCCGTTTTCGGCCGTCGCCGTAAAGCGAAAGCCCCTTCCCGTTTCGACGGTAAGCGAAAAAGCGCCCGTATCGTAGAAACCTTCCGTATCCGCGGCTAATCCCCCGTGTCGAAGTGCAATCAATTTCGACGCTTTTTCCGAAAAACCGTGCTCGCCTGCTTTTAAGGTTTTGAGCACTCCTTTTGCCGCTATGCGCAACGATTGAATATCGGCTGCGCGGATGCGCCTTTCTTCCGTGTTTTGCGGAACGATGTACGGATCGAGCCAAAATCCCGCGTCGGCTCTCAAAAATGCATCGCAATCGGTTTCGGCCGCATACGGCCCATCGCTTTCTCCTATGCGGATAAATCGCCGAGTTTGGTCGAAATTTTGCCCATAAAAGTTTACTTTTGTAGACATATTAAGATTGTTTTTAAGTAAAATCGATACAAACGGCCGGTTTTTATCGGATATCGTATTGTTACTGTCTAAAATTGTATACAATTTGCGAATCTTTGTTAGATATTGTATGAGTTCCGAAACTTTCGCATTTTCGGCGGGAAAAACCACCCCTCCCGATGAGCCGTACCACGTACCGTTTTTTTTGTAAAGCGCCGTTTTTTCGCCCGCATTTTCGATTTCGATTTCATCGAGAGCGGCGGCATATTTTTCGTTTACAAATGCGCTCCTCATCGCCCGTTCGCGCGAGCTGCGCGGGACAAAGGAAAGCCCGTAGAGTATGACAAGAAAAAAGAGAATACCGTATAGCGTTATTCGGAGCATACCCTTGTTTCGGCCGTTTGCATACCGTCTGCCGCTCTGAAAAACCGTATCCGTGTCGCTTGCTGCGGTTTTATTCGGCATAGAATACGCGGCCCGCCCTTCGCGGCGGCATCTCGCGTTCGGCTGCAGACACGCCTAACACGCAGTGACCGATCCCTTCGAAGTCGCCGGCTATGCCGAGTTCTTTTAAGATCGCTTTTCCCTCATCGCTTTCGAATTCTTCTTTTGCTCGATGGATCCAGCAGCTTCCGATTTTGAGCGAATGCGCGGCGAGCATCATGTTTCCGATGACGAGGCTCCCGTCGTAAACGCGGTTCGCCCAGTTTTTATCGGCAAGTACGACGAGCACGACGGGCGCTCCGTAAAACGGATCAAAGCCTTCGTCCCATCCGCCGACTTTGCGGTTCATCTCCGACAATCTGTCGCGAAGTTTTTTATTCGTCACGGCGACGATGATCGGCACTTGTTTTCCCTGCGCGCTCGCGGCATAGAGTCCCGCTTCGATTACGCGGTCGACGATCTCTTTTGAAACGGGATCGCTTTTAAAACTCTTAGTGCTCCTGCGCGCTTTTATAGCATCGATGATTTCGTTCATAATACCTCCCTTATAGATTTAACATCCGAATCGATTATACCACGCGGCAGCGATCGGCGCAAAGGGGATTGGATTACTCGGCTCCGATAGTAATTTTACCGATACTTGACTTTGTTCATATTTTCTATTAGGATATTAAAATATGAACAAGCGTTTTACTTTTATCCGGTACGTTTTATGCGCAGCTTTTTTGATCGCATCGTTTACAGGCTGCAGCAAAAGCGCTCAAAAGATCACCGTTTTTTCGAGCGCCGAAGAATACCGCAACGCGTATATCGCAGGTGCGCTCCGCGAAAAGTTTCCGCAGTATGTTATCGACGTGCAGTATATGCCGAGCGGCAATCAGATGGCAAAACTCATCGCCGAAGGAAGCAGTACCGCATGCGATATCAGTTACGACATCGATTACGGCTATGCGGAAAAAGCGTGGGACTGCTTTGCGGAAATCGCATACGATACGTCGAAATACCTTCCCGACACGCTCTTTCGCGACGGGAGCAGGATCGAGCCGGACTACCGCAACGGCGGCTGCATCATATTGAACAATAAACTCATCGCGGAAAAAAAGCTTCCTGTGCCGAAAGCCTACGGCGATCTGCTCGCACCCGAGTTTAAGGGATTCATATCGATGCCGAATCCGAAAAGTTCGGGAACGGGCTATATGTTTTTAAAAAGTCTCGTCAACGCGTGGGGCGAAGAAAAGGCTCTTGCATACTTCGACGATCTTGCCGAAAACATCCTCCAGTTTACGTCTTCCGGTTCCGGCCCGGTAAACGCGCTCGTACAGGGAGAAGCCGCCGTCGGACTCGGCATGATCGCACAGGCGGTCGAAGAGATCAACAAAGGAGCCGATCTCAGCATCGTGTTTTTTGACGAAGGCGCTCCGTACTGCCTCTACGGTATGGGCGTCATCAAGGGCAAAGAAACGAAACCGGCCGTTATGGAAGTGTACCGCTATATCGAAGATACCGTAAGCCCGAAAGACAAAGAACAATTTGTTCCGGAAAAGATCTATACGGACAGGGATTTTACCGTAAAAAATTTCCCGGAGCGTATTCCCTATGCCGATATGAGCGGCAATACGCAGGAAGAAAAGGAGCGTCTGCTCGCAAAATGGCAGCATTGACAAAAACCAAACTCGAAATACAAAACCTTTCGAAAGCGTTTTCGTCGGAAACGCCCGTCCTCCACCACATCGATTTTACGGTGCGCGACGGAGAATTTTTATCGATACTCGGCCCCTCAGGCTGCGGCAAAACGACGCTGCTGCGCATTATCACAGGGCTTGTCGCCCCCGATACCGGTTCGATTTTAAAAGACGGAGAAGACATAACGAATTTTCCGCCGGCAAAGCGCAAAATGGGAATCGTTTTCCAAAACTACGCGCTTTTTGAAAATATGAACGCGCTCGACAACGTGAGCTATGCGCTCAAAATTCGAAAGAGTACGAAAAGCGGCGCGGAAGAAAAAGCGCGAACGCTTTTATGCCGCTTCGGGCTTGAAAACGAATTGTACAAAAAGCCGAACAAACTCTCCGGCGGACAGCAGCAGCGGATCGCCATCGCGCGCACGCTCGCGCTGAATCCCGATGTCATACTCTTCGACGAACCGATGTCGGCGCTCGATGTCGACACAAGGCTTTCGCTCCGCGCCGATTTGAAAAGTATTCAAAGCGAATTCGGCTCGACGATGATTTACGTGACGCACGATCAGGAAGAAGCCTTTGCGATGAGCGACCGCATTATGGTTATGTATCAAGGCTCGATTCAACAGCTCGATACGCCCGAAGCGATCATACGAAAGCCGGCGAACGACTACGTCGAACGCTTTGTCAAGCGCAATATCCAAATAAAGATCGATTCGCTTTTGCCGTTTGCGACGAGGAACTGACATGCGCGTGCAAAAGCTTACGGCGGCGAAACTGCTGCTCATCGTGTTTTTTCTGTTCGCCGTTTTTTTTCCGCTTTCCCGTATGTTCGCGTGTATGGCGGGAACCGACGTCCTCTCCGTCGTCCGTTCGGGACGCTTTTTATCCGCGGTGCGCAATTCGCTCTCCGCTTCTCTCGCCGCAACGTGTATCTCCGTCGTTTTGGGTATCGTACTCGCGTTTTGTACGGAGCGCATAAACGGTAAAGGCCGGCACGTGTGGACTTTTTTGTTTCTCATTCCGATGCTCATCCCGTCGATCAGCACGGGTATGGGGCTCGTCATTTTGCTCGGCCGGAACGGTATTCTCACGAATCTTTTGCGCCTTTCGCATCCGATCTACGGCTTCGGCGGTATCGTCGCGGGATCCGTGCTGTATTCGTTTCCCGTAGCGTATATTATGACGGCGGATATCATACGCTACGAAGACTCGCGCCCCTACGAAGCCGCGGACATACTCGGCATCCCGAAAGCGAAACAGTTTACCGCGCTCTTTGTACCGTATATCAGAAAGCCGCTCATCTCGGTCGTATTTACGGTTTTTACGCTCATCGTTACCGATTACGGCGTACCGCTCATGATCGGAGGCAGGTGCATTACCCTGCCCGTGATGATGTATGAAGACGTCATCGGCCTCCTCGATTTCGGCAAAGGCAGCGTCATCGGCGCGGTTCTGCTCGTTCCCGCCGTTATCGCTTTTATCCTCGATACGATAAATCGCGACAAAGCGTCGTCGTCGTTCGGTATCCGTCCCTTTAAACGCATCGACAATCCGATCGCCGAAACCGTTGCGTTCGCGTTGTGTGCCCTTACGGGAGCCGTCATCGTTTTGCCGGCCGCGTCGTTTTTACTCATCAGCATCGTTCAAAAATATCCGATTGCGATGCAGCCGACTTTCGATAATTTCAAACGCGCGTTTTCGATGAACACCGGAACCTATCTCGCCAATTCACTGCTCATATCGTCTTTCGTTTCGGTGCTCGGCTCCCTTAGTGCGTGCATCCTCGCGTATTTGACGGTCAGAACGCGATCGAAGATTTCAAAGCCGCTGCATTTGTGCGCCATACTCACGCTTGCGATACCGGGTCTCGTCCTCGGTCTTTCATACGTTCTCTTTTTTAAGGGAAGCTTTTTATACGGTACCTTTGCGATCCTCATCATGGTCAATATGATTCACTTTTTTTCTTCTCCGTACCTCATGATGTATAATACGCTCGGAAAGCTGAATCCGAATTTGGAAATCATCGGAAGTACGATGGATATTCCGCGTACAAAAATCATCGTCGACGTCATTTTGCCGCAGGCGAAAAGCACCGTCGCCGAAATGGCGATGTATTTTTTCGTCAATTCGATGATGACGATAAGTGCAGTTTCCTTTCTCGCGACGACGGCGAATCAGCCGCTATCGCTTATGATCCCGTCGTTTGAAAGCCAAATGCTTTTCGAATGCGCGGGCGTCGTTTCGCTGTGTATCCTCGCAGTAAATCTTTTAATAAAAGCGCTTGTCATACGATACAAAAAAATCGTCGCGCAAAGAGATGCGGCATGAGTCTCACTAAAAATCAATTCGACGTCCTTTCGTTTTTTGCCCAAGCAAAAGGGCATCCGACACAGCGCGACACTGCGCACGCGCTCGGAAAGTCGCTCGGACTGGTCAATAAAACCGTTGCGGAATTGAAAGCGCTCGGCTGTATCGACGAAAAAGGTGAGCCGACCGAAAAAGGAAATCTCGCGCTCGAACCGTACCGCGTCAAGCGTGCCGTCATCATAGCCGCAGGATTCAGCTCGCGTCTCGCACCGGTCACGCTCAGCACGCCGAAACCGCTCGTGCGCGTACACGGCAAGCGCATCATCGATTCGCTGCTCGACGCGCTTACCGCCGCCGGCATCACCGAAATATACGTCATACGCGGCTACCGCGGAGAGCAGTTCGAAGAACTCAAGCAAAGCTATCCGTCGATCCGCTTTATCGAAAATCCGCGCTACAATGAAGAAAACAATATTTCGTCGATGGTCGCCGCCTCAGGGCATTTTGAAAACGCCTATGTCTGCGAAGCCGATTTGATTTTGCAAAAGCCCGGCCTCATTTCAAAGTACCAATACCACACGAATTATCTCGCCTTTCAAACCGACAAAACCGACGATTGGTGTTTTTACGAGCGGAACGGCTGCATTTCGCGCCTTTCGGTCGGGGGCGTACGCTGCTGGCAGATGATAGGTATTTCATATTGGAACGAAGAAGACGGAAAACGACTTTCGCGCGACATCCGTGCCGTCTACGATATGCCGGGCGGCAAAGAGCGCTATTGGGATCAAGTGCCGCTCGAATATCGTCTCAAAGACTATAACGTGCGCATCCGCGAATGTGTCAAAAACGATATAATCGAAATCGACACGTTTCCGGAACTCAAATCGATCGATGCGGCGTATTGTTAAAAATTATTAAGAAAAGCAAGGAGCGTATATGAGTAAAACGGTATATCTGGGCATAACGGGCGACATCATCCATCCCGGCATCATCAATATCATCAACGAAGGCGCAAAGAGAGGAGAGCTCATCGTCGGATTGCTCACCGATTCGGCTATCGTCTCGCACAAGCGCCTGCCCTATTTAACGTACGAACAGCGCAAAGCGGTCGTCGAAAGCATCAAAGGCGTTTCGCGCGTCGTGCCGCAGGAAGCGTGGAGCTACGTACCGAATTTAATAAAATACAAACCGGACTATATAATTCACGGCGACGATTGGAAATCGAATTACTTAAGCAAAATACGAGATGAAGTGTTCGAAGCGATGAAAGCGTGGGGCGGTGAAGTGATCGAAATCCCGTATACGCAAGGAATCAATTCGACCGCCCTCGTCGAAGGCGCAAAGACGATCGGAACGACGCCCGATATCCGCTTAAAAAGCCTCCGCCGCCTCATCGCCGCAAAGCCCGTCGTGCGCATCATGGAAGCGCATTCGGGTTTGAGCGGACTCATCGTCGAAAACGCCGAAGTGACAAAAGACGACGGTATCCACCGCTTCGACGGCATGTGGTCATCGAGTCTTACCGATTCGACGGATAAAGGCAAACCCGACATTGAAGCGGTCGATTTGACGACGCGGCTGCAGAGTCTCACCGACATACTCGAATGCACGACAAAGCCGATCATCTACGACGGGGACACGGGCGGCATCACGGAGCACTTCGTGTTTACGGTGCGCACGCTCGAACGGAACGGCGTTTCGGCGGTCATCATCGAAGACAAAGTCGGTCTCAAAAAAAATTCGCTGTTCGGGACGGACGTAAAGCAGGAGCTCGCGACCGAAGAAGAGTTCTGCCATAAAATCAGCGAAGGAAAAAAAGCACAGGTAACAAAGGATTTTATGATCATCGCGCGCATCGAAGAGATCATCGCAGGCCGTTCGGTCGACGAAGCGCTTGCAAAAGCCTTTGCGAGCGTTGCAGCCGGAGCCGACGGCATTATGATCCACAGCAAAGACAAATCGGGAGAAGACATTCGAACGTTTTGCGAAAAGTTTCGGAAAGAATACAAGAGCATTCCGCTCGTGCTCGTTCCGACGACGTACAATCAGTTTACCGAAACCGAACTCGCCTCATGGGGCGCAAATATCGTCATCTATGCAAACCACATGCTGCGTGCGGCTTACCCCGCGATGAAAAAATGCGCGGAAACGATTTTGCTCTCGGAGCGTTCCCTCGAAGCGAACGAACTGTGCATGCCGATCAAGCAGATACTCGAACTCATCCCCGGAACAAAATAACTTAAGGCGGTACCTATGATTCGACCGGAATATTTTTACGATCTTTTGCAAAAGCGCGGCTCCGATTTTTTTACCGGAGTACCCGATTCGCTTTTAAAAAATTTTTGCGCCTATGTGACGGACACGGCTCCCGAAGACAAACACATCATCGCGGCAAACGAAGGCTGTGCGCTTGCGCTTGCGTCGGGCTATCACTTGGCGACGGGAAAGACGCCCGTCGTCTATATGCAGAATTCGGGACTCGGCAACGCGGTGAACCCGCTTTTATCCCTCGCGGACAGCGACGTCTATTCCGTGCCGCTCGTCCTCCTCATCGGATGGAGGGGTATGCCGGCCGTCCACGACGAGCCCCAACATATAAAACAGGGCAAAGTGACGCTCGCCCTGCTCGATGCCATGCGCATCCCCTACGTCGTCACGGCGGAAAGCGAAGACGAACTTAATAAGCAAATCGATTACTGTTACGCATGTACGGAAAAAGCGTCGGCGCCTTTTGCCTTTGTCGTAAAAAAAGATACGTTTGCGCCTTACACGCTCAAAAATAAAACTTCTTCCGGTGCGGAGATGACACGGGAAGACGCAATAGAGCGCATCGTGCTGCATTCTCCGAAAGATGCGGTCTTCGTCTCTACGACGGGCATGGCGTCGCGCGAACTCTTCGAGCTCCGCGTTAAACACGGCATGAGCGGCGCGAACGATTTTCTCACCGTCGGCAGCATGGGGCACGCGTCGCAAATCGCGCTTTCGATCGCCATGCAAAAAAAGGATCGGCTCGTCATCTGTCTCGACGGCGACGGAGCGGCTATCATGCAGATGGGCGGACTTGCGACGATCGGCGTGCGAAAGCCGGATAATATGATACACGTCGTCCTCAACAACGGCGCCCACGATTCGGTCGGAGGTCAACCGACGGTCGGTTTAAAAATCGATCTTCCCGGAATTGCAAAAGCCTGCGGCTACGCGCATACGTATTCGGTAGAGGATGCCGCTTCGCTCGAAGCCGCCCTCGCAAATGCGCTCTCCGAAAAAAAGACGGCGTTTATCGAAGTAAAGATACGAAAAGGTGCGAGAGCGGATTTGGGACGGCCGACGACATCGCCTCGGGAAAATAAAAAAGCGTTTATGGAAGTGCTGAGGAGGAATGTATGATTAAAGAAGCGGTTATCGTTGCGGGAGGATTGGGCTCGCGCTTCGGCGGACGGACGGAAGCGATGCCGAAAGGGTTTATCGAAATCGAAGGAGAGGCGATCGTCGAGCGTTCGGTGCGGAAACTCATCGCAAACGGCGTCGAACGTATCATCATCGGTACGGGACACTGCAGCGAATGGTACGACCGGCTCGCAAAAAAATACCCGTGCATCGTGACGGTACGGAACGACGATTACGCGAAGACGAGCAGTATGGGAACGCTTGAAGTGTGCGCACCGCTCGTCACCGGAGATTTTTTTCTGCTCGAAAGCGATCTCATCTACGACGCCGTCGGATTAAAAGTGCTCGCAAACGATGCGCGCGAAAACGTCATCCTCGCATCAGGCCCGACGAACAGCAAAGATGAAGTGTACCTCGAAACCGACGAAAACGGCGTGCTCAAAAACGTGAGCAAAAACCGAAGCGAAATTTCCTTCGTCGCAGGCGAACTCGTCGGCATTACAAAACTCGGCAAAAAAACGCTCGATGAAATGACGGCGTACTACCGAAAAGATTTTCCGGCACATATAAAAATCGATTACGAACAGGTGCTTAAAGCCGTCGCACAGCAAACGCCGGTCTATGTGCGCACCGTGCAGTATTATGCGTGGACGGAGATCGACGACGAAGCGATGTTCACCCGCGCAATCGAAACGATATGGCCGCGCATCGCCGAAAACGAAGAGCTGCAAAATATCCGGCGCGAAGTGCTCTTGAACCCGGGGCCTTCGACGACGACCGACAGCGTAAAATATGCGCAAGTCGTAAGCGATATCTGCCCGCGCGAAAGCGAATTCGGAGAACTCATGGAGTGGTGCTCGAAAGAGCTCACGAGATTTGTCGCAAAAGAAGACTCGTACGCGACCGTCATGTTCGGCTGTTCCGGCACCGGAGCCGACGAAGCGATGATCTCTTCGTGCGTGCCGCCGGGAGGCAAACTGCTCGTCGTCGACAACGGCTCTTACGGAGAGCGCCTTGCGAAGATAGCAAAGATATACGATATCGATATGACGGTGTTTAAAAGTTCGACGTACGAAGCCCTCGATGCGCAAAAACTCGAAAGCGCTTTTCAATCGGAAAACTATGCGGCGCTCGCGATCGTCTACCACGAAACGACGACGGGATTGTTAAATCGACTCGATATCCTGTGCCCGCTCGCAAAAAAGTACGGTATGATCACCCTCGTCGATGCGGTAAGCGCATACGGCGGTATGCCGATGGATCTCGAAAAGCTCGGAATCGATTTTATGACGTGCACGTCGAACAAACACATTCAGGGTATGGCGGGCATCGGTTTTGTCGTCGCAAAAAAATCGGAACTCGAAAAGCAAAAAGACTGGCCGATGCGGAATTATTATTTCAACCTCTACGATCAGTACCGCTATTTTCTCGAAACGAAGCAGACGCGCTTTACGCCTCCGGTACAGACTTTTTACGCGCTGCGCCAAGCGATCATCGAAACGAAACAGGAAACGATCGAAAAGCGCTTCGAGCGCTATACTGCGTGTTGGAACATACTGACGAAAGCGCTCGAAGAAATCGGTTTAAAGATGCTCGTAAAAGCGGAACTGCAGTCGCATTTTATCACCGCTATCCTTATCCCCGAAACGAGCGAGTACAGTTTTACCGCCCTGCACGATCACGCGAAAAAAGCCGGTTTTACGATCTATCCCGGAAAACTCGGAAACATCGATACGTTCCGCATCGCAAATATGGGCGACATAAAGCCGAAAGAGATGGAGCGATTTACCGTCCTGCTGCGTGAATACATGCATTCCATAGGAGTTTGCTGATCGATGAAAATCGCCGTCGATGCGCGCATGCTCGGTTCGGGCGGAATCGGCACTTATATCGCATCTCTTTTGCCGTACTTTTTGGAAAAAAACGAATGCTTTATTTTCGGAGATACCGAAGCGATCGCTCCGTTTGCAAAATACGAAAATGCGGAAACCGCCGAATGCCGCGTCAAAACGTTTTCGCTTGCCGAACGTTTTGCCTTTCCGTGCGAATTGCGCAAAAAAATCAATTCGTGCGACGTGTACTATACGCCCTATTGCAATATTCCGTCCGGTATCGAAATCCCCGTTTTTTCGACGATCCACGACGTCGTCTTTCTCGACGTTCCCGGCCTTGCATCGAAAGCGGGGACAGCTGTGCGGAAATACTTTTATCAGCGCGCCGTCGACAGATCCCGTGCAGTCTTTACCGTTTCGGAATTTTCGCGAGACCGTATCAGAGCGACGCTCGACTGTAAAAACCTGTCAATCGTCGTCGCATACAACGCTCTTCCCGTATGGTTTTCTTCAAAACCTTCTCAAGCCGTGCACAAAATCAGACAGTTGCTCTTTGTCGGCAATATAAAAAAACACAAGGGCCTTTCCGTTTTGCTTGAAGCACTGAAAAAAACGCGGAAAACAGGCTTCGATATGCCGCTCGTCATCGCAGGAAATGCCGACAATTTTCGAACGCGCGACACGACGATTGCACAGGAAATCGCCTCGCTTCCCGAAAGCGCCGTTCGTTTTACAGGGCGCATTTCGGATACCGAACTTTCGGAACTCTATCGGACATCGATGCTTCTTGTCCAGCCTTCGCTCTATGAAGGTTTCGGACTCCCGCCTCTCGAAGCTTTGTCTCTCGGCACGAAAGCGCTCATATCGGATATCCCGGTGTTCAAAGAGATATACGAAGGATTTCCCGTCGTCTTTTTTAAATCAGGCGATTCGGACGATTTGGCCGAAAAGCTCGCTTTTTGCGCAAACGATGCGACACCGCTTCCGCCCCTTCCCGATCGCTATTCGTATAAAAAATCCGCCGACATCATATTGGCCGCACTCGATTTTTACCGCGCATAGAGCGTACCGATGTGCATAACGCGGCGATTGTTTTTTCGCACGCGATGCGATACAATTGATTATATGACAGATTATATTTCCGTTTTGCTGTCGCGTTATCCTTCTCTTTCGGTATGCGAAAAAGATATCCGACTCGCATACGAACTCATCAAAACCTCCTATGAAAACGGCGGAAAGCTCGTGGTTGCGGGAAACGGCGGAAGCGCCGCCGACAGCGATCACATCTGCGGAGAACTCTTAAAAAGTTTTATAAAAAAACGCCGGATCGAAAAATCGTTTATCGACACGCTTATCGCAATCGACGCCGAATCGGGAGCCTATCTTTCGAATACGCTCGAAGGCTCGCTTCCCGCAATTTCGCTCGCAAATCAAGCCGCTGTGATGACGGCAAGTTTAAACGACGTCGACGGCAACGCGCTTTTTGCGCAGCAGCTTAACGGTTACGGCAAAGCGGGTGACGTTTTTTTAGGCATTTCAACGAGCGGAAATGCAAAAGACGTCGTCTATGCGGCGGTTGTCGCAAAAGCAAAAGGGATGAAAACGATTGCGCTGTCAGGGAAAACGGGTGGAAAGCTCGCGTCCCTGTCGGACGCTGCGATCGTCGTGCCGGAAAACGAAACGTATAAAATTCAAGAACTGCACTTGCCGGTATATCACGCGCTCTGTCTGCAGATCGAAGCATATTTTTTTGCCGACTAGTTGTGTATCGTACGAGGAGATTTTTATGTACGCAAAAAAAATTGCCGCCGTCCTTGTCATGGTACTCTGTGCGGGATTCGCATACGCGGCTTCCCCCGAACCGTACAATTACTACGAATCGGCGCCCGGTTATGCCGAACCTTTCGATTCGGATGACGATGCGCCCGCCTTTGACCGAAATATTCCGATCGACAGAGAGTATGAAGGAAGCGATCCCGTCGAAGGCTATTGGATCGCGACAAATCAGCGCACGGGAGAAGCGCTGTGCGGCTGGCATATGTTTGTAAAGGACGGCATATTGTACGGCGTCATCCTTTCGGCAAAGGGCGCGACGAACAAAAGCATCGCTTTCCGAGCACGAGGCCCCTACCCCGATTTTCCCGAAAAAGGCAAACTCGACAAAAAACCGATGTTCGGTCCGACGTGGATTTACGGTCTTAAAAATGCGGGGACGGGTCGATGGAAGAGAGGCTATATCATAAACCCCGACGACGGAAATTGTTTTCGCTGTAAAATTACGTTTTGTAAAGCGGACGGCAAACGGTATAAACGTGATTATATAAAAATGCGCGGTTCGCTTCGCGGCATCGGCATCGGCATAACACAGCTGTGGCCGGCGGCGACAAAGGCCGAAGCGTCAAGCATACGATAGGAGAAAACCGTGAAAGTTGCGATCGTACACGACTGGCTTGTCAATTACGGAGGAGCGGAATCGGTCGTCGAATCGATTTTAAAAATTTACCCCGATGCCGATATCTTTACGCTCGTATACGACAAACGCAAAATCGGAAATCATTTTAAAAATAATACCGTCGTCACAAGTGCGCTTCAAAAATTTCCGTTTGCGACGAAGCTGTACACAAAACTTTTGAAGTTTATGCCGAAAGCTTTCGAATCGTTTGACTTTTCAAACTACGATCTCGTCATCTGCTCGTCCTCATCGTGCGCAAAAGGCGTCATCACGCCGCCGGACGTTCCTCATATCGCATACGTGCACACGCCGATGCGCTACGCGTGGGATCTCTTTTTCGATTATCGAAAGCGAAGCGGCCGCCTCACCCGCTTTTTTATGGACAAGTGGATGCACGAAATCCGAGAATGGGATTATATTTCGAGCCAGCGGATCGACACGCTGATCGCCAATTCGAAATACATCGCGCGGCGAATCGAAAAATTTTGGAAGCGGGATTCCGAAGTCATCTATCCGCCCGTGCATCTCGAAAAATTTACGCCGATAAAAAATCCGTCTCTCGATTATTACGTCGCATTTTCGCGCCTCGTTCCGTATAAGCGAATCGATATCGCTTTAGACGCCTGCAAAGCGCTCGGAAAAAATCTCGTTGTCATCGGTTCGGGCTCGGAAGAAAAAAGCTTAAAAAAACGTGCGTCGGGCGCAAAAAACATCACGTTTACCGGCAGGATAAGCGATGAAAAACTGTGCGCATATCTGCAAAACTGCAAAGCGCTCATCTTTTGCGCGGAAGAAGATTTCGGTATCGTACCGCTTGAAGCGCAGGCGTGCGGGAGGCCGGTCATCGCCTACGGAAAAGGCGGCGCGTGCGAAACGGTCAAAGACGGAAAAACCGGCGTCTTTTTTTCGGAGCAGACGGCAGACTCCGCGAAAGAGGCGATCGAACGCTTTGAAACGCTCGATAAAAAGGGTACATTTAAAAGCGAAACAATCGCACGGCACGCGGCCGCCTTTTCCGAAGAGCGCTTTATCCGCGAGTTCAAAGCGGCCGCCAAGCGGGCGCGGGAAGCGTTGGAATAGCAAGCGGTGCGCAGGCTGTTTCGGATTAACGGCACGGATGCCGCTTTATTACTTTACAAACCCTCAAGCTTCGAGCCGTTACTGAGCCGGCGCACATCAGAACACAGATTTCGCAGGTACGTCCCCCGCTTTTATCATCGCACGGCTTTTATTTTTTTTCGCGCTTCATCGGAAATTTTGAGCGCGTCTTCCTGCAGCTTCAAATGCGTACCGTACATGGAGGCGGCAAGCGCGTCGATTTTTCCGCCTTCGCCTTTCGTTTCGGCAAATGCGCGCTGTCTCAAGCGGACTTCCTGTACGAGCGCATTGTCTTTTTCAAGAAGGGCGATGAGATCCCAGTGCCAATTCAAATCGCTCGGCGGAAAAAGCGGAGGCGGCGGATCTTTTCGGCGCGAGTTCGCTTCGGCGACGATGTGCATCAATTCGGGAGCGTTGTCTTTGCCGACTACTTTCGTCATATACGGCTTTCCGAAAGCACAGATCGCCCCCGTTTCATCGAGCTTGTAATCGCCGAAATCGAGCGGCCTTTTTACGGTATTTCTGATGCGATTACTTCGCCCTGTAACGCAAGTAAAGACGCTCGCGTTCGAGACGATATGCTTTGCGACGGAAAAAGTTTTACCCGTGTCGTCGAAAGACGCGAGGTCGTCCGTATACGGCATCGTCGTCTCCCAAAAACGGAGAGCGTACATGTCGCCGCCGCTTACATAGTACGAGCGTATTTCCGAAACTCTTGGATAGGGGGCAATGCGTATGCTCTCCCGCCTGCACACGCCCTGCCAATAGCCGTCAAGTTCGGTACCGCCTGCAGTTATCGCATCGGGCGAAGAGTTTCGAAGTACAAAATCGAGATAGAGTTCGTTTCCGATGACGGCGACGGGGATGCGCGTTTCGTATCGTTTTTTGCCGTTGTATTTGACGACGAGCTCCCATGCGCCGCTGTCGTACGGCACTGCGTTTCCGTCCGCATCGTAGCGCGGGGGACGATTCAAAAGATTTTCTGCCGTCACCGTAAGGCGTTCGGCGTCCTTTGTCGTTGCCGTACACAAAAAGCGTTCGGGAGACGATGCCCAATCTTCAGGTTCGGCCGTTCTGTCGTAAAACCAGCCGTAATAGGTTTTTAAGATAAGGGCGATATCGGTCGATTTCACTGCCGCCTTTTCCGCAGTATTCTCCGGTACAAAAAATACATAACGGTCGCCGCCCGTCCAAATGCCTTCGAGCAATGCGGGAAAGCGTACCGTCTCTCGTTTGGGAACGCTCACGTAGTCCCAGCCGTACATCGCGGCGATCGTGTGTGCATCGAGGTCCGTCTGCGAAAAAAGAGAAGCGGAACAAAGAATAAAAAGCGGCAAGAGCCGGACAGATTTACCCATATCTATCATATCGGCATTTTTTGAAAAGAGGCGTATAAGGCACAATAAAAAAAACCTCCGAAAACGCAACAGGTTTTCAGAGGTTTCGATATATCCGCTCACGCCCAAACGCATGAGCGACACCAAGACGCCGCTTACTCTGCAGGCTCGAAATCTTCGGGATATTCGACGTTCGTGTATACGTTTTGTACGTCGTCGTTTTCTTCGAGTTTGTCGATGAGCTTTTGCACTTTTTCGGCCGTCGCCGCGTCGACTTGCGCGTTCGTATCGGCGACCATACCCACTTGCGCGGAAAGCGACTCGAGTCCCTTTTCCTGAAGCGCTTCGAGTACGCTGTCAAAAGCCGAAGGGTCGGTCGTGACGGTGATGATGCCGCCGTCGTTTACGATGTCATCGGCACCGGCTTCAAGGCCGATCTCCATAACCGTATCTTCCGACACTTTTTCGGCATCGTATTCGATCGTGCCTTTGCGTGCAAACATACGGGAAACCGAACCCGTAACGCCGAGCTTTCCGCCGTTTTTGTCGAAAATGTTGCGCACGTCGGCCGCCGCTCGGTTTTTGTTGTCGGTAAGCGTTTCAACGAGGACGGCGACTCCGCCCGGTCCGTATCCTTCGTAGACGAGCTCTTCGTATGTTTTTCCGTCCGTATCGCCGGTGCCTTTTTTAATCGCGCGTTCGATATTGTCTTTCGGCATACTCGACGCGCGCGCTTTCAAGATAGCGGTACGAAGTCTGGGATTCGAGTTCGGGTCTCCGCCGCCCATGCGCGCAGCGATTGAAATTTCCTTAATGAATTTTGTAAACATTTGGCCGCGCTTTGCGTCGGCGATTCCTTTTGCATGTTTAATCGTTGACCATTTACTGTGTCCTGACATGGTATATCGAACTCCTCTGAAAAAAATTACCGAATAACGATAGTTTTAAAATTATATCATAAAACGCGCACACCTGTCAACGCACATACGATCTTTCCATTGGCGGTCAAAGATAAAATTCATTGAAAATAAAATCCGAAACCTTAAACCTGCCGGGTTTTCACCGTACGATTTTTTTCATAACTTCGATCGTTTCGGAAACCGTCGTCTCCCAGCTGAAGCGCTGTGCACGGTGCAGTCCCGAAGCGATCATCTTTTCTCGGAACGCCGAATCGACAACAAGTTTTTCCATCGCAGAAGCGACTTCTTCGATATCGTTCGGATCGAAATAGAGAGCTGCCTCCCCGCCCATTTCCGGAAGCGCACCGGCTTTGGCGCATGCGACGGGAATGCCGGTAGCCATCGCTTCGAGAATCGGAAGCCCTACTCCTTCGTTCACCGACGGAAAAACGCAGGCATCGGCTCCCGCGTATAAGAGCGGAAAGCTTTCGTGCGGAAAAAAACCGGTGAGAAAAATATCCGACGCGGCAGGAGAAAGGGATGCCGCTCGGTGCACGTCTTCGGATGACGGTCCTTCGGCGCCCGCGATGACGAGGCGGTGCGGAGATTTCGTGCGCTCTTTAAAAAGCGCAAAGGCTTTTATAAGTTCGATGTGTTTTTTTTCAGGTCCTGAAAGGCGCGAACCGTAGATAAAATAGGGCCGCTTTATCGCAAAGGGTTTTATGGTTACCGTTTCGGCATCGATCTGCAGCTGCGGAAAAAAGAGCCTGTGGTCGATGCCGTTGTGAATGATTTCGATTTTCGCTTCGTCGATGCCGAGTCCTATCAAATCATTTCGCAAAAATTCGCTCGCGGCGACGATCTTTTGCACCTTTGCGAGCCCCCGCTTTATCTGCATACGCATCATACCGTCACCCTTTTCTTTGAGCATAACGGAAACGATGGAATTGACGACGGCGACTCCCGGCGTTTTAAACGAAAGCGGCAGTACGCGCTCGATGGCGGGATAGAGCACGACATCGTACTTTGCGTTTTGAGCGAATTTTTGCAGGCGAAAAAAATGCCATAAGCGCTCGGCTGCAAGGCTGTCGGGAACTGAAAGAGCTTGAAACGGAATTTCGCGCACCGAATTATACGTGTACCGATCGATTTCGGAACCGAACAGTTCGAATTCGGTATCGCCTGAAAGCGGGAGATTAGCCGCAAACGAATGGAGGTATGAGCCGATCCCGGAGCGCCCGTGATCGCAGCCGAATGTATCTATGCCTGCTTTCATGACAAAATATTATAGCAGCAATTCCGTTTTTGCGCTATAGTTTGCGCATGGACACGCAAAACGCATTTTCGCTCCTTTCTCCCGAAATACGCGCAAAACTGCAAACGCTTTCGATCGCTCGCCCGACGCCCGTGCAGCAAAAGACAATCCCCCTCATTGCAGAAGGGAAAAATCTTCTCTTTCAGTCGGAAACGGGTACCGGCAAAACCTTCGCATATCTTTTGCCGCTCATAGACGGCATGGAAAAGGACGAAAAAAACGGCGTAAAAATCCTCGTCGTCGCTCCGACGCTCGAACTTTCTTCCCAAATCAGAGACGCCGCCATGTCGATTTCAAATGCAAAATGCGCGTTGCTCGCAGGAAGCGCGCCGATACGGCGGCAAACCGAGCTTTTAAAAGGGAATCCCGCAATCGCCGTCGGAAGCCCCGTCCGCCTTTTGGAACTCGCGCGTTTAAAAAAATTAAAACTTGCAGGATTGCGCGCTGCGGTGTTCGATGAAGTCGACCGGCTCGTCAAAAAAGAGATCAAAGACGACCTCGCATCCCTCGTCTCTTTTTTTCCGAAAAACGTGCAGATCGTCGGATGTTCGGCGACGGTGACGAAAGCAGTCAGAACTTTTTTTGCCGAATGCGAATCGATTTCGATGCCGGAAGAAGACGTGCTTCGAAAGCGCATTTCGCACTGGGCGATTTACGCCGAAAGCCGCGATAAAATCGATACGCTGAAAAAGCTGATCGCCGCCCTCGACATACAAAAAATGCTTGTTTTTACGAGCCGCGGCGATCAAGTGGAAAATATCACATCGAAACTCAAATATAAAAATATCGACTGCGAATCCCTCTACGCGAAAAAAGACAAGCAAAAGCGCAAGCGTGCTCTCGACCGATTCAAAAGCGGAAGCTGCCGTATTTTGATTACGAGCGACGTCGCCTCTCGAGGGCTCGATTTTCAAGGCGTTTCACACGTCGTTCAAATGGATTTAAACGACGACGACAATTTTTTCGTTCATCGAGCGGGACGCACGGGACGCGCGGGCAAAACGGGAATCAATATCGTCGTCGGGGACGAGTATGAAATGCGGTGCTACAGCGCGCTCGAAAAGAGACTTAAAATCATCGTCTACCCGAAAATATTGTACCGCGGCGAAATCACGGCTCCCGATACCGTTTTAAAATAACGCGATTGTCCATTTGACGAAACGAACAATCGCTTGTATAGTAGAATACTATGAAAAAGATAAAAAAAATCGTGCCCGTTATCGGTTGTATTTTTTCTCTGTTTTCGATTCTTGCATGCGCGTCGGTGCGTCCCGCGCAGCATTTGCCTTCGTCATCGGCAAAAAAAACGACGGCGGAAAAGCGAAGCGATATACAAAAAACGGACGTGAAGACGGCTGCCGCAAACGAAGAATACCTCCGTTCGGTAAACAATGTGGACGTTACGCAAAAAACGTTTGAAGACGATAAAGCCGTGATCATGGCGACGATCGACGAACTTTCGTCGATTATGACGAGCGGGCGCTATGAAGCCTGGCTCAAATACATCGACGACGAATCGATCCGCTATTGGTCGAATCCGAAAAATCTGCAGCGCGCATCGAAAATGCTTCCCGTCAAAGGGCTGCGCATGAACACGCTGCGCGATTATTTTACGTATATCTTCGTTCCGTCGCGGAAAGGGCGCAAAGTCGACGAAATCAGATACGATTCGAAAACGGACGTCAAAGCCGTTCAAGTGAGCAAAGACACCGACATCATCTATTATTATTTTAATAAAATAGGCAATAAGTGGCTTGTGCATATTCCGCCCATCGATTGACGCGGCTGTTTTCGGCGCGGAACCGATTAGTGCGTCCGCTTGCCCTTGCAGTCGGTACTTTTGCAAACAACATCGCATGGAACGATCCGTTTGCAGTCGGTATTTTCGAACGTTGATTTTTTTTTCGATTTTTTATAGAATAAATGAAAAGGCGAAAACTTTTCGGAAGCCGCTTTTTTCCGCAAAAGTTTTACAGGAGATCGAGCAGATGAAATTTGATAAGATTACGTTTTGTGCAGCCGTGCTGATTACGGCTGCTTCGGCACTTTTTGCGCAGGAACAGCAAGTCCAGAAAAAAAACGATTCCGCAAAGCGAGGCGAAACGTCGGTTGAAAACGAATACTTGAGCGACGTCGACGGCACGGTCGTGCTGACCCTCGCCCGCTCGGATTCGTACGACAACAAGCTCGTCGCCCTCGAATATCTCGAAGGCATCGTCAAAAGCGGCAACGTATCCGAAGATGTCGCCGCCGCTCTCGATCAGCTTGCAGGCGAAGGTCTTATGACGCAGGCGCGAACGGGCGGCCGCCTCGTCAACAATTTTCCCGACGTAAGACGGAAAGCCTGTCTGCTTCTCGCAAAAGTCGGAGGCGAGCACTCGAAAAATACGCTTATCAATATCGCAATCGCAGACAACGAACCGATGGTACAGGCCGCCGCGATCCGTGCTCTCGGAGAGATGGGCTTAAACGAAAACGATGAAGCCGCCGACGCGATCGCATTCGCAAATCACCGAAACCGCGTATTGAATCCTACAAGCAGTATGGCGATCGAAACGCTCGACGCGTTTGAAAAGCTTGCAGGCAGTACGGAAAACAAGCGCACGATGGTCGACGAGATATCACGGATCGCATCCGACTACCACTATACGACTGCGGTGCGAAAGCGCGCGCTCGAAGTGCTCAAGGGCATTAAGCTCGACTCATCGTCTTCGGGAAGCGGAAAGTAATCGATACAATTAAAAATTATCGTTTCGCGATGTTCCGTGCGCGGGGCGGGAAATTTAGAGACGATTTTTTTTGATCGATGCGTGCTGTACACAAACGCAGAAAGCGTATGTGCCGCACACAAGAGAGATTAGCTCATCTGGATAGAGCGTCAGCCTCCGGAGCTGAAGGCGGTGGGTTCGAATCCCATATCTCTCATCGTCGTAAAACACGACATGAAGCCGGCATTTGAAAATTGCAATTTTTAGATGCTTCTGAAGCACAAAAAGTTATTGAGGATGTAAAAAAATTATGGAACCGATTATTTTAGCATCGTCGTCGCCGCGCCGTCAGGACATATTGAAACTCTTGCACATTCCGTATCAAGTGATCATGCCGAACATCGACGAAACCGTATCGCCCTCTCTTCCGGCCGAAGACGTGCCGGAAATTTTTGCACGCGAAAAGATCGCAGCTGTCGTGCGTTCGCTTTCGGCCGACAGGGAAATCCCGTGGGTGCTCGCCGCCGACACGGTTATCATCTTCAACAATAAAATCTACGGCAAGCCTTCCGATCAGGAAGAAGCGGCGGCTTTTCTCCGCGAATTGAGCGGAAAAACGCATACGGTCAAAACGGTGATCGCGCTCTACAGCGGCAAAACGAAGACGACGGTCGTCCGCGAAAGCGTTACGGAAGTGACGTTCAAAGAGATGAGCGAGCGTGAAATCGAATGGTACATCGAAACGGGTGAATGGCACGGGGCCGCAGGCGGCTACCGCATTCAAAGCCTCGCATCGTGTTTTATTAAAAAGATAAAGGGCACGACCAGCGGCGTCGAGGGCTTGCCCATATCGGAGCTTTATGATATTCTTATGTCGCAGGGTTATTCGATTATCGAATAGCGTTGCCGTAAGCCCTCGGGCCGTAGGCTTATAGGGGCAAACGATCTTCCGTACGTTTCACTTTTTATAAGAGACGACGCATCGAGAAACAGAGTAAGGGGTATCATACGATACCGGTGAAGGAGTATGTCATGGCAGTTGTAACCATGAAAAACCTGCTTGAATCGGGAGTTCATTTCGGTCATCAGGTAAAGCGGTGGGATCCCCGCATGAAGAAATACATCTTCGCGGAGCGGAACGGGATTCACATTATCGATTTGCAAAAGACGATCGCGGCTATAAAAGAAAGCTACGAAGTCGTACGCAAAGCGACGACGGCGGGAAAATCGATCCTGTTCGTCGGAACGAAAAAACAGGCGCAGCAGGCGATTCAAAAAGAAGCCGAACGCTGCGGTCAATTCTACGTCAACAACCGCTGGCTCGGCGGTATGCTCACAAACTTTTCAACGATTAAAAAATCGCTGCAGCGGCTTAAAAAAATCGAAAAGATGGAAGTCGACGGCACCTTCGACAATTTGACAAAAAAAGAAGTTTCCGCGCTGCAAAAAGAAAAAGCGAAACTTGAAAAAAACCTCGCCGGCATTAAAGAGATGAAAGATTTGCCGGGCGTCGTATTCATCATCGACACGCACAAAGAGCAGATCGCCGTCGCCGAAGCACGCCGCATGGGTATCCCCATCATCGCGGTCGTCGACACGAACTGCAATCCCGAAGGTATCGACTACCCTATTCCCGGCAACGACGACGCCATCCGCGCCATTTCGCTGTTTACGTCGATCATCGCGAACGCGGTCATCGAAGCGGACAACGAACAGGGCTTAAAGATCCTCGAAAATTTGAACGATGAAGACGAAAACATACAGACGGATGCCGCCGTCAAAGACAACGACGTTGAAATCGAAGACTATTCGAATTACGAGCCGACGGAACCGAAAAAAGAAGAGGCCGATACCGAACAAAAAGAAGCGGATCAGCTTATCGACGAAGATAAAATATACGGCGACAAATAACTAACGAAAGGAGATGTCCGAAAGCGGAAATTTTCGGATATCCTCCGACAATTTTGGAGTTACGATAATGAATATTAAAGCATCGGATATTAAAACGCTGCGTGAAACGACGGGCGCCGGCATGATGGATTGCAAGCGCGCGCTTGAAGACACGAACGGCGATATCGACAAAGCGACCAAGCTTTTAAAAGAAAAGGGGCTGGCCGCCGTTGCAAAAAGAGCCGACCGCGCGACCGCGGAAGGACGCATTTACATTCAGAGAAAAGGAAACAAGATCGCGGTCGTCGAACTCGTGTGCGAAACGGATTTCGTTTCCAAAAACGAAGAATTTACAGCTCTCGGACAAAAGCTCGTTGATGTAACCTTTGAAAAAGGCTACACGAAAGTGGAACCGGAGCATTCCGATATGCTAACCGTTTTTGCGACGAAGGTCCGCGAAAACATGTCCGTGCGCCGCGTATCGCTTATCGACGTGCCGGAAAACGCGGTTGCGGGCACTTATGTCCACAGCGATTTCAAAACGGGCGCCGTTTGTATCGTTAAAGGGTCGACGGATCCGAAAGTACAGGAATTCGCAAACGACTGCTGTCTGCACATGGCGGCTTTTACGCCTGCATATATCACGCAAAAAGACGTTCCCCAGTCATATATGGACGAGCAGATGGAAATATTTACCAAGCAGCTCGATCAGGATGAAAAGATGGCGTCAAAACCGCAAAATGTCAAAGACGGCATCTTAAAGGGTAAACTGAAAAAGCATCTCGAAGAAGTGTGCTTTGTCGATCAGATGTTCGTCAAAGACGACAAAGTGAGCGTCGCGGCAAAACTCGCGGAAGTATCGAAAGAAGTCGGCACCCCGCTCGAATTCGGAGAAGTGCATCTCTACGTTCTCGGGAGATAGAGGCACGCTGCAAAGCGTTCGTGAGCTTTTTCGCGTGCGCTTTGCCATGCGTTTGTTTTAACGAACCTTTCTAAAACTATATTTTCTACCGGAGGCAGTAATGGCAGACAGTGAAGAGAAAATGCAAAAAGCGATACATTCGCTTACCGATACTTTTGCCGCGATCAGAACGGGACGCGCGAGTGCAGCTCTTTTCGACAAAGTGCGCGTCGACTGCTACGGGCAAAAATCGCCGCTCAACCAAGTGGCGACGATCGCGATTCCCGAAGCGAGGGCGGTCGTCATTCAGCCCTTCGACAAATCGCTCATCGGTGACATCGAAAAAGCGATCCTGGCTGCCGACCTCGGCTTAAATCCGTCGAACGACGGCAAAGTGATCCGCATCGCGATTCCGCCGCTCACGGCCGACAGGCGCAAAGAGCTCGTCAAACAGGCGAAAGCCGACGCGGAAAATTACCGCACGCAGATCCGCAATATCCGCCGAGACGGAAACGATGCGCTCAAAAAACAGCAAAAATCGGGAGAACTTACCGAAGACGGTTTGAAAGCCGAAACGGACAAATTGCAAAAGCTTACCGACAAATATATCGCCGAAATACAAAAGCTTTACGATGCAAAAGAAAAGGAAATACTCGAAGGTTGACTTCACTCGATATGAGCCGCCTGCCTCGCCACGTTGCTATCATCATGGACGGGAACGGCAGGTGGGCTGAAAGACAGCATAAAAACCGCAGTGCAGGGCATTATGCGGGCGCCGAACAGGCGAAAAAAATTGTCGGAGCCGCTTCTGCTCTCGGCATCGAATACGTTACGCTCTATATTTTTTCGACGGAAAACTGGAAGCGCACCGCCGAAGAGACGGGTTATCTCATGAGCCTTATTAAAAATCACTTGAGGGCGGAATTCGCATTTTATAAAAAAAATAAAATACGGCTTTTGCACTTGGGCGATATCGCAGGTCTTCCCGAAGATATCCGCAAAGAGATACGGAGCGCGACGGCGGAAACGGCGCACTTTACCGGAACGACGCTCGTCATGGCGATCAATTACGGAGGCAGGGACGAAATTGTGCGCGGCGTAAAAAAACTTATCGAAGCGCACGCATACGCATCGGCGGACGAAATCGATGAAGATGCTCTCTCTTCTTCATTCGATATACCCGATCTGCCCGACGTCGACTTATTGATCAGAACGGGCGGCGAAAAGCGACTCAGTAATTTTCTTTTGTGGCACGCCTCCTATGCGGAGCTTGTGTTTACGGATACGCTGTGGCCGGACTACGGCGAAGACGAATTGTACGGTCATATCGAGCAGTTTCAAAAGAGAACGAGACGGTTCGGCGCAGTGCTTGCATAAGGGAATTTTTAGTTGGAGGAAAGCGCGATGCCAAAACTCGTACAACGGCTTTTGATTTTCTTTATCGGCATACCGCTCGTGATCGGTCTTGTCTTTGTTCCGTTTTTTCACGAACTGCCCTTTCACATCGCCGTGTGTACTTTTTCGTGTATCGGCAGTTTGGAACTCTACGATATGTTTTCAAAAAACAGTCCCCTTTTGCCGAAGCCCCTCGTCGTGTTTTTAAATCTTTTGATTCCCGTTTCGACATACCTGTGTGTATGGTATGTCCTCCCCTTCGGCATCGTAACGGCCGTATGCATTGCGGGCGCGTGCATCCTCATGGCCTACGATGCGCTTACGGTAAAGACCTTCGAACATTCGAACACAGCAGTTTCTCTTTCCGTATCGATTTTATTGTATACGGGCTACCTCATCACGTTTATTTCTCGAATGACGGCCTATGAGTACGGAAGCTTTTACATCGCCGTATTTTTGTGGATGACCTTTATCTGCGATTCGGTCGCCTGGCTTTTCGGCATGCTGTTCGGAAAAAACAACCGAGGCGTCATCGCTGCAAGCCCGAATAAAAGCGTTGCGGGTTTTGCAGGCGGCTATGTCGGCTGTATCCTCGCCTCGCTCATCGCGCAAAGATTCCTGCCGCATATATTTCCGGGTTCTCTTTGGAAATCGGTTTTATTCGGCACCCTCGTCGCAAGCGCCGCAATCGTCGGAGACCTCGCCGAATCGGTGTTTAAGCGAAGCGCAAACGTAAAAGATTCGGGCGGCATTATGCCCGGCCGCGGCGGGGTTTTGGATTCCATCGATTCGCTTTTGTTTGCAGCTCCCGTATTTTATCTTTCGCTCCGCCTGCTCTACGGAGTTCCGATCTTTTTACGATGAAAAAGGTTTTCGTTTTGGGCTGTACCGGCTCCATCGGTACGAGCACGCTCGACATCATTAAAAATATGCCCGAACGTTTCCGTGCGTGCGCCCTCGCCTCTCATACGAGCCGCGAAAAAACCGAAAAGCTCGCTTCGTCTTTCGGCTGCGATTTTACGCTTACGGCCGATGATCCGCACGGCATCGAGCGCCTCATAAGGCAAACGCGCCCCGACATCGCGGTAAACGGAATAGCCGGAAGCGCGGGTCTCCTTCCGTCGAAAGCGGTGCTCGAAGCGGGAGTAGATTTGGCACTTGCAAATAAAGAAACCGTCGTCATGGCGTGGCATCTCATACAAGCTCTCGCACAAAAGTCGGGCGCTCGCATCATCCCCGTCGATTCGGAGCATTCTGCGATTTTCAGCCTCATCGAAAAAATCGGTAAAGAAAATATCGCCCAAATCCTCATAACCGCAAGCGGCGGTCCTTTCCGCACATACGCAAAAGAAGCTCTTGCTCGCGTTTCGGTTGAAGACGCCCTCGCCCACCCTACATGGAAGATGGGCAAAAAAATCACGATCGATTCGGCGACGCTTGCAAACAAGGGGCTTGAAGTGATCGAAGCGTGCCGCCTCTTCGACGTATCGCCCGAAATCGTAAAAGTCGTCGTCCACCCCGAAAGCATCGTACATTCGCTCGTGCGTACAAAGGACGGCATGCTCTACGCCCAGCTTTCCGATCCCGACATGAAACACCCGATTCTTTCGGCGCTTACGTGGCCCGAAACGGCGGAAAATTATCTTCAAGCTTTCGATCTCTTTGACAAAACGCTTTCGTTTTTCCGTCCGCGTACCGAAGACTTTCCGCTCCTTGCATACGCGTACGAAGCGGCAAAACGAGGGGCATCCTATACGATCGCATACAATGCCGCCGACGAAATCGCAGCCCTCGCATTCCTCGACGGAAAGCTCTCGTTTACCGACATCGCCCGCGTCGTTCGAAACGTGCTTGACGAAGATTGGACAATGTTACCCGAAAGCTTCGAAGACGTTTTTAAAGCGGATGCAAAAGCGAGAGCTCTTGCAAAAACTCTGATATGAAATGGATTTACGGCATCGTCTGCCTCGGTTTTTTGGTTTTTTTTCACGAACTCGGACACTTTCTCGCAGCGAAATTATTCGGCGTAAAAGTCGAATCTTTTTCGCTCGGTTTCGGTCCCGCCCTATTGCATAAAACGATCGGCGGTACCGACTACCGTTTATCGCTTTTGCCCCTCGGCGGGTACTGCGGCATGAAAGGAGAGCGCGATTTTCAAGCAGCGCTCGACTCCTCTTCTCCGCGCATCGAAGCTGAGCGCGATTCGCTCTACGGTATCAACCCGCTCGGACGCGCTCTCATCGGATTCGTAGGTCCCTTTTTCAACGCGCTCTTCGCGTTTGCGGCCTTTTCGATCATCGCGATGACGGGCTATACGTATTATTCGTATACGGCAAAGATAAAGCTTGCGGACGAAACCCTCCCCGAAGTGCATTCACCTGCGAGGAAAGCGGGATTGAAAACCGGCGACACTATCGTATCGATCGGAGGAAAACCCGTCGAAGATTTTTCCGACATCATCCGGGAAGTTGCGTCGAACCCCGACAGGGATTTACATATAGTCGTATTGCGTAACGGCGAGGAAATTTCCTACATCGTTCACAGCGATTTCGACAAATCGACCGGGAGCGGAAAGATCGGCGTCACGCCTTTTTCGAACGAGCCGATAATGCGCGAAGCGAAACGTTATCCGTTTTTTAAAGCGCTCGTTGAGGGGATAAAGCGGACGGGAGAAACGCTTTCGCTTACCGTAAAAAGCATAGCGCTTTTATTTAAAGGAGCCGACGTGCAAAATGCGATTTCAGGTCCCGTCGGTGTTGCAGGTATGCTCGGAAACACCGTTGAAGACGGGTTCGGCGCGGGGTTCAGACAAGGCATCACGGCGATTTTGGAACTCATGGCCTTTATCAGCATTTCGCTTTTTATCATGAACCTGCTTCCGATACCGGTGCTCGACGGTGCTTTGATTTTCTTCGCGTTCGTCGAATTCGTTTGCCGCCGCCCGCTCAATCCGAAAATACAATATTACGCGCAGTACGCGGGGCTCGCGATTATCGCATCCCTTTTCGTACTCGGCATGACAAGCGATATACGGCGCTTCACTGCGGCGCTGCAATCGCACTAGGGTAACTGTTATGAAAAAATTATTAAAAGGTTCAATTTCGACTTTTCGAAAGCTCGGATTTTTTCAATCGTCTCGTGCATTTGCAGCTCCTTTCAAAGTACGGCATACTGTATTTTTTGCGGCAGTCCTTTTAAGCGCGCTGCCGCTCGCATCGGAGTCTCACATTTCGAATCAAAAGCATGAAGGTGAAGTCAGGGCGATTTCCGCTTCCCGCGACGGAAGTGCGTTTTTTACGGCGGGCGACGACGGATTTTTAATAAAATGGACGGGCGACGATCAGGGCGAACATTATCAAATTTCGGATATGAGCGTAAAACTCTGTGCCCTCGCCCCCGACGGTAAAACGATCGCCGCATACGAAACGGACGGAGGACTCGTAAACCGCGTGAGCGTATGGGATTTCGACACGCTCAAAAGAAAATACGCACGGCGCTTTTCGGACGCGGTAACGTCTCTGTCGTTTTCCGCAAAGGGCACCTATGTCATCGTCGGAACGGCTTCCGTCGAAGGGGCGATCTTTTTGCGCGCTTCGGACGGACGCGTCGCCGACGTCTTAAAAGATTCGACCGGTATCGTTTCCTACGCCGCGACGAGCGCATCTGAAAAAACGCTGTGCACGTATTCGCCCGTCGGCTTTATTTCCTATTACAATATGCTCGACGGAAAACTCAAACGGCGATTGAGCTGCGAATCGAACCTTTCGGATATTGCATCCTTCGACAACGATATGTTTTTGGCAGGCACGAAAAACGATACGGTGTACGCCGTGTCGGCGCTTTCGGGAAAAACGACCGCTTCCGTTTCAGCCCGCGATCCCGTGCTCATAACAGGCGCCGACGATAAAGACCTGTACTATATCGCAAGCAGTGCATCCCGAACGTACGCGCTTTCGATGCTAGAAAACCTCGGCAACAAAACGTTTTCATCTCCCCGCATTTTGAAAAACTTCAAATCGCTTCCGAACGGAGAAGCGATCCGAGCGGGTGCAAAAACGGGAGATGAAATCGCCCTCGCCTCTTCAGGCGGTAACGTATTTCGAACGACGATTTTTCCCGACACGGCGCTCCTCTCGCTTTCCCCGCTCACCGACGATGCCTACGAAACAATTTCCGATGCGGCGAGCGCGGAAGACGGTTTTTATTTTTTGACGCGCGATGCGTTCTATGCCTCATCCTACGATACCGGCACCGTCGATAAACGCGCATCGAATGACGCACACACGAATATGAGCGTCTGCGAAGGGGGCGTTATCCTGTGGTCGCGGGGTACGCGGCGGCCGGTCGAATATTTCGATTTTACGGAAAACAAAACGTTCAGGCTTTTTATACCCGAAAGCGCTGTCCAATCCGTGCGCGCATTCGGAAATGTAATTTTGGAAATGGAAAGCAACGCCGTCGTCCGCGCCTATTACAGGGACACGGGTGAAATCGAAGAGCTCTATGCGGGTACGGGACTGCAGGATGCCCTCATCTCCGGCGATACGCTCTATGTCGCAAAGTCGTCTGCGACAAATCCGCCGTCCGCCCTGCTCAGCGTCGATATGCGCACAAAGGAAATCGTGCCGCTTAAAATCGCTGCCGATGTCGTCTATGCGCTTTCAACGAGCGACGAAGAATTGTACGGCATCGCCCTTCAGTCCGACGACGAAAAAAAGACGACGAATCTTTTTTCGTATACTCCGGCGCTTTCGAAAACGACGATGCTTTTAAAATTGAACGATGAAGATACGGGCGCTTTTACGTACTTTCACAACGGACACGTTTTTACGGATATAGGCAGCGAAAAACTGTATTCGTACGATCTTTCTCGGAAAAAAAGCGTCGCCTACGGCCGCTCCGCATCGCTTCCGGTAAAAGCCGTACAAAACGGAGAGCGCATCGCAGTGCTGAATCGAGACGGAAGTATTTCGTGGTACGATACGGGAAAAACCGAAGTGCTCGCCGATTGGTATTTGTCAAAAGACGGCACGTGGTACGAGTTTTAAGAAACTCGGGACAATTACATCTCTTGACAGTTGTTGTATTCCCCGTAGTATTGCAGTGCATGCGCTTGCCGCGGAAGCGCAATCGCATTACAAAACTTTTACAGGGGGATACGTATGTGTACTGAATGCTACGCCGACGAAGACAGGGTAACGCCGCTTTTGAATCCGGAAGAATGTTTGAAAAACCACACACAATACATCTGCGGAACGTGCGGACGGTGTATCTGCATCGACCGCACAAAAAACGGATTGCAGCGCTGGAACTTTCCGTTTAAATCTTCGGCGATCGCAAAATTGTATGTGCGGGCGGCCGATTACACTATGAAAAAGAGCTGCGGCATATATGAAATCAAAAGCGCTTCGGGAAGAATTTTTTATAAAATATTTTCGGATGAAGCAGAATTGAAAACCTATTTGCAAAACAGCAAAGATAAAACGTACAGCGGAAAAAAACCTCTTTTTTCTCAAAGCCGCTACCGCGAATTTCCGAACACGCAAGTGCGGCGCTTGAGCGATGATGAAGCGTTACACTATATGGACGAACGCAAAACGCGGCAAAACCGGCGCTGATACCGTTGCCGCCGCTTGCGTTTTCGTGGTATCATAAAGCGATGATTACGGAAGAGATTAAACGGATAACGGAAAAAATCAAAGAGGCCCTCGATCCCGAACGCATCTATCTTTTCGGTTCGTATGCGCGCAACGAAGAAACTGAAAAGAGCGATTATGATTTTTATGTCGTTGTCGATGAGGAAAAAGGAAATCCTTTGCTTTTGTGTGATAAAGCTTATTCGGCAATTTTCGATATACAAGAAAAACCGTGCGATGTTATCGTAAATCATAAGTCGAAATTCGATATACGAAAATATCGTCCGACACTCGAAAAAACAGTTGCAAATGAAGGTGTATTGCTTTATGAAAAACGATCTTAAGCAAGACGTAGCAGAATGGCTTCACGTAGTCGATATGGACAGGAATACCGCTTATCACCTTTTTAAAACCATGCATCCCAAACCTTTGGAAATCATCTGCTTTCACTGTCAACAGGCTGCAGAAAAAGCGATAAAAACTCTGTTCATAGTATACGAAATTGAAATTATTAAAATACACGATTTGGGAATGCTTATTAAAACGATACAACCAAAAATAGCGTTTCCCGAAACAGTGAAACTTTCTGCTATCAGTTTAACAAAATTTGCTGCGACTTTTCGATACCCTGACTATCCTGATATCGATGAAGAGCTTACAAAAAAGGCACTCGCCGATATGGATGTCGTAGTCGATTGGTGTAAAGGACAAATCGAAGCTTAAAATACGCACTGCTGCGGCATTTTCGAAAACTGATATTTCCTGCAATGCCGCTACCGCGAATTTCCGATTCCCGCACCGCGCGCAAGGGCTTCTTTATAGACGGCAACGTATTGCTCCGCCGATTTTTTCCAGCTGAAATCTTTTTTCATGCCGCGTTTTCGCATTTTGGTGATGTGCTCTTTTTTGTTGTAATACGCGTAGACCGCCCAACCGCAAGTGTCGAACACGGCGGAAGGCGTCAAGTTGTCGAACATAAAGCCCGTACCCTCCCCCGTCTCTTCGTCATACTGTTCTACCGTGTCGGCGAGTCCGCCCGTACGGCGCACGATCGGAAGCGTGCCGTACAAAAGCGAATACATTTGATTTAACCCGCACGGCTCGTATTTCGACGGCATTAAAAAGAAATCACTGGCGGCTTCGATAAGATGGCTTAAGCTTTCATCGTAGCCGATATATGCGCGCATATTCGGAAGCTTCGACTGAAGCGAGAGTATTTCGTTTTCACACCACTTTTCTCCGCTTCCGAGGATCGCAACCTGCACGTCGATTTCGCTGCACAGGCGGTACATACAGCCGTATGTCGGCGCAAAGAGTTCGGCAATGCCCTTTTGGTCGGCGAGGCGCGTTACGATACCGATGACGGGAACGGCATCGTCTTCAGGGAGCTTCATACGTTTTTGCAGCTCGCGTTTGCATACCGCTTTTTTTTCAAGAGACGTTTCGTCGTAATTTACGGGGATGAGCGGATCGGTTTTCGGATTCCACACGTCCTCATCGATTCCGTTTAGGATGCCGCGAACGACGTCGCCCCTTACGCGCAAAAGCCCGTCCATACCGAAGCCGCCTTCGGTCGTTTGGATTTCTTTCGCATAAGTCGGGGACACCGTCGTAATCATGTCGGCGGAAGATATGCCGCCCTGCAAAAGATTGATGCCGCCGTTGTGTTCGAGTCCCGCGCCGTAATACAATCCCCAATGAATACCGAGAGAAGGAAACCAATCTTTTGCGTATTGCCCCTGATAGCCTAAATTGTGAATCGTCAAAACGCTCGCCGTCTTTGCAAAGAGGTCGTTTCGGATGACGTGCTTTAAAATGATCGGAGCGAGGGACGCCGACCAATCGTGCGCGTGGACGATATCGGGATACCATCCGAGCTTTCGGCACAGCTGGAAAGCGCCGTGGCACAAAAGCGAAAAACGGTACGGATTGTCGTGAAAATCGGTTTCCGCCTGTGTACCGTACACGCCGTCGCGCCCGAACGCACCTTCGTGGTCGAGAAAATAAACGCCGACCTTTGACGAAGGCAGCGCGCTTTCATAAACGCCGACCCACGATTCCGAAGTTCCCGCAGCGACGGCGAGCGGGCCGGGGATCGCCTGCAATTTTTTCCGGTCGATTTTATAATAGCGCGGCATGACGATCTTTACATCGTGTCCGAGCTTTGAAAGAGACAGCGCCAAAGCGGACACCATATCGGCAAGTCCGCCCGTCTTTGCAAAGGGCACCGCTTCCGCCGTCACCATAAGGATTTTCATATCGCCTCCCGTAAAAAACTGATATCGTGTATGCCGCCGCGCTCAAGCTTGGTCGTGCACCGCCTTATAAAACGCATCGCGCGAATCGATAATCGTCCGCTCGCTCACGCAGTACGCGATTCGAAACCAGCCCTCTCCTCCGAAACCGCTTCCCGGCGCGCACAGGATATTGTATTTTTTTAAATGATTCGTAAACGCAAGATCATCACCATTCCACGCATCGGGCACTTTCACAAAAAGGTAAAATGCGCCGTCGGGTTTCGCATACTCAAGTCCCGCGTAATCCATGATCTCTTTTAAAAGCGTGCAGCGTTTTTCATACGGCGAATAATCGCACGGTGCGTTCCACGAAGAAGCGACAACTTTTTGAAAAAAAGCAGGAGCGTTGACGTAACCTAAAATACGTGTCGAAAAAATCGCTGCGGCGATAAAGACATCGGCTTCCGGACACGCGGGATTCAAAACGAGATATCCGATGCGCTCTCCCGGCAAACTCAAATTTTTTGCAAAAGATGTAACGATGACGGCGTTTTCGTACAGCGGAAATACGGGCGGAACTTTTTTGCCGCCGTAGGTGATGGCGCGGTACGGTTCGTCGCAGATGAGGTAAGGCATGCGTCCGCATTTTTTTCCGTGTTCGCGAAGGGCGGCAGAAAGAGACGCGATGTCGTCTGCCGAATAGATACGCCCCGTCGGATTGTTCGGAGAATTGATCAAAACTGCGGCGGTTTTTTCGGTAAGCGCATTTACGATCGCATTACAGTCGAGCGAAAAATCGGATTTCGTTTTTACGCGTACGATAGTGCCCGCATGATTTCGAATATAGTGATCGTATTCGGTAAAATACGGAGAAGGCACGATCACTTCATCTCCGGCATTTAAAATCGATTTTAAGACGACGTTGAGTGCACCCGCAGCTCCGCATGACATAACGACGTGCTGTGCTGAAACGAGTACGCCCTGTTCGGCTTCCGTTTTTTTTGCCATCGCTTCGCGCGCAAAAAGATAACCCGCGTTTGGCATATAACCGTGAGCGCCGTGAGACCTATCCGAAGCGATCCGCTCTATCGCTTCGGCGACGCTGTAAGGCGGATCCAAATCCGGATTTCCGAGACTGAAATCGTATACGTTTTCGGCTCCGTATTTTTTTTTGAGCAGCGCTCCTTCTTCGAACATTTTGCGAATGACGCCCGCTTTGGGACTTTCAACCGAATCCCGTATATATGCCGCTATCATGCGTCCAGTATAGCACAAATATGCGCGTTTGCGTAACTCGCCCGCATTGCATCACGTAAAGGGTACCTCTAAAAGCTTGGTTGGACTTTTAGAGGTGCATCGAGTTTTTAGCTGTACCCAGTAACTGTCTTGCGGCCCAACTGTTTACTCAGTATAATGCAAATCACACGTATGAAAAAAACAATATCGATTTCGTTTTTTTTCGCCGCAGTCTGCGCTTTCGCCGTATCCGCACTTCCGTTCAACAATAAGCTTTCTAAAGCGGAACTCGCCGATCTTGAAGACGGTAAAATCGTCGTGCGCAACATCAGCCATGCGTCGAATATGTGCCTCGAAGCGTCGAGCGAAAGCGCGCAAAAAATCATACGCGACATATACGCTCTCAATCCGTCGTATCTTGCCGAAGTGATCCAAATCAAGCCTTATGCCGGCAACGAAGATTTGCCTGCCCGCCTCGAAGACACCCTGATGAACATCTCCGATTACATCGGTATTCCGTATTATTCGGAACGGCATGAACGGTACTACGATCTCTATTCCGCGGCGGAAATCAAAGACGATTTTATCGGTGCAGACGGCCTTACCCGCGAAGTAAAAGCCGACTTGACGATGGAACCTTTCGGTCGTATCGAAACGTCGATTACGATCACCGCACCCGGCGACTACGTATACTACCTTTCGACAAACGACAATACGCTCATATATGAAGATCGATTTAAATGTGTCAAACCGAAAAATATGAAATCCGCAATTTTACTGTTCCGCGACGGCGACAACTGGATTTTATACGGCGCAGGCGGCGTCAAAGCGATAAAGATTATTTTTTTTGAAAAGCGCATCGAAACGTCGTTTATCAATCGCATAAAAACGTTCTGCAATTTTATTTTCGAAAAACTCTAATCGAGGGCGCTCCGTATGTTGTGGCTTATCGGTTGTAAGGGGATGCTCGAACGCGAATTCGCGCATCAGCTTTCGGAAAAAAGGATTCCGTTTGTCGGTACGGGAAGCGACGTCGATATCGCCGATGCCGAAAAGCTCGACGCTTTTGTCGATAAAACCGAAAGCGCATCGTATTACGCTTCGCGCAATGATGTAAAAAAAGATAATAAAATCGATTGGATCATAAACTGTGCGGCTTACACGGCGGTCGATAACGCCGAAGACGAAGCGGAAAAAGCATACCGCACAAACTGCACCGGTGCGCTCAACATCGCTCGCACGGCGCGCTCGCACGGCGCAAAGCTCGTTCATATTTCGACCGATTACGTATTCGACGGAAAAGGCCGCAGTCCGTATACGGAAGACGTGCCGAAATCTCCTATAAACATATACGGTAAAACGAAGGCGGAAAGCGAAGACCTTATCGCTCAGGCGATGACGCAATACTATATCATCCGAACGTCGTGGCTTTACGGTTCAGGCGGCCGTAATTTCGTATATACGATGACGCGCGCGATGAACGAAAGGGAATCCGTCAGCGTCGTAAACGATCAAAGGGGAGCGCCGACTTTTTGCGGAGATCTCGTATTCGCCGTTATAAAATTAATAAAAAAAGAGATGGGTGCTACGAGTCTGTTCGGGAAAAAAAGCGCGGCTCCCTACGGCATCTATCACTTTTCGAATTCCGGGGAGGCGACGTGGTTCGAATTCGCGTGCGCGATCCGTGACTGCGGAAAAAAATACGGCAGAATCACGCACGACTGTGCCGTACGGCCGTGTTCGTCGGACGAATACAAAACGAAAGCCGTGCGACCGGCTTATTCCGTTCTCGACTGCACAAAGATCGAAACGGCGCTCGGCATCAAAATCCCTTCGTGGAGAGCAAGCCTTGAGCGCTTTATAAAAAGCGGCAGATTTGACGCTTAGCCGACCAATCGCCGCCGATTTCGAATTTGATGAACCTCGACATTCGATCTTTTAATTTTTTATTGCACGTTTTTTGCTCTTGTAGTATACTTATATGGATATAGTTTTTCCAAAACATGGAGGAAAGAAAATATGAAAAAAATGATGATGCTGTGCGCACTTGCCGCCGCAGCGCTCATGGCGACGTCGTGCACTAAAAAGCCCGAAGCCGTCACCATCGAGTTTTGGACGCATGAAGATGCAAACCGCCAAAAGCTTGAAGACCGCTACATTCAGGAATTTACGGCTTCTCATCCTAACGTCACGGTAAACGTAACGCGGCAGGGCGCCGCAAAGCTCATCGAGCTCGTTCAGACGGCTTTTGCCGCCGGAAGCGGTCCGACGATGTTCAACCTTTCGATCAACGATGAATACCCCTACATTACGGCAGGGAGAGTCGCTGCGATGAACTACAAAGCGGCAGGCTATAAAGACGCATCGGAAGTCATCAATGCGTATGCTCCGAAAATGCTTGATCCCGTCACGGTAAACGGGCAAGTATACGGACTCCCGCTCGAATTGACGAACTGGTGTATCTTTATAAATAAAAAAGTGTTCCGCTCCGCAGGTCTCGATCCCGAAAAGGATTATCCGAAAACGTGGGAAGACATGGTAAAAATTTCCCAAAAGATCGTCATTCGAAACGGTGACATCATCACGAGGCGCGGCTACGACTTCCGTTACAAATATTATCTCGAAAACAACGTTCCGATGGTGGAACAGCTGGGCGGACAGCTCATCAGCGACGACGGCAAAGAAGCGATCGTCGGAAAGGACGCATGGATCGCATTCCTCACGTATATGCAGCAGTGGGGGCCGAACGGTTTGAATCTCGGCTCACCGACATACAAAGCGGGACGCTCGGTGTTCAACGCGGACAACAACGATCTCGCGATGTGCTCGACCGGTTTGTATCAGGAAGCGCGCATCAAACACGATAACCCCGCATTCTACGAATCGGGCGAATGGATGGTCGTTCCGTATCCGAAATTTGAAAACGCCGTCAAAGACGTCGCAGCCTGCTATTACGGTCACTATTACATGGTCAATGCCGATGCGACAAAAGCCCAACAGGAAGCGGCATGGCAGCTCATCTCCTATATGCTCAGCCACGGTGACGAGTATCTTTCACAGGTCAATATCATCCAGCCGACGACGGCGCTTTTAAACAGCGACACGTTCAAAAATATGCCGTATTCCAGCGTATTCGCAGATGATCTCGAACGCGGTCACATCGTGTATTACGGTGCAAACTCAACCGCGATCCAGAGCGCGCTCGGAACGGCGGTACAGAGCGTTATGCTCCAAAACGTATCACCTGAAGACGCCTATAACACGCTCAAAAAGACCGTTCAGGAATTGATCGAACAGTAATTCTCATGTACAAAACACCGGCCCGCAAGCCTCTTCGGCCGGTGTTTTGTACTATAAACGGAAACGGCGTTTTTTACCGCAATTATTAAAATACCGATTACCTTATTAACGGCAAAGCCTGTCAGGGCAAGGGCATCACGTGGATTTTTTTACGCAGGATGAAGTGAATCTTCATACGCATTGCAAATACTGCAGGCATGCCGTCGGCGAAGTGCAAGACTATGTCGATGAAGCGAGAAAAGACGGAATCAAAGTGCTCGGCATGAGCGATCACTGCCCCGTGCCTGACGACAGATGGCACAGCGCCCGTATGTTTTATTCCGAACTCGACAGCTATCAAAAAGACTGCGAAAACGCGATCGGCAATGCAGGCGATATGCACATCTTCCGCGGATTTGAAACCGACTACCACAGAGACTACGTTTCGTATTATCGCGACGAACTGCTCGGTGAACGCGGCTTCGACTACCTTTTGCTCGCAGTCCACAATTATTATGCGCCGGACGGAAGCGATATCATGATTCCCGAATGCCCGATAAACGACAAAGGCGCGTTACACGTATATACGAAAACGCTTATCGAAGGCATGCAGTCGGGATTGTTTTTATATGCCGTGCACCCCGACCTCTTCGCCGCATCCTATCTCGAATGGGATGCCGAAGCGAAAGCGTGTTCCCGCGACATCCTCGCATGCGCCGAGTCGGTGCACATGCCGATTGAAATAAACGGTCAAGGTATCCGCGCCAAAAAAGTCGTATCATCGAGCGGCGAACGATACCGTTATCCGATACAGGAATTTTGGAATCTCGCCGCGGAATACGACGTACCTATCGTCACTGCAGCCGACTGCCATAAACCGGAAGATATGCTGACGTCGAGAGCGGCGTGCAAAACAATCGCGGCAAAAGCGAATCTCACGTTTGCGCGATATGCAATTGACGAAAACGGAAACATCATCATACAATAGAGTACCTCAAAAAATTACGGAGGAATTAAAAATGGCTAAAACCGCTAAACGTTACAGCATCGAAAAACAACAGGCGCGGTGGGGATTTGCGTTTACCCTGCCGAGCCTCGTTTTTTTTGCCGTATTCAGTTTTTATCCGATCATCAACGCGTTTATCACGAGCCTTACGAACAAACAGGCGATTTCGCGGACGTCGAAATTCGTCGGCTTGCACAATTACGTGTATCTCTTTACGCGCGACAACGGCGGATTTTCGCTCTTAAACTCCATGCGGGCGACCGTCACGTTTACCTTCGGCACCTTTGTTCCGATGGTCATCCTTGCGCTTATACTTGCAGTGCTGCTCATGCAGCTCCGCCGCTCGTCGCAAAAAGGCTTTTTCCAAATTTCGTTCTATATGCCCGCCGTTCTTTCGTCCGTCGTCGCCGCCGCAATTTGGATGATCCTCTTCGATCCGCGAGGGCTGTTCAATCAACTGTCGAATGCGATCTTATTTACAGAAGGAAAAGATTATCAGTGGCTTACCGACAACACCATGCTGCAGATTTCAACCATGATCGTATACTTTTGGAAATATATCGGCTATTTCGTCATCCTGTTTATCACGGGACTCGCTTCGATTCCGCCTTCGATTTACGAAGCGGCGACGGTAGACGGATCGAACAAGTGGCATTCGTTTTTTCACATCACGCTGCCGCTTTTAAAACCGACGATCGTGCTCGTATCCATCATGGCGATGCTTCAGTGCTTGAAAACGTTCAGCACGCAGTACATGTTCGCGCAGGGAGGTGCGGCGCGTCATCCCATCGACGTCATCACGATGAATATCTACTTTACGGGTATCAGAAACGGCCAGCTCGGCAGAGCGAGCGCCATGTCGATCATATTGTTTTTGATAATGCTGCTGTTCACCTACCTGCAATTCACGCTGTCGAAAACCGACGATGTGGAATATTAACAAACGAATTTTATTGGAGTCGGTATGAATACAAACAAATATGTCGGAAGAGTCGGTATCGGAGAAATCGTCGCGTGGATAGCGCTTTTTATCGTATTCTTTTTTACGATAACGCCCATTCTCTTTATGTTCGTCGCATCGTTTATGGATGCGCGCCAAATACTCGCAATGCCCTTTCGCTGGATTCCTTCCCGCGCGTATTTTACAAACGAAAACAGAACATTTTTAACGAATTTTATTAAAGCGATTTTCGGCAACAACCAAAATCCCATCTATATGCGTAATATTTTAAACTCGCTCATCGTCGCACTTTCGTGCGCGGCGACGACGGTTTTGCTCGCTTCTCTTTGCGGTTACGGACTTGCGAAATTCAAATTCAAATCGCGCAACCTCATCTTTATGTCGATCATGGCGACGATGATGATTCCGTTCGAAGCGATTATGATCCCTCTGTACATGGTCGCAACGAGCATGCGCATGATAAACACCTACCAAGGACTCATCATTCCCTTTCTCGTGTCGGCTTTCGGCGTCTTTCAAATGAGGCAATATCTCCTCACCTTTCCGACCGAATACCTCGATGCGGCGCGCGTCGACGGCTACAACGAATTCAACATCTACAGCCGCATCGTTTTGCCGAACTGCGGACCGGTCATAGCCACGCTCGGCATCCTTTCGTTTAGAAACCAGTGGGATAATCTTTTGTGGCCGCTCCTCGTCGCACAGAGCGAAAAGATGAAAACGATTCCGCTGTACATCACGAAATTCAGCGAAGAAAAACAAACCGATGAAGGCGCTATGATGGCGTGCGCGCTGCTCGCGTCGATTCCGATGTTTATACTCTTCGGCGCTCTGTCGAAATACTTTATCGGAGGAGCGGAAGTTTACGAATCGAGGAAAGGATAAAAAAAGCCGATAAAGAGCGCAGCACAAGAATTTTCTAACGGCCGCGTACTCGCGTCGGTAATTTTTTAAGTAATGAATAGTAAAAGTGCTGTCTTAAAACTCGGTTATTTTTTCGACAGCCCATCGAGTTTAAAATTAACTCGTTATATCGTAATGACTTAATTTTAAACATCGCATATAAGTTTTTGAACAGCCTCTTAATGACGCTTTCTGCCTCATGCTCTCACTCTAGTGCATTATCGATTTTTTAAACAGGCTCGGTAAAATTGATTCCCGTGAACTGACGGTTCAGGGGCTGTCAGGGGCTTGACAGATTTCGCTAAAGCGGGTATAAACATTAGTTTATTTTCGCTGCCAAACTATAATTGACTAAAAAAAATCGTTTTGCTATAATGAAAATTGTGGCTATGAAAATTCAAACGGAAGCCGGGCTCAAAAAAGTCATCGCCTGTATGGAACGCACCGATCCCGAACAAGCGCAAAAAATACTTGAAAATCTGTTTGAAGACGAATTCGACTGTACTGAGCTCGTGTTTACCGCCGACTGCTGCAATTTTTGGATTCCGTATATACGGCAGTTGGATGCTACGGAAAATGCGTTTGAACGCGGCGAAAGCCTCCTTTCCGATTGGAAACGGTTTCGCGCTTTTCTTTCGCGCAAAGCGAACGTATACCGTCCGGCGGTCGAAGCGATAGACCGCGGCGTTTTTTCGCTCGCCTTTGAAAATTACCGGCAGCTGTTCGACGAGCGCGATAACTCGCAAAAAGCGGAAATCTACCGTAAAGCGGGTTTGTGCTGCAAAAAGCTCGGTAAATTCGAAGACGCGCAGGAATGCCTTACCGTCGCGAACAATGCGCAGCCGGGGCTTCCTTCGGTGCTCGCCGAACTCGCCGACTGTTTTGCGCTGTGCGGACACGAACGAAACGCAAAAGTTCTGTTCCGCGAAGCGTTTTTTATCGATCCGGCGAAAATCGACGCGAGTTTTCTCGACTCGGAATTGATTCGGGTATTAATCGAAAAGACAGCGGAAAAAGGCTACACGGGTACGGCGCTCTTGCAGTGGATTCCGGTATACGGAGTGCTCTACGGCGTTTTTAATGTACGGCGGGAACTTAAGCTGCAGGAGATCAGCAAATTAAAACAGGAAATCTACGCGATCGAAACGGAGATGAAAGATCCTTCATGCGATTCGGCGAATCTCACACCGCGCCTCATCAATCTGTATTTTTGGCTCATCGATCACTACCTCATGTCGGACGACAATTCGAAGCCGGTGAACGATACGCTGCTGAAGATAAAAATACTGGATTCGGGGATTTACGAACAGTACGTCAAATGAGGGGCAAAACGGCTGCCGATGCGGGCTATAAAACCGAGGATGTCTGAAGCGAAAACGGCACAAGTATTATTTATAAATTAATAATTTCGATAAGGAGTTTTGTATGGCAGATGAAAATCTCGTGACACAGGTTAAAAACATGCTCAAAGAGGAAACGTGGACACGGGCTGCGATCAGTAATTATACAAAGAACAATCTCACCGAACTCGCCGATATCGTGGCAAAAGCGCGGGAAGCCGGATGCGCCGACGAACTGCAGCAAATCTGCGACGAACACCTCGCGCACACGAAAGACAGCATCATCGCGCTGTACCTGTCGGGCATGGTGTCGCTCGGCAAAGGCGCGCTCGACAATTCTTCTCTCGAAAACCTTGTCGACATCTTTCAAAAAAATCATAAAGAAAACATCGTCGTCTACCTCTGCGAAACGATCCTCGCAGACGACCCGAACAACAAATTCGCTCTTCGTACGCTCGCCGATTGTTTGCGCGCGGACAACAGCGACAAAGTGTGGGAACTCTACGAAAAGATCGTAAAGCTCGATTTCGAAGAAGCGGATTTGGCAAAGCTGCTCGCCGAACACGCAGAAGCGGCAAACGATACGGAAACGGCGATCGACTACTACAAAAAAGCGCACCTGCGCTATATTACCGCAAAAAACATGAACGCGGTAAAAGAAACGTGGTCGCGCCTCGTCCAGATCATTCCCGAAGAGATCGATTTTTTTATGCTCGCCAAACGGAAGATCGCAAAGACGATCAGCGAAGAGCGCAGCGCCGTCCTTATGCAGGAATTGTACACGTGGTATAAAGACAATAAAAAATGGGACACGGCGATCGATATCTTAAAGCAGATCCTCGAAATCGACCAGCACGATACGTGGGCGCGCAAAGAGCTCGTCGACTGCTATCGCGGAAAATACGAAGGACGGGCGCATCTCGAAGACTATATCCGCTCGTCAAATCTGTCGCAAAGTTTTCGCAACGTATTCGAAGCGCTCAACGACTTCGAAAAGCACATAGCCTTCGATGCGAAAAGCTACGTGTACCACCGCACGTGGGGCGTCGGTATTATCCGCTCGGTCGAAGACGATACGCTGAAAATCAATTTCGGAAAAAAATACGGAGTACGCCCTATGTCGCTCAAGATGGCCGTGAGCGCACTGCAGCCGCTGTCGAAGGATCACATCTGGGTACTCAAAGCGACAAAAAAGCACGAAGAACTTGCCAAAAAAGTAAAGAGCGATAAAGAATGGGCGCTTAAAACGATTATTCAAAGTTTCGGCAACCGCTGCGATTTGAAGCGCATCAAAGCCGAACTCGTCGATGACGTTCTCGCTGCGGAAGAGTGGACGTCGTGGAACAACGGGGCTAAGAAAATCCTCGAATCGAATCCGCATTTCGGCGTCGACACGAACGATATCGATATGTATACGGTACGCGACCACGACGTGAGCAAAGACATAAAACTCGCAAACGAATTCAAAGCGCAAAAGCAATTTTTTCCGCGAATCGATATATTTATGCGCTTTGTCGAAGACGACGAAACGGATAAAAGCGGCGAAACGTTCAACGAAATGCTCTCCTACTTTATCGGCTTTGTAAAATCGATTTCGCACGTCAACGAACAAGTCGTCGCTTCCTTTTTGACGATCCGAAAAATCAATATGCTCGTTCCCGCTTCGACCTATCAAATCAAATTTACATTCAAGGATTTATACGACAAAATCGAAGAGCCGCGCAAAATGTACCTTTCGCTCAAAGATACGAAAAACACGACGCTCCGCGAAGATTTTATTAAAAACGTAAAACTGCTTTCCGACTGGGACAAACAGTACGTGCGCCTTTTCCCGACGGTGCTCAGCCGCTCCATGCTCACGTCTCTCATCAATGCCGGAAAGACGAATATGGTGCAGCGCCTCGCTTCCGATTCGTTTGACAATTTCAAAGACAACCGTCAAGCCGTTTTGTTTTTTTTCCGTGAATGCAGAGACGATGATTGGTTTAAAGACGCCGGCATTTCGTATGAAAAGCAGCTTATCGCGCTGATCAATATCGTCGAACTCACGTACCGCGAAATCAGCAATCACGTCAATACGACGGAAAATAAAAAGATCAATGCGGTCGCGATCGATCTGCTGTTCTCAGGCGACACGCTTATCGGCTATATGCTCGAAAACAACGAAGACACGGTAAAGCGCATGTACACGCTCGTCGCGGATATTGCAGACCTCGACCCTGCAAAAAAGGCGCAGCTGAGAAACAAGATTCTCGAAAAGTATCCCGACTTCAAATTTCAAGCGTCCGAAGAAAAAGCTTCGATGCAGCAGCGCGGCATGCTCGTTACGGCGAAAAAGCTCGAAGAAAAAAAAGCGCAGGAAGAGCAGATTCGTACCGTCGATATTCCGAAAAACGCCGAAGAGATCGGCGAAGCGCGTTCTCAAGGCGACTTAAAGGAAAACGCGGAATACAAAGCCGCCCGCGAACACCAGCATTTTTTGAACGAGCGGCTTAAAACGCTGCAAGAGGAAATCGGGCGTTCGGTCGTATTCGACCCGACGACGATCACGACGGCTTTCGTTTCGTTTTCAACGACGGCGACGCTGCACAACAACGAATCGAACGAAGACGAAACCTACACGATTTTCGGACCGTGGGAATCGGATCCCGACAACAACGTCATCTCGTATATGTCGCCATTCGGCAATGCGCTCATGGATAAAAAAGTCGGCGAGCATGTCGTCTTTACGATCAACGATCACAATTACGATTACACCGTAAAAGAGATAAAAGCGGCGAAAGCGTAATCGAGGAAAATCGAGGCTGTCTCAAAAGTCGGTTACTTTTTCGACAATCTCGACTCCCTTATGTAAAACCGCATCACGCTTTTCGGTGCGACATTTTAGACGTATGAAATATCGAAGACTATTGCCGCTCGCCCTTATCCCCCTCGCGGGGGTCTTTATCGTTTTTTTATACGGCAAAAAAATAATCGGAGCACACATGACGGAAGGCACTTCATCGGTCAATACGACGGACGCAAAAAGACGGGCGGTTTCGGAAAGCGATATAAACGGAAACCTTCCGCGCCGCGTTTTTGTTGCAACGCTCACGCAGACTTTTTCGCGCGGCTGGGAGTTTTGCCTCTCGGACGGAAAAATCATGATAAAAAAAGCGGGAAGCGAAAATTGGGCGCTCTTTCAAGGAACGGGACTCCCCTTTCCGAAAAAACGGCGCATCGCACACGGCGAACGCTTCGACATACCGAAAAAAATCGTCGAAATCGCGGCCGACGACGATATGCTGCTCGCTTTCGACGATGAAAAAAAAATGTTCGTCTGCCCGATCGCGTCGAACCGCGTCGACAAAAAATTCGTGTGGACGAACGGTTTCGGCTGGCCGGAAAAAAAGCAGCTTGTGCAAAACGATCTCGTCGCACATAAGCGCGGCTGGGCGACCGGCACGAGGAGATCGAGCATTGAATGGTATACCGACCGCTTCGGTAACGAACACAATTGGGGAACGATGGGCGTTACGACCGTTTACTTTCTCAGCGAAAACGGACGGGAAATACGCTTTACCGATTCGGGGCTTCCGACCGATTTAAGCGATACGATCCTCGGCCCTGAGCGCGGCTCTTTTACCGCGCAAAACATCAGTGCGAGCGGTTCTACGCTTTTTCTCATCGGAGACGACGGCACGATGTACACGCGCCTCATCGATTACGACACGATGGGAAGCGACCCGATGTTTTTCAAATACACCTATGTCGCCGAAAAGCAGCGATACAAAGGCAGCGATTACCGTTCCAATTTTACGCGCTGGGGACTGCCGAACGAAGATTGGCGTAAACAGCCCGACATCAAGCTTTCGGGAAATGCGCGCCTTTCAAAATATATCTGCATATTTCAAAACGGCAAAGGAAACGATGCGCGCGTTCTTCGCGTTGCGGGTACCGATCCCGCGGGAAAAGCCGGTTTTTATTATAAAAATTTAACCGATTCCGAATGGCGCTTCGAGCCTTATCCGCTCGTCCTCTCCCCTGCGGCTTTTCTTTCGGGCGCAAAAGCGGAAGCCGAAAAGAAAAACGAATATTCGTATGTCGGCACCGTCGCGCAAAACGGCAAAACGATAAACGGCGTCACCTGTTCCGTAAGCGATATGACGCTTACGAGCGAGGGTTCGTGTACGCTCGTAGTGAAAAGCGGCGGCGAAGAAAAATCTATTCCGCTCTACCTCGTTACGATGTGGACGTATATGACGCGCTATAATCCGGTGTTCGACGGAACGCCGAAAAGTTTTTTCGCCACTCCTCATTTTTCCGAAACCGATATTTCGGCACAAAACAAGACGTTCGATGCCCTCCTTCACGGCGCGTTCGGAGGTAAAAATCTCGATCTTTTTTCGGCTACCGCGACGGCATGGGGTCCCTACCTCATATTTACATTCGGAAAAAAACCGAACGAGTACACGATATCGCTTAAAGCGACAAAAGCTTCGGAAGCGGAGTTTAAAAAAGAGCGGATGTCAAGCTCGGTACAAAACGAAGCGCTCCGCATCCTCGATACGGCAAAGACGTATACGGCAAGCGACGTGCCGCTTCTCGATAGTATCAGACAAGAAAACGAAAACGCCATCGCAGAAGCCGACGCTCAGATGAAAACCTATCTCAAAGACGCCGCACGATCCGAGCTTTCCCGCTGGGGCTACAATATCTTCGATACGATCGCGGCGGTAACGATGTTGAACCGCGTGGACGTGCCGAAAATTAAAACGATGACATCCTTCGGCGGACAACTCATGGCACAGAATGCGGATAATTTCAAATTCATTTCCATGTTCGAACTGTACGCGAACCCGTATAAAATTTCGGCCGCGCAAAATATCATCGACGAGTGCACTTCGCTCAAAAATCGAATAGCCGAAACGGGCAGCGCGAAAACCGATCCGTTTTTTAAAAATACTTACGGCGAATACTTAGACGCGCTGCATATCCCCGACCTAACCTACGGCACCGTCACCTATAAAAAGAAACGCTACGAAACGACGATACGCAGAATAAGCGCATCGCTTCCCGCTTTGCGCATGGAATACGCCGACGAAACGAATGCGCAGTCCGTCATTATCGAATTCCCGTCGCTCATCGACGATATAAAAAAAGGGCGGGATCCTTTTACCGCCTCCGTCGTTTTCCGAGCGATTTCCGGAAGCGGTTCGGCTTTTATTAAAACCGGTATCCGCTCATACATTATGAGTAGAACGGGCACCTACACGTGGGACGGAAAAGAAGCGAAAATCGAAGTCAATAAATCCTTAAACAAGCGCCTTCCGTTGTTTGCAGGCATGGAACGCAAATGACACCTGACGATTCCGCAAAAACGGCTGACATACGGGAACTCATCCCCGACGTCTACGTGATTCCCGGCGGAACGAACGTCGGCGTCATACGCGTAAAAGACGAAAGCGGATGCGCTCTCTATCTCATCGATTCGGGCGGAAGCGAAAAAGACGCGCGTAAAATCGAAACGATTCTCAACGCTCATTTTACCGACTGGCATCTCCGAGCGGTTATAAACACGCATTCGCATGCCGATCATAGCGGCGGAAATGCCTATTTTGCAGAAAAAACGAAATGCGAAATATGGATGCCCTACCTTGAAAAAGGGAGCGTCGAAAATACGCTTTTACAGCCCTCCATCGCATGGGGCGGCTTTCCGCTTCCCGAACTGCGAGTACCCTATTACGTTCCCGCGCACTGCGAAGCGACACGCGTCATACGCGCCGAAGAGTGCGTCGAGTTTTTCGACGGAAAAAAAATACGCTTTATCGCCCTGCCCGGCCACTATTTTGAAATGCTCGGCGTTATGTGCAAGACCCCCGACGGAAAGTCTGCGTTCTATGCAGGAGATGCCGTATTCGGCAGAAGCGTGATTGCAAAGTTTTCGATTCCGTTTATGCTCGATGTCGCTTCTTTTTTGGACACACTCGAAAAGCTCCGCTCCATACGCGCGGACCGGTACGTGCCGAGCCATGGGGACGCGGTCACGAGGATCGACGAAACGGCGGAGATGAACCAAATCGCCGTTTTACAGACGATAAGCTGCATTATGAAGATATTGAAAAAAAAGCCGCATACGGCTGAAGAATTATTAACCGAAGTTGCAAACGCAAACGGTATTTCGATGAAGCTTCCGCAGTACGTGCTAATCGGCTGTACGCTGCGCTCCTTTCTTACGTATTTGTATGCGGAAGAGCGCATCACGTATGAAATCGCCGATAATAAAATGCTTTGGAAAGTAAGGTAGCTGTCCAAAACTGAAATTCTTGGACAGCTTTCCCCATGCAATTTTTTTTACAGAACGCAGATCGGAACAAAAGTGTCGGCTTTCAGCGCCGCCCCTCCGATGAGCCCTCCGTCGATATCCTTTTGAGAAAGCAGTTCGGCTGCATTTGCCGCTTTCATCGAACCGCCGTACTGGATGATCGTTTCGTCGGCGACTTTTTTGTCGTAGAGCTTTTCGATATGAGCTCTGCAAAACGCGTGGATCGCCTGCGCGTCTTCGGGCGTCGCGGTTTTTCCCGTGCCGATCGCCCACACCGGCTCGTATGCGATCGTAACGTGCGCCATTTCGGCGGCCGTTACGCCTGAAAGTCCCGCATCGAGCTGGAACGCGCACACGCTTTCCGCCTTTCCTTCTTCGCGCTCGGAAAGCAGCTCTCCGATGCACAGCACGACATCGAGACCGGACGCGAGCGCTTTGCGCACTTTTGCGTTGATGAGCATATCGCTTTCGCCGATTTCGTGCCGCCGCTCCGAATGTCCGATGATCACCGCTTGAACTCCGATGTCTTTGAGCATTTCCGCCGACACTTCGCCCGTATGCGCTCCGTTTCCGGTAGAGGCGACATCCTGAGCGCCCAATATGATATTGCTCCCTTTTACAACCTGCGAAACCGCATCGAGATAGACGAAGGGAGGAGCGATCATATACTTGTTCGGTTTGCCTTTCAGCTGCTCAACCAAATCCTTTGCGAGCGCAACCGCTTCGGCTTTGCTCGTATTCATCTTCCAGTTTCCCGCAATATAATGTGTCCGTGCCATAAAAACTCCTGTAGAAAAATTAATAATTTCCAAACTCGCCGTTTATCGATAAATTATTTTTGTGCCAAAATCGCGATGCCCGGAAGCGTTTTTCCTTCAAGGAATTCGAGCGACGCCCCGCCGCCCGTGGAAACGTGGCTCATCTTATCGGCAAGGTGAAATTTATTGACCGCAGCGACCGAATCTCCGCCGCCGACTACCGTCATCGCGCCGCGAGATGTCGCTTCGGCGACCATGCGCGCAACCGCTTCCGTTCCTTTCGAAAACGCTTCGAATTCGAAAACGCCGACAGGTCCGTTCCAAATGATCGACTTCGCTTCTCCGATCGCCTTTTTGTACAATTCGAGCGTTTTCGGTCCCACATCGAGCGCCATGAGATTGTCGGGGATATCGGCACTGTCGATCACAACGGCGGAAGCGTTCGCGTCGAAGGACTCGGCGCCTCTGTGATCGACCGGCAAAATAATGTTTACGCCTTTTGCTTTCGCTTCGCTTAATAATTTTTTCGCCGTATCGATAAAATCGTCTTCGACAAGCGATTTTCCGACGCTGTGCCCCTGCGCTTTCAAAAACGTGTACGACATACCGCCGCCGATGACGAGCGTCGATGCGTTTTTCAAAAGGCTTTCGAGCACTGCGATCTTCGAAGAAACTTTCGCGCCTCCGATGATCGCGACCATCGGTTTCGGAGGATTGCGCAGCATCGGATCGAGGTACTTCACTTCTTTTTCCATAAGAAAACCGCCGACGCATTCCGTTTTCATAAACTTTGCAATCGTCGCAGTCGATGCCTGATCGCGATGCGCAGTGCCGAACGCATCGTTGACGAAGATGTCGCCGTAAGTCGAAAGCTCTTTCGCCATTACTTCGCGTTCTTCGGCCGTCTTTGCCGTCTCTTCTTTATGGAAGCGGACGTTTTCGAGCATCATAACCCCGCCTTCAGGCAGCGCGTCGACGGCGGCTTTTTGACCGAGCGCATCGGGCGCAAACGCGACATGTGTACCGAGTTTTTTTTCCAAATACGCGGCAACGGGCGCCATGCGGTTTTTACCTGCGATGAATTTTTCTTTGTCCTCTTCGGTAAACGGCTTTCCCGCCTTTTCCGCTTTTTCGGCGGCTTTTTTTACGTCTTTCGCAGGATCGCCGAGATGGCTCATCAAAACGAGGCTTCGCGGCTTTTGCTCGAGAATGTATTTGATCGTCGGCAGCGCCGCCATAATGCGCGTATCGTCCTGAACGACGCCGTCTTTCATCGGAACGTTGAAATCGACTCTCATGACAATGCGCTTGCCTTTTAAATCCACATCTTTTACGGTTTTAATCATAGTGCCCCCTGCTGTATATTTCGAAATTTTTTTACGATTCGATTTTTTCATTATATATCTTCTCGGCGCAATATGCAATCGTATGGATGAATTGCTCCGTATGGACGAATTGCGTCATCTATTTCTTTGTGGAGATTTTTATCTTTTTGCGAAAAACATTTGAGATATGTAGGATTTCTACATAAAACAGTAACAAAACCATTGCCTTTTTTCATATAATTCGCTATTATATATGTGAAATGAAACGGATTCGAATAATGCTCCTATGTATTTTCGCGCTCGTTCTGCCGCTCGCCGCCCTCGACTCGGAAACGATTTCAGCCGATGCACAAAAGGAAATCGACGGCTTTATGACGCTGCGTATGAACCTCGCTTCCTGCGCTTCCCCCGAGAGCGCGCTTGCAAAAATCGAATCCTATGCCGCAGAGCATTTTTCCGACAGCGCACTTGCTTCTTTTTCCGATGAAGAAAAATTGATTTTCGAAAATTTTAAAATCCTCGAACAGTACAATTATATGCGGCAAATTCCGTCGATGGAAGGCTCTCTCAAATCGCTCATACGCAGTCAGTACGATAAAAACGACGCGTATTTTTCAGCGCATAAAAACGAGGCGATAAACAAATGGCTGTGGTGCACGGCAGCCGATATGCTTTCGTGTAATTTGAGCTATGCGACCGTCGGTGTCATCATGCACGACGGCATCGCCGTAAAAAAGTATTATCAAAAAGCGCTCGATGAAGACCCCGCCATGTCATACGCGCTCACGAATATCGCGCAGTGGTATTATTTCGCACCGGCCATCGGCGGCGGGAGCAAAGCGAAAGCGGGAGAGTATTTCGAGCGCGCGGTAAGGGATGCGCGCACTGATGCGGAAACGTATTTTGCGAAGATCTTTCTTTCGCAGTTTTTGTTCGACGACAAAGCCCTTGAAGCCGAAAGCGCAAAGCTGCTCGACGAAGCGGACGCACTCCAAAGAGGCGGAAGCTATGTCGCGTGGATCAAAAAAGTCAATACGGCAGGCTATTCGCTTTTGCAGTACAACGCCAAAAAGATGACGAAAAGCGATATCGAAAAAAAACTTGCAAAACGAAATTGATTTAAAGAGAGCTTCGAAAAACCGAAGTTTATGGAAAACACTACTGTTTAGTTTATATCGGCATACAAAAAGTTTAAAGGGGTCGTATCCTCCTTGCGGCCCCTTTTTTATTTTAAAGAAAAAACGTACGCTCGGCTTTTACAGCGCGAGTATCATATCGATAGCCCGATCGACGTAATCGACGTTTAAGTCTTCGATCGTTCCCAAATCGATTGCAGCGGACGACTGTTCTTCTATCGGAATCTTCGCGAGCACCGGAAGGTTATAGTTCTTTGCGATCGCTTCGATATTGCTTTTGCCGTACACGTTGATGACTTCGCCGCACTTCGGACATTTGACGTAACTCATATTTTCGACAAGCCCCAAAATCGGAATCTTCATCATCTGCGCCATCTTGACCGCTTTTTCGACGATGACGCGCACGAGCTGCTGCGGAGAGGATACGACGACGATGCCGTCGACCGGAAGCGATTGAAACACCGTGAGCGGTACGTCGCCCGTACCCGGCGGCATATCGACGAACATATAGTCGACGTCGCGCCAAATTACATCCGTCCAAAACTGCTTTACCGCGCCGGATATGACCGGCCCCCGCCAGATGACGGGATCGGTATTGCTCGCAAGGAGAAAGTCCATAGACATGAGCTGAATGCCGCCGTCCGTCGTTACCGGATGAATTATCCGTTCATCTCCTTCGGCGCGCGCCGAAGAGAGACCGAAGGCTTCGGGGATCGAAGGACCGGTTATATCGGCATCGAGGATTGCAGTATGTTTTCCTTTACGATTCATAGCACAGGCTAAAAGACAGGTGACGAACGACTTTCCGACACCTCCCTTCCCGCTTAAAACGCCGATCACTTTTTTGACGCTGCTGCCTTCGTGCAGCTTTGCGCGAAAATCCCGCTGCTCGCAGCTTTTGCCGCACGAGCTGCATTCGTTATTGCAATTTTGTTCTTCCGCCATCGTATGCCTCAATTTGGATTACGGCCGCTTTCCGAAAACCGCAGACGTTTTCCGCAACAGCCGTATGTATAATGTACTCATAAAAAACGGCGGCGTCAACTTCGGGGAGCTCCGATAGAACAGCTTTCCGAAAGCCGTACCGTCGACTTCGTACACAATGCTGCTATATCGGTTTCGGCCGGAGCGGCAGCAGCATACGAGTACCGTTGTACGGCGTCATCTCGGATTCAGAGCGTTTCCGGCCGCCAAATCCGAAAGCGTTTTTCCCGAAAACCGATAGACGTTCCAGTCTTTCATCCGATCGGCTCCGAGTGAAAGGTAAAAATCGATGCTCGGCGTATTCCAATTTAAACATGACCATTCGAGTCTCCCGCATCCGCGTTCGGCGGCGATGCCGGCGAGTTTTATTAAAATCGCTTTACCCGCTCCTCGTCCGCGGTATTCGGGAAGAACATACAGATCTTCGAGGTAGATGCCTGCACGGCCGAGAAACGTGGAAAAATTATGAAAAAAAAGCGCGAATCCGATTTCCTTTCCGTCAGCAAGCGCAAAAATCGTTTCGGCTTTCTTTTTATCGAAAAGCCATTCTTTTAAAAGCGCTTCCGTCGCGACGACTTGGTCTTCGAGCTTTTCGTATCGAGCGAGCATTTTAATAAATTGCAAAATAAGCGGCACATCGCGCACCTCGGCAAATCGGAATTGAATGTCGTGCATAATTCGAAAGTATAGCACAAAGGCTGCATACCGTCAAAATACAGGCGGTAAGTTTTTTCGTTTGCGAACATACAGAATGCATATAAACGCAAAGGACAAAAGCTGCGCCGTTACAATCCGTATAATCTGCAAATGATCGCTTCCCTCGCTCGACACAACGTGAACGATATTGATAACGCTGTTGTTAAAAAAGTGATCGGCCATGCCCGCCCACAAAGAGCCGGTCATCCTGTATAAAAAACTCATCTTTAAACCGTAGACGAACGAAAACGCTACGTAGCCGACGCTCAAAAGCAGCATCGAAGCGAAGTCCGTTTGCCCTTCGATAAACGCACGTGCCGGCATTGCTATATGCCACAGGCCGAACAGCAAAGCGCTTATAAAGACAGTCGCCCGAAAGTCATACCGTTCGCGCAAAATCCGCGTAAAAAGTCCGCGGAACAAACCTTCTTCCATCCATACGTTGAGGATATTGAATAAAAGAATAAAACCGATTCCCACGCTTATAAACTCGGTTTTTTTTATCAGCGAAAAACTGCCGGAAGCTATCGTCAAAAAAGGAGACGCTCCCTGCACATACAGCACGATATATTCGGCCGCATAGGCAAGTACATAAAAAACGAAACCCAAAACTAAACCCAAGCCGATATGTTTCAGCCGATCGACGCGCGTAAAACCTATGTCACGCCAATGAAGCCCCGATGCAAACAGCGCGGCGAAAATTACAATGACGCCGCACGCTTTATGAACAAAGTTTTCACCGATAACGCTTTCGTCCGTTTTGAGCGCCAAATATTCCCACATGCGAAACGCATAGCAGATAATGTACAGTGCAATGCAGCATACCAGCGGATACCGAAAAAAAGCTTTTGCGATTGTATTTTTATTTTGTTCCATATCACAGTTTCCTTAAACCATTAAAAGCTGTGCCGATAACTGAGCGCAATGCGGTTAAAATACCATTCGCGGCCGCTTTGCTGCAAGCCCGTTAAAACGTCTTTTGAAGCGGAAGCCTTTTCGGTATAGCTGCGGCGGCTTGCAAATTTAAACTGCAAGGTAAGACTGTCTTTTTTTGAAAATTCGAATACCATAAGAGGGCTTATCGATATGCTCATAAAATTCGGATTCATTGAATGATATCGGGCTGCAAAATCTTTTGTACCGTTCAGCTGCCCGCTCAGTTCGGTTTGCACGCCGACCGTTTGCAGTACCAGCGGCATTTGATAGGCGGCGATAAAGCTTGCCGTATACTGCCAGCCGTTTATTTTTTCGCCTGCAAGCTGGTACAGCCACGGGTTCCCGTTTTCGCCGCCCGAAGTGATGCCTTGATAAGCTAATTTGTAGGCCGCATAGGCGACAATGTGGTTCCAATCGCCGGGTTTGATTGCAGCAAGGTCGAACATAAAAGCGCCCCGGAACCATGTCTCCCAAAATGCGCTTTTAAAAGCACGATCGTCGTATGCAGCCGTTGCGGAATTCCATGTTGCAATTCCCTGAAGGTTAAGCGAACCGGCTTTAATAGTCCATCCGATACCGATCGAACTGCCGGCGGAAAAATTTAAAAAAGCGATAGGCGAAAAACTCACTCCCACGCCCGGCGCGATCGATACGGGGCTTAATTCAAACTGCCCGTATACTCTGAGCTTGTTTCCGCTTACGAGCGGATTGTCTCCGAAGGGAACAGGAATTGTATAGCCGACCGTTCCGGTTACGCTAAGCTTTACTCCGTTGTACGGGCCGATCAAAGGCGCAAAATGTCCCCCCCCCCGCTGAAGGGATGACATCGCTTTTCGGGTAATAGGCAAAATCGGTCGTAACGGAAAAATCCCACGGAGTTTTCGGTTCGGTATCTTCGGCAAAAGCTGTCCCCATTACAGCAAGCAGGACACAGACCGCAAACACTTTCTGTTTCATATACATAAACGTACATAAACTCCTGTAAAATATATTTCGAAGAGAACCGATCTGCCGCACTCGACACAATCGGATTTTTTCTCTCACACCAGTATACCGCAAAAACAAAAAAAATACGATTCGCATGGAAGCCACACGCCGGCGTTGCGCCTTTTGCGTTTAATTGTTATGGTAGCCTTTATGGTTGCAATCGAACAGGTATCTCCGGAAGCGTTTCCGCCCGAAGACAATCTTTTTCAAACGGCGTTTTGGGGGACATTTAAAAAATGCGCCGGACAGAAACCGTATTTTTTTTCGGTGACTTTTACGGACGATGCGTCGTCAGCCGTGTACACCTTTCCGTTTTTGGCGCTCCTTCGATCTCGTCACGACGGCAGCTGTTATGCATACGCGCCGAAAGCTCCGTCGATTGCGCTGCCGGCCGAACAGAGAGGCACGCTTCTCGAAGAGCTCGCGCTCGCCCTCCGTCCCCATGTTCCGGAAAACTGCATTTGCCTGCGCTGCGATTTGGCGTGGCGGAGTCAATACGGCGGGGAAGAAATCGTCAAGCCGGAGACGGCACAGCTTGCGCTCAACTGGGGCACGAAAACGCATAAACTGCGGAAAGCGCCGGGAAATCACCTTGCACCCGACACCGTCATTATCAATTTATCGCTTACGCCCGAACGGATCCTCTCCCGCATGAGGGCGACGACGCGGAACTGCATACGCCGCTCGTACCGGGGCAGCATCGATTTTGCCGTCGGCGGCATCGATATACTGCACGATTGGTACGCGCTGTACGAAGAGACGGCAAAGCGCAAAGGTTTTTATTATGAAAGCGAAGAGTATTTCAATACCTTGTTTTCGCACAAGCGCATTCAGGAAAATACCTTTCACGAACCGCCGCCGCGAAAAAAAATCGAATCGATAAAAAAAGAGATCATACCGCTCGCCGCCCCCGCTCCGCTTCCGCAGTTCCACATCATGACCGCATCGAAGTGCGGCAAACTTCTTTCGGGAATCGTGCTCGCACTGTCAGGACGCAATGCGTATTATATGTATGCCGGTTCCGGTACGGAATTAAGAGAGCTTATGCCGAACTACGGACTCCAGTGGGAAGCGATACGCTTTGCGCGAAGTAAGGGATGTACGCGCTACGACCTCATGGGCATTCCGCCGAACGACGACGCATCGAATCCGATGGCGGGGCTCTATCTTTTCAAAACCGGATTCGGCGGCGAAAAGGTACGCTTTGCGGGCAGCTGGGATTATCCGTACGATGAAGATCGGTACGCCTACTTTAGGCTCGAAGAGCAGATGCGGTAAAAGGATGTGCGATCATTTAATGATTTTCAAAACCTGCAATTTTCCGAGTATCCGCTTGCACGGTTTCCGTTAGTCGGGATAGGGCGGTTCGAACGCCCGACATCTTGCTCCCAAAGCAAGCGCGCTACCGGCTGCGCTATATCCCGAAAACGAAAGAAAGTATAGCCAGAATGCCGATCTTTGTAAATCGCTCGAACGCGCAGTCTCATCTTACGAGTTCGGCTTCCGCTTCAAGTTCATCGCCCCGCAGTATCTCATCGATACAGGGATTCAGGATGCGCACACGGATATCGCTTCCCGGACGCGGCACGGAAAGTTCCGTACAACGAACCCTGCAATGGATGAAATTTTCGGTTACCGCTCGGATATGAAAAACTCCGTCGCCTTCTTTTGCGTTTTCTGCGATCGCGCGCACGGTCGTGCCGCAAATCGATTCGATATAGGACATTTTACTTTGCAGGGCAAAATCGGAAAGCAGACGCACCCGCTCGCGCACGGCCGCCGAAGGGACTTTCGGTTTCATCAAAAAAGCGCGGGTTCCCGGACGCGGGGAAAACGGAAAGACGTGAACGTATGCAAAACCGCACGCACGGCAGAGTTCGAGCGTTTTCGAAAAATCTTCATCCGTTTCGCCGGGAAAACCTGCGATGATGTCGCATGCAAAAAATGCGTTACCTTTCGCCCGTCTCAACATTGAAACCGATCGGAGGATATCGTCCGCGCGATAGCTTCTATTCATGGCGGCGAGAATCGCATCGCTTCCGCTCTGTACCGAAAGATGAAAATGAGGGCGCACGCGAGCGTCTTTGACGATGCGGCAAAAGCGGTTGTCGACGAGTTCGGGATACATACTCGATATGCGAAATGCAACGCCGCTCGTTTCATCGAGCGCTTTTTCGAGGAGGTCGGCGAAGGTATAATACGCGCCGTCGTATTCTCCGCGGTACTGGGCGATATTGACCGCCGTAAAAACAATTTCGTTTTGTCCCTCCGCTTTGAGAGAAGCGATTCGGGAAAGCACGTCGCGCACCGGAAGCGAAACCGATTTTCCCCGAGCGATTCGGATCGCACAGTACGAGCAGGCGCTGTCGCAGCCGTCCTGTATTTTAAGGGATGAACGCGAATGCGCAAGAAAGGTATCGGTCGCCAAACGGAAAGATGCTTCGGCTTTTCCCGCATGCGATTTCGTATCGGCAAAAAGCGTCGACGAGAGGAGGTTCGAAAAATCTTCTGCGGAAAATATTTCGTGCGTTCCGATAAAATCCGAAAGGAGAGAGGGAACATCTGCGAGCCTGTCTTTGCAGAGACCCGGAAGGACTGCGACGCGGGGAGCGAGTTCGGCGATTTTATCCGCGGCGAGCTGGGCATAGCAGCCCGTAACGATGACGGAAGAAGCCGGACACTTTTGCAAAAGCAATCGGATTTCGCGCCGCGCTTTTTGTTCCGCCTTTTGCGTTACCGCACACGTGTTTACGACGCACACAAGCACATCGCGAAGAACTTCGCTTGCAGCCGTCGGAGGTATCATGGAAACGGAAAAACGGGCATCGACAAAAAAACGCGCCGCCGACTCGCTTTCGATTTGATTGAGGCGGCAGCCCAAAGTTTCAAAGATGATTTGCGGCAACGTACACCTTGGCGATCATTGCAGACGGGATGCGATGCGTGCTTTGCCGTTTTGCGCGTCGGAAGAAGCCGCATTGAGCAGGAGCGCTTCGTCGTAAGCTTCGGCCGCTTCGTAATAATTGCCCGCCATTTCGCGCGCATAACCCAGCCGCGTCCACCAGCGGTCGAGCAGCGGTTCCTTTTTTACCGCGGCGGAAAGAGAGATATCCGCGTGCTGATAGCGCGCTTGGCGGATATAGATTTCACCCATAAAATAATATGCCGCCCCGACACGGGAGCCGCTTTCGGGAGCATTTGCGACATAGCGCTGAAACTGTTCGAGCGCACCGTTATTTTTTCCGAGATAATATTTCGCTTCGCCCAATATTTCAATGAGACGCAGATCGTAGGGGCTGACGGCAAGTCCGTCCGCAGCACGCTGCTCCGCTTCCGCGTATTGCCGGTTTCGAACGAGCGACCAGCACAAAACTACGTAAGATTCGATGCGCGACGGATTACGTGCGATTTCCGTTTCACAGATTTGAATCGCCGCCGCATAGTCGCCGTTTTGATAGAGGACGAGCGCATCACGTTTTTGCGCGCTTTGTCTGCGCTGCGCCTGTGCGGGAGGCACCGGCTGCACGGAAGGCGTCTGAGACGGAGCGGCTTGCACAGAGGGAGTCTGCGGCGCTTGCGGAGCAGGCGCTTCGTTTTGCGCTTGAGGTGCGGGAACGAGAGCGTCTCCAGGTACTGCTTGCAGTCCGGGCGATTGCGGAGCGGGTGCCGTTTGCGGAGAAGGAGACGGCTCGGCTTCGTCCGAGATTTGAGAAAAAAGCGGAAAGGCAAAGGCAATCGCCAATGTCCATATAATCGATCGTCGTAAAAATCGCTGCATACTATTTTACCATCGTACATTTGCCGGTAAAAGTGCTGCCCGGTTCAAGCACCACCTGTTCCGCCGTGATATCGCCGTCGAGCGAACCCGTCGCCGTAACGAATACCATTTTTTTTGCGGCAACGTTGCCCTTCACTTTTCCTTTAACGAGCACGCGGAGCGCCTTTATGTCCGCTTCGACGGATGCGCCGCTGTCTATAACCAAATCGCTCGTCGCATCGATGCTGCCCTTTACTTTGCCGCGGATCATAAACGGCTTTGCAAAGCGGATACTTCCCGTAAACGTGATATCGCCCTCGATGACGGTATCGAACGCTTCTTCTTCGAGATCGAACAGATCTATATCTTTTACATCGAACATGGCTACACTTTAACGTGAAAAAATTGCTCGGTCAATACGGCACTCAATGACATACGGAGACAAAGGCACAAAATTCTTTCCCCTTTATTAATAAATTGACTATCCCTTGCTATTTTATGTGCGAGGGTTTATTATAAAAGCGCATATTCTATTATAGTAATTGTGGTAATACCGAAGCAGCGCTCTTTACTGTAAGGGCGTATAAGGAGGAAATATGGCTGTTGTAAAAAAATCCGCTGCAAAAAAGACGGCGGTAAAAAAGACAAGCGCCGGTAAAACCGTAAAAAAAACGACTGTTAAAAAGGCAGCTTCGAAAACGGCAAAAAAGGCGGCTGAAAAAAAAGCGGGCACGAAAAAAACGGTAAAAAAAGTTTCCGCTAAAAAATCCGCTGCAAAAAAGACGCCGGTAAAGGCAAAAGCAGCCGTAAAACCGGCAGCGAAAAAGAGTGCGGCAAAGAGCGGCATCGATTTTACAGCCGAGATGATCAAAAAAGCGAAAGCGTATCAAAAGTCGCTCGTGCTTCCTGAAGGCGATGAAGAGCGCACGATCAAAGCGGCCGCAAAAATCGTCGCAAAAAAAATCGCAAAAAAAGTGACGCTTCTCGGCTCCCGTGAAAAAATCGAAAGCGCGGCGCAGTCGCTTAAAGTTTCGCTCGCAGGCATCGACATCATCGACCCCGCAACCTCTCCGTGGCTCGACGATTTCGGTCAAACCTATTTTGAACTCAGGCAGGGAAAGATCAACAAAAAAACGAATCTTCCCGAAGTGGGCGACGCTGCGGCGGGCAAAGCGTATATGCTTTCCGATTATTTGAGCTTCGGTGCGATGATGGTGAGAAAAGGTTATGCCGACGCCATGGTAAGCGGCGCGCGCTCGTCGACGGCAGCTCTCCTCCGCGCGGGATTAAAAGTTATCGGCACGGAAAGCAAAACGGCATCTTCGTGCTTTGTCATGGATATGCACGATTCGGCGTGGGGTCATAAGGGTTTGATGATTTTTTCCGACTGCGCGGTCGTCCCCGAACCGGATGCCGAACAGCTTTCCGACATTGCAGTCGCTGCGGGAAAATCGTGCAAAGCGCTTTTGGGCTGCGACCCGTGCATCGCACTCCTTTCCTTTTCAACAAAGGGTTCGGACGGCGCTCAGCCTTCGGTTCTCACGGTACAGGAAGCGGTACAAAAAGCGCACGCAAAAGCGCCGTCCCTGTTGCTCGACGGAGAACTGCAGGCGGATGCGGCGCTTATCCCGTCCGTCACCGACAAAAAAGCTCCCGGCTCTCCGGTAAAAGGTAAAGTGAACACGATCGTATTCCCGAACCTTTCGGCCGGAAATATCGGCTATAAACTCGTGCAGCGCCTCGCCCATGCGGATGCGTACGGCCCGATCCTGCAAGGATTTGCCAAGCCGATAAGCGATCTCTCTCGCGGCTGTTCGGTCGATGATATCGTCATAACGGCGGCGATCACGCTCGTACAGGCGGGAAGCGCCGTATAAATGAAAATCAGGAACAGCTTTTACCTGCTTTTTTGCATCATCGTCCTCGCTTCGTGTAAGACTGTTCCGAAGCAAAGGCCCGCATCGGAAGCGCCCGAAACGCCGAGCGGGCAAAGCGTTTCCGTTTCGGCCGAAGAGAATTCCGCACCTTCTTTCGGAAGCGAAAAAAACGATCGCGAAGAGATACAGCACAACCTCACGCTTTTGTTTGCAGGCGATATCATGGCGCATAAGCCGAACTATTCGATGAGCGATTATTCACTCATCTGGAAAGACATCGCCCCGCTCGCCCTCTCGTGCGATTTTTCATTTGCAAACATCGAAGCTCCCGTCGACGACAGCATCCCCTGTGCAAGCTATCCGCGCTTCAACATGCATTCCGAATATCCCGAAGCGGCGATCAGCGCTGGTTTTAATGTCTTTTCTCTCGTAAACAATCACTCGAACGATCAGGGGCTTTCGGGGATGAAGCATACGCGCGAATGGGCGGAAAAAACGGAGAGCGCACACAAAGGCACGGATCGCGAAGTCTTTTTTTCGGGATTAAAAAAATCGGGCGGAGATGCCATCGGGTATAAAATTATTAAAAAAAACGGATGGACGATTATCTTTTGCGCGGTAACGGAAGTGCTGAACGAAAAAGATTATATCGAATACATGAACTACGTGCCGCCCGCGCCCGATGCGAGGGAAGCGTTCGGAAACCGTATACGGCAAATCAGATCGGAAAACCAGTGCGATATTTTTATCCTTTCGATTCATGCGAACGTTCCGGAATACATCCGGAGCGTCTCCGCTTCGCAGCGCGCGTATTATTACAAACTGCTCGACTGCGGAGCCGACATCATTTGGGCAAATCACCCGCACATCGTACAAGAGCGCGAGTTTATCGGAAAAAAATCCGAGCGGCGTTTTTCAAAGCTCATACTCTACGCGAACGGCAATACGATAAGCGCGCAGCGTACAAAGCCCGCCTTCGACACGCCCGATGCTCCGCACGAATATACGGGCGACGGACTTTTATACAAAGTGATCTATTATAAAAAAGAAAAAGGCGGCATCGCAATTCTGCACGAAACAAAAGCGCACTACATAACGACGTACATCACGACGGCATATCAATTCGTTATAAAATATCTCGACGACGATTTTATCGCATATCTGGGAAACGCGGGACGGCGGGAGTGGATGCGCTACATCGCCGCGCGGAAAATCATCATGGAAAACACACGGGTACGAAAAACATGGCTATAGATTACAAATCGCTTCCTGTATACGAACAAAAGCAGCGCATTTTGGACACGCTCGCACATAATCAAGTGATCGTCGTGCAAAGTCCGACAGGCAGCGGCAAAACGACGCAGATCCCGGTCATCCTCTACGAAGCGGGTTATGCCAAAACGGGCATCGTCGCGGTGACGCAACCGAGACGGATCGCCGCCCTTTCCGTAAGCGAATTCATTTCAAAGCAGCTCGGCACGACCTATCCCGGACTGGTCGGATACAAAATGCGCTTCGAAGATAAAACCGACGCGACGACGAGGATCAAAATCATGACCGACGGCATTTTGCTGCAGGAAATGAAGCTCGACCCGTGGATGTCCAAGTATTCGGTCATTATGGTAGACGAAGCGCACGAGCGGAGTTTGAATATCGACTTCGTACTCGGATTGTTAAAACGCGTTTTGGCCGAACGCAAAGATTTCAAAGTTATCGTTTCGTCGGCGACGATGAACGCCGAAGCCTTTTCGTCCTACTTCGACGGATGCCCCATCGTCACGATCGACACGGTCACCTTTCCCGTCACCCTTGTCTACGATCCGCCGGCCGTCTCGGCAAGCACCGTATCGGACGCCGCGTGCGACGCGCTTTTAACGAAAATCGAAAACACGGTCGAGCGCGTTCTCGACAACAGAATCGACGGCGGCATTTTGATTTTTTTGCCGGGAGAAAAAATTATTAAAGACTGCCTTTTCCGTCTCGACCGCTCGCCCTTCGCTCGGAAAATCCACACGTTGCCGCTCTACGGCAGGCTTCCGAAAGAAGAACAGGAGCGCGTTTTCGCCCCTCCCCCGTTCGGGAAAAAGAAAATAATAATTTCCACGAATATCGCGGAAACGTCCGTCACGATAGGCGACATCACGACCGTCATCGATTCGGGACTGGCAAAGCTCAATTTTTACAATCCGCACACGTACACGTCGAGCCTCGTCGAAACGGCCGTTTCAAAAGCGTCGTGCAATCAGCGAAAAGGAAGGGCGGGACGCACGTGCCCCGGCAGCTGTTACCGCCTCTATCGGCGCAAAGATTACGAAACACGCGAAATGTATACGACCGAAGAGATCTACCGCACCGATTTGAGCGAAGTCGTTTTGCGCATGGCCGAACTCGGCATTACGAATTTTTACGATTTCAATTTTCTCTCCCCGCCTTCCCGCGAAGGGATCGCAGGTGCGGTCGATACGCTCGTTATGCTGAAAGCGATAACGAAAGACAATACGCTCTCTTCGATCGGAAAACTCATGGTCGAATTTCCGCTCGAACCGAGGATAAGCCGCATCATCGTCGAAGCGATCATGAAATATCCCTCCGTTCTCGAAGAAGCGCTCGTCGCAGCCTCTTTTCTTTCGGCCAATTCCCCCTTCGTACTTCCTCCCGGCGAAGAACTTGAAGCGAGACGAGCGCATCACGCGTTCCGCGACGTACAGGGTGACTTCGTTTCCTACCTGCACATCTTTCGCGCGTACCGCGGCGCTTCGAATAAAGCGCGCTTTTGCAAAAACAGTTTTCTTGACGAACGCGTTATGGCGGAAATCGAAAACATAGACATACAGCTTTCGCAGATCGTCGCCGATATGCAGATTCCGATCACCGGAGGCGGGACGATGAGCGATTATCTGTGCTGCATAGCCGCGGGTATGATGCAGTTCGTATGCGTGCGCGAAGGAAAAGACAATTACAAAACGCTGACGACCGAACACATCTGCATCCATCCGGGAAGCAGCATGTTCCGAACCGATCCGCTGTACATTGTCGCGGGGGAAATCGTACGCACATCGCGCATGTTTGCCATGAGTGTCTCTCCCTTGACGAGGACGCTGCTCGACGCGATCGATCCTGAGCTGCGCGAAAAACTTGAAAAAAAATGTACACGGAAAACCAAAGCGCGCGAAACGGATATCGCTTCTCCGAAACAAAGGGCGAAAGACGAAAACGGAAAATCGAAAAAAATCATTAAAGAGATAAAAGACGAAGATTGCGTTTCGTTCGGCGGAGAATCCTTCGCCATTAAAAAGATAAAAGGCAAAAAAACCGTGCTCCTGCCCTACGAAAATTTTATCAAGGCGGCAAAAAGCGAAACCGACGAAAGCCTTGTAAAACAAGTCGGAGGACTCCGCTGCAAAATACTCTTTGAAAACGGCTATACGCTGCTCGACGGTGAAAAGCTCGAACTTGCTTTAAAGCTTGCAAAATCGATTTCGCTTTCGCCGATGCCGGAAAACAAATTCGACAAAAAACTCAACATAAGCCTTGCCGACGAAGGTGCATCCGCTCGCCTTTCCGATGCGCTCGACATCGTGCTGGGAGTGGCGGTCGCAAAACAAAAGAGCAAAGAATACGGCTTCGTGTGCCTCTTTACCGACGGCAACGGCACCTATTGGTTTAAAGTGTCGCGCGGCTTTGCCACGGCGCTCAACGAAAGCCTTTCATCGCTCGAACTCTTAAGCGACGACGTAAACGCCGACTTTACCGAAGCGCAAAAAGAAAAAGCGAACCGCGTATACCGCGCCCTCCACTCGCTGTATGAAGCCTAGCGGGGCTTTATACAGCGCCGCATTTTTTCCAGCATGCTTGCAATATCGCCGTCTATGCATATCGAGCGCTCGCGGATTTCGTCGGGACAGAGTGCTTCGCCGTAATTGATGCACGCGTAAACCGAACGCGGGTTGTCGGCGCACATGCGCCAAAACGGATATTTGATAATGCCGGGCGTATTCGAACCGACGCCCAATTCCAAAAAGAGGATTTTTTCGTTTTTATGCGCCGCGATAAAGTTGCCGTAGCGTTCGGAGGCTTCGTGCCAGCCCTCGTCTTCCACGAAAGTCGAATCGCTTCGAAGGTTCATCGACATCGGTTTTCCGCATCTCGGACAATACGGAATCAAATCGGACGGAATGCGCATGTCTTTTTGCGTTTCGACCATTTTGCGGACGGCCTCTTCGTTGTTGTAGGTTTTGTCGTGGCAGGGAACGGAACACTGCCATAAGCCGTAATCGCCCTGCGTGTAAAAGAGCCGCGTCTTATCAAAGCCCGCTTTTTGAAAGCAGTGATCGACGTTCGTCGTCAGCACAAAGTAATTCTTACCGTCCGCCAGCTTGCGCAGATTTTCGTACACCGGTTTCGGCGCGTCGGTATAGCGGTTTATCATAATGTAGCGGCTCCAATACGCCCAAAATTCTTCGAGCGTTTTAAACGGATAAAATCCGCCCGAATACATATCGGTAAAGCCGTATTTTTTGCGGAAATCCGAAAAATGTTTTTCAAAGCGCTCGCCCGAATAGGTAAACCCTGCCGAAGTCGAAAGACCCGCGCCTGCTCCGATGAGCAGTGCATCCGCTTTCGAAAGCGCTTCGTTCAGCCGTTCAATGAGCGGTAAAGATTCATTTGTAAATTCCATAATCTTTTCCTAAATCTTTTTCTATAAAAAATTTAACAAGCCGGCATGCTGTTTTTTCACCTTTTCTTTTTTTTACTTTCATCGGATATATCAACGACAATAACCGCAAATCTCCGCGGACGACTGAAAAATAAACACGACTGCTTGCTGCCAATTGAACAATATACGGCGTATATGCTGCGCAGCATCATTACAAGTGTACTTTATTATCTAACGATTGACAGTTTGCCGCACGTTATGAGAGAATCGAATCGGTCAAAAGAGTATCGGAAAATTTAGGCAGCACATGAGCACTTTGCTCTAAGTTATATATTGAGAGAGTTGGATGAGACTGTGGCATCAAGATATGATTAGCGAATTGCCGCGCCAACAGCTGTTGGGACAACATAGGGAGTGTTGTGCCTTGCGCGGAAACGGCTGGGGCAGGCAGCATGCAACTGTCAATTATGTTTTTCATTATTCACCCTATCTGCTTTATTGTTATCACCGACTCATTATGGCAGAGATGAATCGGCGAGGCTACAGGGTCAGTCCCGAGTGGTTGGACAAAGACTATCGCGGCAGGAGATGTCCGGCATATAATAATTTAGCGGTCATTGAAGTACCCAATCCCATATATACTGAACATGATGATTGCTATTATCGTGACTGTCTCAAGAATTTAGAAACCAAGGGAATTCATTTGGATTACTATTGTGGGGCTCCGTTATAAAAAGAAAGTCATTGTTCATCGTTTTTTTTCTCCGGAGGTTTCCCTCACTGCGTTTGCGGCCGGCTGAAGAGCGGCTTGGGAGTTGTGATTATGGTAAGAGAAGCGGTTAAAGAAGATTTATATGAATTATTGAACCTATATCTGTTTTTACACGAAAAAGATATTCCGGAAAATTCAAGCCGGCTGGAAAATACATGGAAAACAATTATTGAAGATAAGAATCATCATATCATCATCAATGAAATAAACGGTAAAATACTGTCGTCCTGTGTTTGTGTGATCATTCCGAATTTGACGAGGGATGTGCGCCCGTATGCGTTTATTGAAAATGTCGTTACGAATGAAGAATACTGCGGAAAAGGATATGCAACGGAATGTCTCAATTATGCAAAGGAGATAGCGATTAAAAACAATTGCTATAAGATGATGCTTTTGACGGGCACAAAAAAAGAAAGCACATTGAATTTCTATAAAAATGCAGGGTACAACAGCGAGGATAAAACGGCATTTATACAGTGGCTTGAGTAAGAAAATAGAAAAGTTTTTCGAAGCAGAGATCTTTATGGAGCAGCCGACTATCAGTGCAAAAACAATTACGGCGGTAAAGATATATTTCGGCTTTAATTTATAAAATCCGAATTTCGGATTTCCAACCGTTCAATTCCGCAATCAAGTCTGTTTCGGTTTGCACTTTTTTTTTCGCGTTTATCGATGAGTATGTTGTCGTCGGAATCCAAAAAGCGGGTTCGGCGGCCGGCATTTTGCAGACAATAATTTGAATGTTCGGCAAACTGTTATTATGTTTTTTACTCCTGTAACAACCACGCTTCTTTCGATATACAGGTAAAGTGCTCCGTCCGCAGAACCCCTTTTAAAGCACAGGGAACGTTTTCTTTCGTATGATGATATCGGAAGCCGCATTTTTCCTGCGCCCGTTTCGATTTATCGTTTCCGTCAAAATATCCGCACCACAGTTTTTCGAGTTTCAAATCTTCGAAGCCGTGCCGCATCAGCTCGCGAACCGCCTCCGGAATAAGTCCTTGTCCCCAATACGGTACGCCGATCCAAAACCCTATTTCACCTTCCGTATCGGGAAGGCCGATATTGCTTAACTTGCCGATCATTAAGGCGATACTGCCTACAGGCTGTCCCGTCTCTTTGAGTACGACCGCGTATGACTCCGGTACGGAGAGGATATTACTGATGACGGTTCTGCTGTTTTCAACACTCGTATGGACAGCCCATCCGGCTGTCGGCCCCACGTCGGGATGACTTGCATAGTAAAACAGGTCTTGTGCATCCGATTCTCTCCACGGACGAAGCGTCAGTCTCTTTGTTTCCAAAATCATCCGGCTGTTCCTTTTGTCAATTCGTCCGCTGTAAATATAGGCTGTAAATTGCAAAATCTTCGTCGTTGAATACGTTAAACACGACTTTCATCCCGCTTCCGGTTTGCTCGATGTATTTTCGGACGGTTGCTACCGCAATTTCCGCCGCGCGCCGATTCGGAAACATAAAGACTCCGGTCGAAATACAGCAAAAAGCGATACTTTTTACGTTGTGCGCTTCGGCAAGCTCAAGACAGGAACGGTAGCAGGACGCGAGTTCTTCTTCGTGTTTTCTTTGTAATCGCCCCTGCACAATAGGCCCTACGGTGTGGATCACGTACTTGCAAGGCAGGTTGAACGCGCTCGTGATTTTTGCGCTTCCCGTCGGTTCTTCGTGTCCCTGCTTTCGCATAATGTCGGCGCACACCGCGCGCAGCTGCACGCCTGCGAATGTATGGATGCAATTGTCAATACATAGGTGACAGGGCTGCCAGCAGCCGGTCATAGCGCTGTTTGCCGCGTTTACGATCGCGTCGACTTTGAGCCGTGTAATGTCGCCCTGCCACAGATAAAAAGTTCCGTTCCCTTGTGCGCCGAGAGGCTTTAACTGCGCAAGGTCGGTAATGCCGCTCTCTCGGATCGCTTCCCGTAAATACTCGTCCTGTATGCGCAGGAATTCTTCGCTCGTATCTTGCGGCGGTCGGACGTTCATGAGGGAACGGAGCAAATTCTTTTGTTCCTGCTCGTCATCCGGTATCCGCGCGGAGCGATAACCGGGGGTTTCCTTTAAAAGACAGTCTATTAAAAAAACGCGCCGTTCATTTTGTGTCATACATATTCCTCATTTAATCCGATCGATTATAACAAAAACAAGGCAATGCATAAACTGTTATCGTATCTGTAATATCGATTTCTATAATAGTAATCTTTGCCTGTTGTGCAAGACAAACCGTTTTATTTGAATTTTGTAATTTTTATATATAAAGAACCGTCCCATGAACCGTTAGGTGATTCATCGATTTGCTCGAAAGCGGATAAATTTTCATAAACTAATAATGGAATAAAGTTCTGTTCATCATATTTTATGTCAAGCTTATAAGTTAACAGTCTTTTTTTTTCATAGGAAATTCGTCTCGTTTCTACGGTTATTTTAATGAAGTCATATATCTCGTCAATTGTTTTGAATTCGATTTTTCTTTTTGAATAATGCTTCAATTCGGAATCATATCCTTCATCCCCGGGCTTTAAGCCGTTCAGTGTGAGTTCCACCGTACCGGCTCCGTCTATTACTTTTACTTTACCTTCAATGGAATTCGGGCAGATATCTGAAATTGCATATTCAAATACATAATTTTTCATATCGGCATCTTTCCAGCGTTGCCTCATAGTATTAAACAGAATATCATCAAAACTCCAGAATTGATTGATTTCACTGTGGATTGAACAAGAAGATATTCCGAAAATCATTAAAATTGAAAATACCGTCAAAAAAAAATTTCTAAAAGACATAATTATCTTCCCGTCGGTTTTAACATATTTGTTTGGCTTAATTTGTATTGATAGTAGTAGGGCTTATCATTCGCTGCTCTGATTCCTGAATCATCAACTAATGCTCCGACTCCAAAGTTAAATACATCGTCTAAGTAATAGCCATGCCTGAGCCCATTTACTTCTTATTAAATTAAAATTCGGAGACGTATTTTCTTTTATATATTTATGATAAGCCATAATTTGCGCAACCTGAACAGCTCCGCAGCCTACGTAATAAGCATCACCACCTATAACAGCCACTATACAATTATTAAACGGTGATGGTCGTTGATTCCAATTTACCGGTATCTGGCATTTTGTATTTCCATAATTCTTTTTCCAAGCCGAATATGTATAATTACCGTTGTTTACTATGTCTTTATAAGCAGAACGAGCTTTGTAGTCAGAAATATCATCGGCTGTAAGGGAATTCCATTCGTCCGCCACATTTAAAATATAATTATTAAGACGCTCTGCAAACATAATTGAAAAATCATTATCAGAAATATCTCTTGAGAATTCAGATTCAATAAGCGCAAGAACGTTTCCTACCCTTTTATCGTCCGAAGTAATCGCATACCAATTTTTATTTTCTGTCTCAAGGAAATACAAACCGAAATTTACTTTATTACATTCTTCCATTATGGCGGAACGGTTTCTACTAAACGGAACCGGAATTGTCATACTTGATTCATCAATTTTTGTTATTTGAGTTAACGTTCCTTTTGCAAAACGACTTTCATTTTTAAAAACTGCAAGTAACGCATCCTGTACTTCCTGGTCAGATGATTTCCATTTATTGGTTAATGCAATTTCAATTAATTGATCTTTTCGGTCTGACGAGTAAGCAAAACTCCGCCTTGATGATAAAATCTCAAAATAATTGTTACACCCTGTAAAAATAATTACAAAAAACAACAGAACAGCTTTAGAAAATTTTTTGACAAACTGCATTAGCATAACCCTCCTTGTTTTTTAGATACTGTAATCTTTGCATGATTCTTTGAAAAAAGAAAGACGCTCTATTTTTGGAAAAGTGTTGTTTTTTCTGTTATCGTATACTTTATACTTTTAAACAACCGTAAAATAGCAACCGTCATTTAGATTATAGCACCTTATTTCAACAAGTCAAAAAATCGCTTGTCACCCGTCCTAAAAACGTTTACAATGGTACGACGATATTATAAGAATATGCAAATATAGGAGTCTTCTATGCACAGTTACAAAGAAATCGGACTGGTCAACACGAAAGTGCTGTTCCAGCAGGCGATGGCCGGACACTATGCGCTTCCGGCATACAATTTCAACAATATGGAACAGCTGCAGGCGATCATCCAAGCTTGCGTTGAAACCCGGTCGCCCGTTATTCTGCAGGTTTCAAAAGGCGCTCGCGCATACGCCGATAAATACATGCTCCGCCATCTTGCAGCAGGTGCGGTCGAATACGCGCACGAACTCGGCTGCGACATTCCGATCGTGCTCCACCTCGATCACGGTCCGTCGTTCGAAGTCGCAAAAGACTGTATCGAAAGCGGGTTTTCATCCGTAATGATCGACGGTTCCGCGCTTCCCTACGATGAAAACGTAAAATTAACAAAGCAAGTGTGCGATTTCGCTCATGCGCAAAAAGACTACGTAACCGTCGAAGGTGAGCTCGGCGTATTGGCCGGTGTCGAAGACGAAGTAAGCGCCGCCGAAAGCCACTACACGAAACCCGAAGAAGTGCAGGATTTCGTCGGCAAAACCGGTGTCGATTCGCTTGCCATTTCGATCGGTACGAGTCACGGCAGATGCAAATTCACGCCCGAACAGTGTACGCGCACTGCCGACGGTGTTTTGATTCCGCCGCCGCTCGCATTCGATGTACTCGAAGCGATTGAAAAAAAACTTCCCGGATTTCCGATCGTGCTTCACGGCGCATCGTCCGTTCCGGTGCAGTATGTCAAAGAGATCGAAAAATACGGCGGCAAGATTCCCGACTCCGTCGGCATTCCCGAAGAGCAGCTGCGCAAAGCGGCAAAATCCGCCGTATGCAAAATCAATATCGATTCGGACGGACGGCTTGCGATGACGGCGGCGGTCAGACGTGTGCTCGCCGAAGATCCTACAGTGTTCGATCCGCGCCTCTATCTCGGACCGGCACGCGACGAATTGAAAGCGATGTATGCCCACAAAAACAAAAACGTGCTCGGCAGCGCGGGACACGCGATCGAAGCGATGAACGCGATCAAAGCTGCACAATAATGTGACGGTAAAGAAAAATAATAATCAAGCGCCTCGAAAAATTTCAATCTTTTGAGGCTTTATTTGGATTATCAATTTTTGAAAAAAGGCGCGCAAAGCATAAAAGTTTCGCACGCCTTTTTCGTTATTTACGATGCCGACCGAATCTTACACACAGATCGCCGCCGACTATAGTTGTGACGGATGATTTTTTCGGCAAAAAAATCGAAACGGTTTTTTCTGGAAAATCGCCGTGCAAAAAGCGCACCGCTCCGCAAGCTGAAAAAAATACGTACAGGACAAAAAACGGCAGCCATGCAAAAAACGAAAACCCGACAAACCATGCCGTCTCGATCGCACTCGGTACAAAGAGAAAACCGATGAGCGTCGCCAGCAATGTTCGAAGCCTTTTTTCATCAGCACTCGTCCGATAAAGAAACGAAACGCAAACCGCCGACGAGGCAAGCATCGCCGTGTACAGCACGGGCTTGCAAAAAAGCTCGAACGCCGAATACGCCGAACGGCTGCCGGCGAGCACCGTATACGGCAAATAGACCGAAAAAAAAGCGCATAAAAGCGGAAAATAAGATTTTGCGAGGAACGCATTGTCGTCTTTCGAAATTACTAAAAAGATAAGATAGACGGCGGCAACGGGAATGAGCGTATAGGCGAGCAGAATATACGCGTAGTTTACGAAAAATCCCGCGCGCGGCGTACGGTATGAAAAAGAAAAAAACGCTTTGAATGCGCAAAACACAATCGCCGAAAGCGCACCGCCGAGCGCAACGGGGATAACCGCTTTATCTTTTTCATGTATAAGATACCATAAAAGCGATACGGGCATAAACATAATCAAAAAAAGATACATGACGATAGCATACATCGTTTAAAAAAAATGCGCAACCGTACGGTGTCGGTAAAAACGGCAATACGCTGTGGATCGCTTGGCTCGCTTTTCGGTGCGAGGACGGGGATCCGCGCTTTTCGGCATCCGATACGGCGCAATCGAGCACTAGACATTTCGATATAAATTATTATATAATAGTGCTTACATTACATGGTAGACGTGTTTTCAGACACAAGGAGGATAGTTGGCCTATACTAACAACAATAAGGGTTTACGGATTAACGAACAAATCCGCGTACGGGAAATCAGGTTAATAGATGATGAGGGTAATCAAAAAGGAATCGTACCTACGATTGATGCGCTCAGAATGGCTAGGGATGAGGACCTCGACCTTGTTGAAGTTTCGCCAAACGCGAATCCGCCGGTCTGCAAAATACTCGACTTCGGCAAATACCGGTTTGAAATGGAAAAAAAGCTCCGAGACTCCAAGAAAAACCAAAAGGTATTGAAGCTCAAGGAAATCCGTATGCAGCCGAAAATCGGCCCGGGTGACCTTGACACGAAAGCCAAGCATGTGCAGGAATTCCTCGACGAAGGCAATAAAGTCAAAATCACGATCCGCTTCCGCGGACGCGAATTGGCTCACACCGAGCTCGGATACGGAGTCCTGCAGGAAGTTCTGAAGAGGCTTACTTCCGCATACGTCGTCGAAAAACCGGCCGCTATGGAAGGCAAGTTTATGTCGATGACCATTTCGGGAAAAGCCAAAACAACAAGTGAGGTAAAATCGAATGCCTAAGATGAAGACGAAAAAATCCGCCGCCAAGCGCTATTCGCTTACGGGCAGCGGAAAAGTCAAGTACAAAAAAATGAACCTCCGCCATATTCTCACCAAGCGTTCTTCAAAACGGAAACGCCAGCTCCGTGCTGCCGGAATTATGGCCGAAGACTCTGCAAAAAAAGTAAGAAAGCAGATGCTGCCGTACGGCTGATTTTTAGGAGTTAAAACATGTCAAGAGCAATAGACGGATCAAAACGTAAAAATCGCCGCATCAAAATCCTCAAGCTTGCAAAGGGTTTCAGAGGCGACAGAAAATCGAATTTCAAAGCCGCAAAAGACGCGGTCGTAAAAGCGCTGCGCCATGCCTACGTCGACAGACGCGACAGAAAGGGCAATTTCCGCGCGCTGTGGATTGCACGTATCAACGCGGCTGTCCGCGATGAAGGGCTTTCGTACTCCCGCTTTATCGACGGTTGTACCAAAGCCGGAGTTGCGCTCAACCGAAAAGCACTTGCAAATATGGCAATCGAAGATCCCGCGGCGTTCAAAGCCGTTGTGGACATCGCAAAGAACGCACTGAAGGCATAATATGATATCGCTCGATCAGATTCTTCTTCTTGAACGAAAAGTGGAAAGCGCTGTGGAAAAAATCTCACAGCTGCAGTCGGAAAACGATGCTCTGCGCACCAAGTGTACCGAGCTCACAAATGCGCTTGCCGACAAATCGGAGCGGCTTTCCTCTATCGAACAGGATCAGAGCAAGATCGAAAACGGCATATTAAAAGCGCTCGACCGGCTCAATTCCATCGAAAATTCCGTACTGAGAGCCGGAAGCGCAGCCTCCGCTGCAAAAACGCCGCAAAGTCCGAAAGCGCCCCAGAGCGCGCCCGTCCGTACCGCCGAACCGAAAAAAGCGGAAGATGACGGACAGTTCGACATTTTCTAAATGGGTTCCCTTCAAATCGACTTGCTCGGCTCTTCTTTTGCAATCAAGGCGAACGAAGAATCGGCCTACCTTGAAAAACTGCTCGGCTATTATAAACGCATCACCGAAGAAATAAAAAAAACGGGCGGTTTGACGAAACCTGTCGAAATAGCGATTATGAGCGGCATCACGCTCGTCGATGAATTATATAAAGAAAAATCAAAAAACGCGAAACTCTTAAACGGCGGCGATTCGGCGGACGATGAAGAAGCCGAACGCCTTACGCTCCGCATGATAGACAGGATCGATAAGGCGCTCAAGTGAAACCTGTGCGCGTGTGGGTGGATGCCGACTCCTGCCCTCGATCGGTACGCGATTACATCATAAAAAAAGCGGCGTCTCTTTCGTTTGCCGTCACTTTCGTTGCAAATCGCGTCGTCCCCGTCGATGAAAAATTATTAATTAATAAAAAATTGTCTTTCGAAATGCTCACTTGTGAAAACACGCCCGGAGCGGCCGACGATTGTATCGCTTCGTGTGCTGAAAACGGCGACATGATCGTCACGCGAGACATTCCGCTTGCAGCAAAGCTTACCGAACGGGGCTTGTGCGTTTTAAACGACCGCGGTACGTGCTATACAAAAGAGAGCGCGAAAAAAAAACTTGCCGACAGAAATTTCAATATGCAGCTTGCAGAGGCGGGACTTACCGGCAACAGAAAAAACGTCTACGGCAAAAAAGAATTCGCGCTCTTTGCCGCGTGCTTCGATAAAAAGATAATCGAATTGATCCGCGAACGATCGCACTCGCATCCGTAAACGATACGGCTCTTTCGCAAAGTATTTGCAAAGATGACATCTCGTGCGTTTTGCAGCGAACATTGTGTTCGATTTTATGGCGTTCCGCTGCCGGATATTTTCAAACCGATTTGCCGTGCTCTTCAGGACACGAGTCTTCGTCGGGATAAGCGAGCAGGATCGCAGAAATACGGCTTTTTACCTGTAAAAATGCGGCGACGATTTCGGGGTCGAACTGCGTGCCCGCTCCTTTTTCGATCTCTTCAAACGCTTTTTCGATCGGCCACGCGTCTTTATACGATCGGCGATGGCTGAGCGCATCGAACACGTCGGCGACGCTTATGATGCGCGCGGCGAGCGGGATCGCATCCCCTCCCAAAGCGTCGGCAGGAAAAAGCGGTTCTCCGATTTTATACGCGTGGTAATCGATATTGCCGGGGTAACCCGCGCTCGATTTGTTCCACGCTTCGTGATGGTGCAGTGCAACGTCACGGCACATCAAGTCGAGCATGGATGAGCCGTCGCCGAAAATCTGCGCTCCGATGCACGTGTGCCCTTTCAATATGGCGCGGTTTTCGTCATCGGGGCCGTAGCGCTTCGGGCTGTGGAGCACCGCATCGGGAATGCCGACTTTACCGATGTCGTGAAATTTTGCGGCGATTTTTAAACAGTCACGGAAACGATGTTTTTCGTGTTCGGGAACATTGTGATTGAATGCCCAGCGGTCGTATATTTCGAGCGAGTTTTCCGCGACGCGCATAACGTGCGGATAGGTTTCTTTCGGATCGCGGAACTCCGCCATCTTAAGCATACGCTGCACCATCAAATTCGTCTGATACGTATTTTGCAGCGCTTGGCGAACGTTCGATGCAAAGTGCGTAATATAGAGCACCGCATCTTCATCGAAGCCGATGAGCTTTCCCGATTCGTCCTGTGCGTTTATGAGCTGCATGACGCCGAGCAGTTTTCCCGACTGCATTTTAAGGGGCAGCGTATAGATTGATTTTGTGTGATATCCGGTCGAAATATCGGTTTTTTTATTAAAGACGAAAGGTTTGTCGGAAGGAATTTGATAGGCATCCTGAATATTGACCGGCTCTCCCGACAGCGCAACGTAGCCGGAAATCGACTTTTCATTGATCGGAACGGAAAAGGAGAGATACGGAAGCTTTTCTCCCGGCTTGAGTTTTTTCAGCTGCGTATCGTTTTGTGCATATTTTATGCGCAGTTTATCGTCTTCGATTTCGTAGATGGAACCCGCGTCCGCTCGGACGATAGCGCGCGTTTCGGTGAGAATACGTTCGAGCAGCACATCGATATCTTGGATTTCTTCAAGTTTTTTTTCAAGCTCAAGAATTTTTTGCAGCTTTTGTTCTTTTTGCAAAACATTTTTCTTTGTCTTTTTCATGCACACTTTTTCCTAATACGGTATTGAATACAAGCCGCGTGCGGAACACGGAAACTGCTCAATTATACTATTGTTTGAGATAAAACACAATGTAAAAGCGCCTCGTTGAACAGAACTACGAAATTTGCTAAAATACGTCCCGTGTAAAAATATCGAGGTAACGCTATGTCCTTAACACTCACGGAAAAATTATTGCAGGCGCACATTATTCCCGACGCATGTCCCGACACGAGATTCGTACCGGGAGAGGCGATACGACGGGGAGACGATATCGCGATCCGCATCGATCAAACGCTGACGCAGGATGCGACGGGAACGATGACTTACCTCCAATTCGAAACGATCGGCGTTCCCCGCGTCAAAACGGAACTCTCCGTTTCCTACGTCGACCACAATACGCTGCAAACCGATTTTAAAAATATGGACGATCACCGCTACCTGCAGAGCGTCGCCGAAAAATACGGCCTCTATTTTTCGCGGCCGGGAAACGGCATCTGTCATCAAGTACACCTGGAGCGTTTCGGAAAGCCGGGTAAAACGCTGCTCGGCAGCGACAGCCACACGCCGACCGGCGGCGGTATCGGCATGATAGCGATCGGAGCGGGCGGACTCGACGTCGCCGTCGCAATGGGGGGCGGCGCCTTTCACTTGGCGATGCCGAAAATCTTCGGTGTACAGCTTACCGGATGCCTTCGAAAAGGAGTCAGCGCAAAAGACATCATCCTCGAAGTGCTGAGGCGGGAAACGGTAAAAGGAGGTGTCGGCGCGGTTTACGAATATTTCGGTTCGGGCGTCGAAACGCTTACCGTTCCGCAGCGCGCGACGATTACGAATATGGGCGCAGAACTCGGCGCAACTTGTTCTATTTTTCCGTCGGACGCAAAGACGAAAACCTTTCTTGCATCGATGGGCAGAGCAAAAGATTGGACAAAGCTCGAAGCCGACATCGGCGCCGAATACGATAAAATCATCCAAATCGATTTGACGAAACTGTCCGCGCTCGCCGCCCAGCCGCATTCTCCTGACGCCGTCACTGCGGTAAAAAATCTTTCGGGAAAACCGGTAACGCAGGTCGTCATCGGTTCATGTACGAACAGCTCCCTTGATGATTTGGAAACGGTCGCAGCGATCGTCAAAGGCAAACATATAGCACCCGGAGTCGAAGCTGGCATAGCGCCGGGAAGCCGTGCGACGCTCATGATGGCTGAAAAAGCGGGTATTCTCGGTACGCTCATCGAAGCGGGCTTCCGCATCCTCGAAAGCGCGTGCGGTCCGTGCATCGGTATGGGATTTGCACCGAACAGCGGAGGCGTATCGCTTCGTACGTTCAACCGCAATTTTAAAGGCAGAAGCGGAACGGCCGATGCAAAGCTCTACCTCGTCTCCCCCGAAACGGCCGCCGCTTCCGCGGTTACAGGCGTGTTTACCGAAGCCGAAACGCTTTCATATACCGACCGCGCCTACGTGCGCTCTCGCCGCGTAAGCCTTCTCGACGGAAACGACGCGCGGCTCGATGCAAAAATTATTAAAAAAGCGGCGAAAGACGAGGGGCTTCTCATCCCCCCGCTTCCTCAGGAACAAGCGGAAAAAGTCGAAGTGATCCGCGGGCCGAACATAAAAAAATGTCCGCCCTGCCCTCCGTGCGCACCTTCTCTCAAACTGCCGGTGCTGCTGAAAGCGGGCGACAATATTTCGACCGACGACATCATGCCGGCGGGAACGAAAGTGCTTCCGTTCCGTTCGAATATCCCCGAAATAAGCAAATTCACTTTTTCACGCATCGATGAAACTTTTTACGAGCGTGCCGAACGTATGCGTTTTTTCGGCTGCTTTATCGTCGCGGGCGAAAATTACGGACAGGGTTCTTCCCGCGAACACGCAGCCCTCGGCCCCATGTACCTCGGAGTGCGCGCGGTCATCGTAAAAAGCTTTGCGCGGATCCATAAAGCGAATCTCGTAAACTACGGTATCATTCCGATTGAATTTGCAAATCCCGTCGATTATGATATAATCAAACAGGGAGATACGCTTGAAATCGGAAATATCGCCGAAGCGCTGAAAACCGGCTGTCCGTTCGACATAGCCGTTAACGGGAAAAAAATCAACGGCGTAAACGATTTTAGCAAGCGCAGCCGCGCGATTCTGCTTTCGGGAGGACTTGCATCCTATACCTGTAAAGGCGGAAATTAACATTAATAAAATGAAATACGGTTTTTAAAATACGGGAGTTTTACGGGAGGAATATGAAAGTTCACAACGTAATGGAAGAATTGATAACATCGCGCGTCAATCTCATGTACGAGCGGCTCAATGAAACGAAGCCGTCATGGCTTACCTGCGACTGCGAAGATTGCCGAATCGATGTCGTAAGCTATGTGCTCAACCGTATTCCTCCGCGCTACGTCGTTTCGGGACGCGGTATCGTACATACGATGAACATCCCGATGCCGCAGATAAAAGCCGATATCGATGCGCTCACTATCGAAGCCATGCGCGCAATCAATTCCGTAAAACGCCCGTATCACAAAGACCTTGTGCCGAACGCACGTTCGAAAAAGCCTGAGATTTCGTTCAATTTTCCCATTTTTTCGGGAATCGTTTTCGACGGCGCGTCTTTTGAGCCGCTTATCGATTGTACGATCACGCTCAAATACGAAGAGCGCAACGCCGATATGATCGACAAAACGTGGTCAAATCCGTGCAAAACATACGCGGCGACAAACGGATCGTATTCGTTTTGGATCAAACCTTTTAAAGCAGACAAAGTCGGCGAAAGCAAATACTTTACGTTTACTGTGGAAGTAAGTGCAAACGGTTACACGCCTGCAAGTCACGCATTCAGCATTCCGCTCGTAAGCGAAGCCGAACAGCGCAACGAAGCAAGCACTTCGTATTCGCTGAAAATACAGGATCTCTTTTTATTTCGAAGCGACGTAAAAAATCCGATGGAGTGATCGGGAAACGCCGATGAAAGCGGGAGAACCCGTACCGTACGTTTCCGCGTCTGTTTTGTCCGGTTCCGTTCGAAAGTTTTCGTTTCGGACAGAGCCTTGAACCTATCTGTTTTTTACCTGTCCGTAGCCTTTGAATTTTTCGATCACCCGCTCCATTTCGTCATCCGGCAGCACGAAGGGTTTTCCCGCGCACATCGCTCGGTACTGTACTTCGGCGCAAAATTCCATGCCGCGCGCCAAACCGAAAGCGGCGGGCAAATCTTTTCCGACGGCGAGCATACCGTGATTTGCCAAAAGAACCGCGTCGCTTTTTCCGATCGCGTCTTTTGCAGCTTTTGCCAATTCGATCGTGCCGAAGGTTCGGTACGGAGCGCAAGGAACTTCCGGAGCCCCCGCATCCGCGACGATATAGTGCACTGCGCGGATCGGCTCATGAAGACACGCAAGTACGGTGCAGTACATCGAATGCGTGTGCACGACAGCCCTCGCTTCGGGTTTCGCCTCGTACATTGCCGCATGCAGCGCCCATTCGCTTGACGGCTTTCTGTCCCCCTCGACGATTTTTCCGCCGAGATCGACTACGACGATATCGCTTTCTTTCGTATCGAAATACGGAATACCCGACGGACTGATGATCATGAGTTTTTTTTCCGAATCGAAAATACTTATGTTTCCGCTCGTTCCCGATGTAAGATGCTCCGTAATCAAACGCTTGCCGAAGTCGACGATGGCTTTGCACTCTTTGTCATACATATCTGTCCTACCTCCGTCGTACACCTTTTCCATCAATAATACTCATCCGTTTTCGTGTTGAAATAGTCGTTCAGCGTATAGGGCGTAAAAATGCCTTTATCGGTTATGACGCCGCTTATCAAATGCGGAGGCGTGATGTCGAACGAAGGGTAGATCCCTTTGACACCCGAAAGCGTATTCGCCTTTCCGCCCGAACTCAGCACAAGGGACGGGTCTCTCTCTTCGATGACGATATCGCGCATCGTCATTTTATCCGCGTCCGGTATGCCCGTCACAAAATACGGAATGCCGAAGTGCTTTGCCAAAATCGCGATTTGAAACGTGCCGATTTTATTTGCAATGTGTCCGTCGCGAGCGATGGTGTCTGCCGCCGACGTAAAGACGTCGATGCCTTTTTTTTGCATCGCGTAGGCGACCATATTATCCGTGATGACCGTCGTATCGAAACCCATTTCATAACAGCAGCTCGACGTAAGGCGCGCACCCTGCAGGTAGGGCCGCGTTTCCGCACAGTAGAGTTTCAACTCATTGCCGCTTTTTTTTGCCGCACGAAGCATCATACCGACGATCGTTTCGCCGAAACACTGCGTAAGCACCGTTCCGCCTTTCGGAAAAAGGGATGCGAGGTATTCGCCGAGTTTTTCCATCGTACCGTAGCGGCGCTCAAGCGAATCGATTGTCCGCTCGAAGATCGCATCACACACGTTTTTTCCAGCAGCGATCGCGCCCTCGGCCGCTTTGAGGCAGCCCTCCGTGACGATGCTCATCCTGTTTGCCGTCGTCGGTCTTGCGTGCGATATGTCGTGCGCCGCTTGGCGCAAAAACTCGAGCTGAGAAGCGGCACTTTTGTCTTTTACTTCGTAAGCCGCAAGCGCCATACCCATGCCGGCTGCCGTATAGGGGCCTGCGCTCTGCGTAACCATATCGGCGATCGCCTGTGCGACTTCCCGATACGAAGCGCATTCGACGAATTTTATTTCCGTAGGATAGATGCGTCTGTCCAATATGCGCACTTTTCCGTTTTCGTACCACGCGACGTTTTCGTATCTCAGCAAAAAGGGCAAATCGAAATCACACCGCTTCATAGTTCACCTCGTTTCGCGCAGCCGAAGATATCGTTTGCCGCCTGCACAAGATCGCTTCCCGATTTCATATCGTCCGTCCGCTTTATAAAAGTTTTTCCGAGCAGGATGAGACTCCTTTCGAGCGGTACTTTCAGCTCGATATCCGTCACGGAAGTCACTTCCGACACTTTCGCGTCCCCGACGACTCTCCTGATGATCTCCGTTCCCGCATAGCCCGCCGAATCGGCAAGCACGCCTTCCGTATACGTTTTTTTAAAGCGCTCGTTTTTGTACAGCGGGAATTCGACAAGCTCATCGTATTTTTTTTCAAACTTCGTTTTAAACGAATCGAAAACGTCCGCAATCGTCTTTTGCAGCCACAACAAAAATTCCGCATTTTCAGGCTTCGTCCAATACGCGTTCGCATACGCGAAAAAGAGATTACCGATGACGTTTCCGACATCGTAGCCCATGGGACCGTAAAACGCGAATTCCGGATCGATTACTTTTATGCCGCCTTCATTTACGAAGATGGAACCGGAATGCAAGTCTCCGTGAACGAGCGCCTGCGCATGATTCATAAAATCGTCCCGAAGGCAAGCGACACACGCGTGCAGCGCTTTGTCCTCGTACAACGCTTTTTCTACGAAATGCGCATTTTCCGGTATGACGACGTTACGCTTTTTATAATCCCAATACGGTTCGGTAAACACCAAATCTTCGGAAATATCGCAGAGCTCGGGATTCGTAAAAAGCTTGACGCGCTCTTTTTTTTCATCCCGTCCTATAACCAAATCCGTCGTCGGAAGCAGCGTATCCGCAAGAAAGGTCGAAAGCTCATCGCTCAATGCCGGAAAAATTTTCCCCGCACCGAGCTCTTTGCGCAAATTCTTATACGCCGAAATGTCTTCCATGGCTAGTGCGAACATCGCTTCGTCGTAGTGATAGATTTCGGGCACGAAGCCGGGCGCGAGCGATTTTTCGATTTTCAAAATCTCCGCTTCGATTTTGTTCCGGTGCATATCGAGCGGACGGCCGGATGAGCGGAGCAGCGTGTCCGCCTGTTTTATAACGAGGGACTTGCCGCTCGTTTTACCGAACACTTTGAACACGTAGTTGATATTGCCGTCACCGATTTCCGTGCAGCCGAGCTCTTCGTCCACATCAAAATAGTCGAGCACCTCTCGCGCATATTCGATTGCCGTCCGTACGTCGAGTAAAAAATGTTTTGCGTATTTTTTTTTATCTGACATCATTGAAAAGTGTACGCCGAAGCACGGAGTATGTTTGGACGATGAGGGATTCGGACCCCCGACACCCTGGGTGTAAACCAGGTACTCTAACCGGCTGAGCTAATCGTCCGCGTATTTTTCGAGTATAAAGAAATACGCACTTGCTGTCAACGGTAAAATCAGCCACTGACAGCCGTACAAAATCAGCGGCATCTCGTCAATGAACTGCTTCCCGTACAATCAGCCGTTGTCGGTAAATATCCGAGTCAAGTCGCTGCAAAGACACATACGGCAAGGAGATTGCACGTGATTTTTCAACATCGTAAGCGAAAATCCGAAGCGTTCCAAAAACGGCGCAACGCCGGAATTCCTTACAGCGCTTTCTTTTCGATATGCGATTCGATTTCCGCAAAATAGCGCACGGTTTTCACTTTCAGCTCTTCGCCCGCTTCATCGTCGCAGACGATCACGGCGTCTTTGTGCAGCTGCAGCGCCGTTACCGCCCATTGGTGAGAAATCGCCCCTTCGACGCCCTGCGCGACCGCTGAAGCTTTTACCCTTCCCGTCGCCATGATGACGACTTCATCCGCATCACAGATAGTTCCGACACCGACGCTCAGTGCCTGCGTCGGAACTTTCGAAAGGTCGCCGCCGAAAAACCGCGCGTTCGCACCGACCGTTTCTTTCGTCAGCGTCGCCGCGTGCGTACGCGATGCGAGGGAGGAACCCGGCTCGTTAAACGCAATGTGTCCGTCGCTTCCGATGCCGCCGAAAAAAAGACGTATACCGCCGGCAGATTCGATCGCTTTTTCATAAGCGGCGCATTCGGCTTCTTTGTCCTCTGCAAGCCCGTTCAATATGTGAATATTTTTTTTATCGATATCGACGTGATTAAAAAAATTGTCGAACATAAAATAATGATAGCTTTGCGGATGTTTGTCGTCGAGACCGACGTATTCGTCCATATTGAACGTGACAACGTTTTTAAACGAAACCTTTCCCGCTTTATATAATTCGATAAGCGCCCGATAGGTTCCGATAGGCGTACTGCCCGTCGGAAGCCCGAGCACAAAGGGATTCGATTCGCTCGGATTATAATCGACAATGCGCCGCGCAATGTGCTGCGCAACCCACGCCGAACACGCATCGTAATCTTTTTTGATGATAACACGCATACTAAGCTCCTATTATTGATTATTAAAAATTAATACCTTAAAATACATTCTTTACCGTACGTCCCTGCACCATCACGAATCGCAGCGAAAAATCCTTATCGAAGACGATGACGTCGCTGTCGTAACCGGGAACGAGCATGCCTTTTTTTGCATACTTCATAATGCGTGCGGGATTCGTCGATGCACACTTTACCGCATCACTCAAAGGAAAGCCGAAAGATACGAGGTTTTTCAACCCGCGTATCATCGTGAGCGCGGAACCGGCGATAACGTCGTCCGACTTTCGATGAAAGCAGCCGTCTTTGAAAACGACTTCTTCGCCGTTCGCCGTAAGATGCTCTCCCGTCTCTTCAGTCGGAGTGAGTGCGTCCGTAACGAGGACAATCTGATCGCTCGTTTTATCTTTTTGCAAAAGCTTAAAGAGGTCGGGGTGTACGTGCACGCCGTCGGCGATGATTTCGCATGTCATTTCCTGATGAATAAGCACCGCGCCGACCGCGCCCGGGTTCCGGTGATGCATTTGGCTCATCGCGTTGAAAAAATGCGTCGCGTGAAAAATACCCGCCTGCATACCTTCGACCATATTGCTGTAAGCGGCGTCGGTGTGTCCCGCTTGCAACACGATCCCCTTGTCGATGCACATAAGCGCGAGGCGCCGCATATCTTTCAATTCCGGGGCGACGGTCATATTGACGATGTGCCCTTCGGACGCTTTCCACAAACGCTCCATCAAATCGAGGTCTACGCTCCTTACCGTTTCGGGACGCTGTACGCCGAGTTTATACGGCGAAATAAAGGGGCCTTCGAGATGGATCCCCATAATCTTCGCGCCCCTTTCCTTTCCCATAGCGCGCACGATCGCTTTGATCGAGGAAATCATCGTCGCTTCGTCGGAAGGATACATCGTCGGATTAAAAGCGGTGACGCCGTAATCTGCGAGGTCGTCCGACATACGGAGCATGCATTCGGTCGTACAATCGTCCGTACCGTGCCCTTTAAATCCGTGTATATGCGTGTCGATTAAACCGGGTGCGATGTACATGCCGTGCGCGTCGATAAGGGCGACATCTTTATCGAATGTCTTTTGACGAAAACGGGTTTCGGAAAATATATCGGCGATCTTTCCGCCGTCGATTAAAACGGCGCAGTCGCCCATCTGCGAAATGCCGTTCAGCACCGTCGCATTGTGTATGCATAATTTCATAGTAAAACAACAATAGCACAAATCTCGCGTTTTGCAAACCGCGAGATCGAGACGTTTCGGACGATTTCACTTTAAAAGTAACCGACTTTTGAGACAGCCCCTGTGCTCTCGGACAAATCCGTGCTATACTCGCCGTCATGGAACATGCACCCGCGACGCGCAGCTTTGAAAGGTGGCTCGATTCATTTATCAATTTCGAAAAACTTCCGCAAAAAAATATGTTTTGGCTCGATACCATGCATTTTTTTTGCGAACGTCTCGGCCATCCCGAAGCCTCATCCCCGTGCTTTCACATAGCCGGTTCAAAAGGTAAAGGCTCCGTTTCAAAGATGATCGCATGTATTTTGCAGGAAGCCGGCTTTTCCGTCGGCCTCTACACTTCTCCGCACGTGAGCGATTTCCGCGAACGCATCGCGACACCCGGCGGCTTTTTCGACGATGCCGTCTACAGTGACGCTGCAGCGGAACTGATGCATGCAGTGCAGTCGGCCGAACACGAAAAAAAAATCCCGCGCACCCTTACGTGGTTCGAACTTGCGACGCTCTACGCGTTTTTGTGCTTTCGCCGCGCGCGCACAGATTGGAACGTATTCGAAGTCGGATTGGGCGGGAGGCTCGACGCGACAAACGTCGTCACGCCGAAACTCTGCTGCATTACGCCGATCGAACTCGAACACACTGAATATCTCGGTGACACGGTTGAAAAAATCGCCGCGGAAAAAGCGGGCATCATAAAGCCGCGCATCCCCGTCATCGTTTCGCATCAAGCGACGCATTCTGTCTACCGAGTGTTTCAAAAAACCGCTCAAAACGTTGGTACATCGTGCACTTTTATAGACGATATGATACGATTTCGAGAAATTTCTTACACGAATGATTACCGCATGAACCTATGTTTCGAAAGCCCGCTGTTTTCCCGCCCCGTGCAGACGACATTGCGCATGCTCGGTTCGGTACAGGCACAAAATGCGGCTCAAGCCGCTCTCGCGGTAAAAACGGCACTGCCTGCCATCGGCGAAGCGGCTATCGAAAAAGGGCTCGCAAACGCAAGCCTCCCCGCACGCTTTGAAATCCTCACTTACCGCAGTATGACCGTCGTCTTTGACGGAGCGCATACGGTTGCAAGTATGGAAAACACGATGCAAACCCTTATCGCTCTTTTTCCGTCCCGCCCCCGCCATCTGCTTTTTGCGCTTGCAGCCGACAAAAATGCCGAAGCGATCGCCGGCCTTTTCCGCGGCACATTTCATTCGATTACGTTGACAAAACCGGGATTTACAAAACACGGCGACATAGAACGCGCAGAGGCCGCCTGTAAAAGCGCGCACCTTTCGTTCACTTGTGAAATCGATTTTGAAAAAGCGGTACAAAGCGCATTCGAAAAAGCCGAAGCCGCTTCCGCCGTCCTGCTCGTTTCAGGCTCTTTTTACCTTGCCGCCGATGCGAAGCGCGTTATAAATTTTTATTAATGTTCCGCACCTCTTTGTAAAAACGCATGAGCACGCAAAACATCATTCATCTTTGTTTGGTATCCCCTGCCCTGCGATTTGTACCATTCGAGAACATCGGTATCGATCTGCAAATGAATTTCCGTTTTTTTTCGCTTCGCACCATTCGGGATGAACTTCATACCATGGACGAAATTTTGCGAGTTCCTCTTTGGTCTGCTTCGGGCAATCAGGATCGTCTTCTGCAGTACCGGCTCGAACCTGCGCTGCTGCGCGGCGGATAACATTCTTTTCCTCTTCGGTAAGCGGATTTTTTTTCACTTCATCGAGTGTCATAGTTATTAAAGTATTCATCGATTTCCTCCTTTTCCGCAGGACGCGCAGAAATAATTCTGACTCTATTTTCATCCACTTCCGTATAAACAACAAAAAGAATATCATCAACCATACCGATTACATTCCATCGCTCTTCATCGAATGTTGAATGCTGTGAATCATATTTTTCAATACGTTTGTTGTCGGAAAAAACTTTAACCGCTATTCGGAATGAGATCCCGTTATGTTTTTCAATGTTGTGCTTTTCTTTATCCGGATCCCACTCAAATGATAACACCTTCCGCATCCTCCGCCGTTATCAGTATACACCATAATCGTGTACGCAAACAAGATTTTCCGCGCTACACTTCTACGCGCGGCACGCGTTTTGCGATGCCCGTCAAAATCTCATACGAGATCGTGCCGGAAATTTTTGCGATGTCCGCCGCCGTCTGCAGCGCACCGGAATTTTCAGGGCCGAATATGACGGCTTTATCCCAGCGATGCACGCCGTCGGAGCCGACATCGACCATACACTGATCCATGCAGATGCGTCCGACGACGGGATAATTTTTTCCGCTGATCGCGACGCACAGTCCGGGAAACAACCTCCGCGGCAATCCGTCGGCGTAGCCGATCGGAAGCGTTGCAAGGACGGTATCGCATTCGGCCGTCCACGCACGGTTATACGAAACCGCCTCCCCCTTTTTTATCGATTTGATCGCAACGACTTCGCTTTCAAGAGCCATCACGGGTTCGAGCGTACACGGCTTTCCCCGAGAGGCGCAGTAAGCGCCGTCAACGCTTCCGTCAAAATAGCCGTACATGAGGATCCCCGGCCGCACCATGTCGAGCTGCATTTCCGGCCGATCGAGCAATGCCGCAGACGCCGCACAGTGCCTGATGCCCGGATCGATGCCTTCGTCTTCGATCGATTTGACGGCGCGCATAAAATCCGAAAATTGCTCATCCGTATATCGTCGAGATACCTCATCCGTTTCATCGGCCGAAGAAAAATGCGTGCACACCCCTCCGAGTGCAAGGTGGGGCAAGTTTACGATGCGCTTTGCAAAGAGCGAAGCTTCATCGACGGAGCATCCTATGCGGCGCATGCCGGTATCGACTGCAATGTGTACGGAAAATTTTCCCGAAGCGTATTTTCCGCCGGCTGCGTTGAAAAGTTCCGCATACGCTTCATCGCACACGAGAGGGGTAAGCTTGTACAAAACGGCGTCTTTCATTTCGTTCGGCGTGCATAGACTCAAAAGCAAAATCGGAGAAGCGATACCGCTTTCACGGAGTTCGATCCCTTCGTCGACGGTCGCAACCGCACAAAACGATGCGCCTGAAGCGAGCGCCGTCTTTGCCGCAAACACCGCACCGGAGCCGTAACCGTTCGCTTTGACCGCAGCGCAGATTTTCGTATTGCTGTCTTTAATAAACGATTGAATGACGGAAAGGTTGTGTATCAGATTGTTTTTATAGACGACCGCGCGCGTGCTTCTCATAGTATACTCATTGTAGATAGCCGGAACGTTTTAGGCAAGGGGACACTTTTAAAAATACGGTTGGATTTTACAAGATACAATGTGGATGCGATGCGATAAGATGCGAAACTTGAGATTTTTTCAAAAAAACGATATACTATACAGATGAATGACAAGTTTTGAAATTATCAGTTCATAATCGGCGATAGCCCGTCCGCTTGGTTGCGGTCAAGCTTTTTGAACGAAATTCTGTTTTCAGATATATTGTGCATTCGATTTTAAATTAATAATTTCAATAAGGAACCCTATGGTTATTTTAAAAAACAAGAGTTTCGCCGTTGCGGTGTTTTTTTCGGCGTTTTTATCGAGCGCACACGCATCGGCCAAATCCGTAAAAACGGCGGACAAACATTTTCCCGCACCGACCGCGCAAGAGGCGGAAACGCCGGATCCGGCCGATATCGAACAAAACGAATTTTTAACGAAAATTTCCGACATCGCTTTAAACGTCGTTTCTTTTCCCAAGCAAACCGTAAAACACTCCCCGTTTTCGTCGGCGTATACGCTCTTCGTAAAAGACGCCGCGGAAAAAGGAGTTTCCGGTATGCCGATTACGGTTTCATACCCCGCATCGCGTACGGACGATTCGATCGTCTACGATGAAATCGTTTTGACGACTGACGAAAACGGACACGTCGAATTTATGCCCGGCGTGCCGGCGTTTTCATTCGACGAAGCCGTAACCTTTTATCCGACGCCCGTCAATTCGAATCCCGAAACCGTCAAAGCCGCCCGTGCCGCGAGCGTTACGGCACCTTACAAAGTCCGAACCGATTTGGCAAAAAAAAGCGGCATTCTCTACGTGTTCGATTTCGACGATAAAGGCCGTGCGCTTACCAATTCGCGCTACATTCTGAGAGATTTTATCAATTCCGGCGTCCGATCGGGAAACTCTCCCATTTCCTCTCCGAATTACTTGAATCAAAACATCGCGTCTCTTTATAAAGCGACGCGCGCCATCGTCGGAAATACGGCAGGTTTTATGGTATCGGGTTCGATAAAATTCACCGCGCCTTCGGAACGTAAAGATGACGGCACATACGTGTGCACGCTCGTCGCGGACGTTGCGTGCATCGACATGCAAAACGGAGAGGTACTGTATAAAACGCAGCAGCGGGCGTCAGAAACCGGAGCATCGCAATCTCTCGCCGCGGAAGCGTGCCGTAAAAAAATCGCTTCGCAAACCGTGCATGCGATACTCTACGGAATGTGAAGGTAAAATCGATAGCGGGCAGTTCTAAAAACTTCATCGTTTAAAGATGCCCTATTATTAATTTTTATTCGGATGTTGAAACATCATGCAATTTTTTTATAGGAGATGGTATGCAGTACACTGATACGCGAGATACAAGCCTCAGAGTAGATTTTCGAACCGCCGTCATGAGCGGCATGAATCCCGTAACGGGCGGCCTCTATATGCCCGAAGCGTTTCCGCACATCGATCGGGCGCTTATCAATAAAACGCCCGCCCCGTGTTTCCGCGATATCGCATTCAATATGGCAAAACCCTACGTCGAAGGTGAAATTCCCGACGACGAGCTGCAAGGCATCATCGAAGATGCATATCCGTTTTCGCCGAAACTCGTCCCCCTCGATTCAATCACGTATGTCCTCGAACTCTTTCACGGACCGACATGCGCGTTTAAAGACTTCGGTGCGCGTTTTATGGCGCGCGTGATGTCGTTTTTTAATAAAACCGAAAACGGCGCGCTCCACATTCTCGTCGCGACTTCGGGCGATACGGGAAGCGCCGTCGGAAGCGCATTTCACAACGTAGTCGGCCTCGACGTGACGATTCTCTACCCCGAAGGAAAAGTGAGTGCTCTGCAGGAAAAACAGCTTTCGACTTTTACCGGAAACGTGCGCGCGCTCAAAGTGCACGGTACTTTCGACGATTGCCAAAAGCTCGTCAAAACAGCCTTTACCGATGCCGAATTGCGAAAAAGTTTTCGGCTCTCTTCGGCAAATTCTATAAACATCGCGCGCCTTTTGCCGCAGAGTTTTTATTATATGTACGCCTCGCTTGCCGCACGCGATAGGGCGAAGCTTGACAACAAAATCGATGACCCTGCCGTCATCGTCTCCGTTCCGTCGGGCAATTTTGGAAATCTCACGTCAGGTCTTATCGCACGCGAAATGGGAGCGCCGATTACCGGTTTCGTCGCTGCGACGAATACGAATCACACGATTCCCGACTGGATTGCCACCGGCGAGTACCACGCACGAGCGTCCGTCGAAACGTACGCAAACGCGATGGACGTCGGCGCTCCGAGCAATTACGAGCGCATCGCCGCAATGTATCCGCTCGAAGAAGTGCGCCGCCTCTTTGCGTCCTACTGGCTCGATAACGACGGTATTATGAACGCTATCCGCTCATGCCATGCGAAAACGGGTTACATCACCGATCCGCACGGAGCTATCGCATGGAAAGCGTGGGATGACATTAGAAGCGGCTCCATGAAAAATCTCATGGGCGGCCTCAAAGGCTCGAGCGAAAAGCCCGGCCTCACGCCGAATGTCCCCGATTGGGCGCGCTTCGTTGCGGAAAAAAAGAGTGTCGGCATCGTCCTCGAAACCGCCGATCCCGCAAAGTTCAGCGAAACCGTCGCCAAAGCCTGCGGAAGGGAGCCGCCCATGCCCGACAGGCTCATGCAAGTGATGCAGCTCCCCGACAACGCCGTCCCGATGGAAAACGATTACGAAGCGTTCAAATCGTGGCTTACGTCTCATTTGGCGTAAGCGCAGCGTTTTGACAGCCGCGAGTACAGACGAAAAGTTGTCGTGCAGAATCGGAGGCGATTCGACACACATAAACACGCGCCGTTGACACGATCCGCCGTTTTCGATATAGTGATAAAGCTTTTGCGGTAGTCGTATAACGGCTCATTACCCCAGCCTTCCAAGCTGGAGACGAGGGTTCGACTCCCTTCTACCGCTGAAGAAAAGAGTTTGCGAGTTGCAGACTCTTTTTTGTTTTAAATATAATGTACGTTTTTTAGATAAGGGAGTCGAAGCGAATGAGCGCCGAGCAAGGCGCGAAGAACTCGCAAATCCGAGCAGTGCACAGGATTTGCGAGTTCCATTATGCAAGAAAAACGCTTGTAGCGTTTTTCACCTTCCGACTTCCAGCGGCAGGTGCCGCGAAAAGACGGCAGGGATGCCGCCGAAAGCGAATGAGCCGGCCTGTAGGGAGCGTGCAGGAGGCACGCGACCGGAAGGCGACTCCCTTCTACCGCTTAGGAGACTGATTTGAAGTTTTTCAAGTCAGTCTTTTTTTTGCCAAGCAACGTATCCGATAAACGAGGGAGTCGAAGGCACAGTGCCGCGCGGCAGGCGCCGCGAAAAGACGGCAGGGATGCCGTCGTCAGGCACTGTGACTGGCCTGTAGGGAGTGCACAGGATGTGCGCGACCGAAAGGCGACTCCCTTCTACCGCTTAGAAGACTGATTTGAACTTTTTCAAGTCAGTCTTTTTTTACCGAACACATATCTAGCAAGCAAAGGGAGTCGAAGGCACAGTGCTGCGCGGCAGGTGCCGCGAAAAGACGGCAAGGATGCCGTCGGCAGGCACTGTGTCCGGCTTGCAGGGAGCGCACAGGATGTACGCGACCGGAAGGCGACTCCCTTCTACCGCTTAGAGAACCGGTTTGCACATAACAAACCGGCTTTTATTTGCGCCTGGGCGATCAAGTGCTTAAAAAAGGCGCTGAAAAAATACAGAGAAAAATGAAATACCCTGCGATCGGATTTTTCAGGAACAGCAAATGCACTTTGTTCAAGCAAAAGGAATTTTATCGGCTAAAAACGGAATGAACTTATACCGCGGCTGTACGCACAGGTGTATCTATTGCGACTCGCGAAGCAAATGCTATACGCGGTGTAAAGCAAACGGCATCGAAATGAATCCCGATAAAATATTTTCGTATTTGTCGGCTTTTGAAAATAAACAAACAAGCGCACAGTTGATGCTGTTTTAACAACGTGCGGCGTTCCCGTGATCCGATTATTCGTAAAAAATAATTTTTTGTATAAAATAAAATTTCTTGCTCTTTTTGGGGAATTATGGTATTATTATCCCAATAGGACCCCCCGCACCTCTCTTTGATGTGTCCCATGGGGGGACATTTTTTATGCCTGATCCGATAAAAAATCCCACAACCTATGAACAGCAACTCGCTAAATTAAAGTCGCGCGGATGTATGACTAAAGATGATGCATTTTGTATTGCTGTACTGAAGACGGTAAATTATTATCGCTTGTCTGCATATTTTTTACCGTTCAAAAAGAACGACGATACGTATGTAGGAGGCACGAGTTTTGAGCAGGTTTTTAATATTTATGAATTCGATCGAAAACTACGACGTATAATCTTTTCCGCAATAGAAGAAATAGAAGTTTTTACGAGAGCTGCGTTCGCTTATTTTCATGCGCATAAATACGGAGCTGTCGGATATTTTAATGAGAAAAATTATTCTGCAAAACATCAACATGAAAAATTTAAAAAACTGATTGAGCAGGAAATACACAGCAATAGGAATGTTCCGTTTGTACGTCATCATACACAAAAATACAATGGTATGTTTCCGATTTGGGTAATTGTTGAATTGTTTACGTTCGGGATGCTCTCATTCTTTTTTGCCGATTTAAATACACAAGATCAAAAAGACCTTGCGCGTGCCGTATTCCATTCTACCGCAAATAATATAAAAAGCTGGCTGCGTTGTTGTACCGATTTAAGGAATATTTGTGCGCATTACGGACGGCTTTATTACCGGAATTTCCCTTCCGTTCCCGCAGGATTTAAAACCGAAGGCAAAGACAGATATAGACTTTGGACAATAATGCAGTCGGTAAAGGGATTGTATTATGATGCGGGAAAATGGAATACATCGATCCTTAAACCGATGGTAAATTTATTTAAAGAATATAAAGACGATATCAATTTGGCACACATCGCATTTCCTCTAAATTGGGTTGATTTGCTGACAAAAAAATAACAACTGATCGACCCATAAAAGTATTTTCGTTAAATTATATTTCAACAGAATCTCAATATGAAAAAACCTCAGTTTTGAATTTTTCAGCCGAGAGTAAAGCTTTTTCTACGCTATAATCTGTTCAGAGTTTTGCGTCCGTATACACTTCAAGCGCGGCGTTCCCGTGATCCGCTCCCCGCCGCTTTATTTTACGATAACGCGGATGATCCTCTTTTTGCCCGCTTTCAAAATAAACTCGCCGTCCTCATCCGCTTCTTTCATCGTGATGAGCGCGTGAATGTCTTTTACGACTCGTCCGTTTACCTGCGCGCCCCCCTGCTCGATGAGGCGGCGGTTGTCGCTCTTCGACGTACCGGGCTGTGCAATTGCAAAGAGATCTACAATTCCGATCCCCTCTTCGATCGCCTGCTTTGCGATTTCCGCCGTCGGCATGTGCGCTTTATCGCCTTCACCTCCGAATGCGGCCTTTGCGCCCGAAAGCGCTTTGTCGGCTTCGGCTTTGCCGTGAATTACGGCGGTCGCTTCGTATGCGAGCCGCTCCTTCGCTTCGTTGATATTGCCTGCGCAGATTTTATCGATTTCTTCGATACTCAAAAACGTAAACAGCAAAAGGAATTTGCGCACGTCTGCATCGGCGACATTCCGCCAATATTGGAAAAAATCGTACACGCTCGTGAGCGAAGCGTCTAGGAAAACCGCGCCGTGTTCGCTCTTGCCCATCTTTTGTCCGTCCGCACGCATGATGAGCGGAAAGGTCAAACCGAAGCATTCGTGCTCGATATTTTTTTCCGTCGTGCCGCCGAGCTTTCTCCTGATCAAATCGACGCCCGCAGTGATATTGCCCCACTGGTCGTCGCCTCCGATCTGCAAAATACAGCCGTGCCGTTTGTGCAGCATGAGAAAGTCGTAACTCTGCAAAAGCTGATAATTGAATTCGATGAACGAAAGCCCCCGCTCGAGCCGCATTTTGTAGGCTTCGAACGACAGCATTTTGTTGACGGAAAAACAGGAACCGATATCGCGTAAAAAATCGATATAGTTCAAATCCGCAAGCCAATTTTTATTGTTGTCCGAAAACGCCGTCTTGCCGTCGAAACCGATAAAGGCGTCGAGCTGCTTTTCTATACGCGCGACGTTTTTGTCGAGCTCTTCATACGAAAGCATTTTACGCATTTCCGTTTTGCCGCTCGGATCCCCTATGCGCGCAGTCCCGCCGCCAATGAGAGCGATGCCGATATTTCCCGCAGAACGCAAATGCCGCAGCGCAAAAAACGGAACCATGTGCCCGATGTGGAGACTCGGCCCCGTCGGATCGCAGCCGACGTAAAAAGTAATGGGACCCGAGTCCATGCGGGAAGAAAGAGAATCGATATCGGTACATTGAGAATAAAATCCCCGCGCTTTCAATTCGGCAAGCGTGCTGTTCATACGTCATCCTTAATTATTAAAATCACATTTTCAAAAATACGTTTTCGATTTTATATGATTGAGGGGGTTAAGACAAGAGCTCGCGATTTCGAGCAGTGCGGAGAAATCGCGAGCGTGTTAATAAAAGAAAAACGGCTTGGCCGTTTTTCGCCTCTCGACTTCATCGAGCAAATCCGAGCAGTGCGCAGGATTTTTTCGCGTCTCCTATAAAAGAAAAACGCGCCAAGCGTTTTTTCAACTCTCGACTTAAAAAATAATTCCGAGCAGTGCGCGACTTGCAACGAGCACGAAGTGCGAAGTTCCGCGCGCAGGATTTTTTCGCGTCTCCTATCACACAGCGCGCCGTAAACGTCGCACTGTGTGTCCTCATAAGGAATTGTAGTCGGCTTTCATACCTTTTATTACATCCGAAAGGATGAGGTATAAAAGCCTCCGCACGGATAAAAGAAAAACGCGCCAAGCGTTTTTTCAACTCTCGACTTAAAAAATAATTCCGAGCAGTGTTCGTTCGCGGTACATCCGTTTATTTTTATAAAAAACCGCGTAATTTATAGCTTTGTAAACGATATATAGGTCAGCGGCTTCCTTGCCGCACTATCTCAACAATCGAAGGTGCAGCTATGGAATATACCCATAAACCCGTCGAAGAACTCACCTTTACCGACGACTTTATGTTCGGCACGGTCATGAAAAACAAAATAATTTGCAAAGGCATCATCGAGCGTCTTTTGCACATCAAAGTCGGTAAAATCGAATATCCCTCCCTGCAAAAAACGATAGCACCGTTTTACGAAAGCAAGGGCATACGCCTCGACGTCTATGTCTCAGATCCCGAGCGCATCTTCGACATAGAAATACAAACGTCGATCCCGCTCTCTCTTCCCAAGCGTACGCGCTATTACCAAAGCCTTATGGATGTCGATAACCTCTTACGCGGACAAAGCTATGCGGAATTAAAAGAGAGCTACGTCATCTTTATCTGTACGCGGGATCCCTTCGGTAGAGGTTTACCCGTATACGAGTTTCGTAATATCTGTACCGCCGACGGCACTCTTTTTCTTGATGACAAATCGTATAAAGTATTTTATAATGTGGATGCCTACGGTAAAGAAGATGAGCCTGAATTGAGCGCCTTATTGCAGTATCTTTGCGAGAGGCGGGCGACGAGCGGTTTTACGCAGAGGATCGATGAGCTTGTCGAAAAAGCGAAACGGAACGAAAAGTTCAGGAGCAGGTATATGTCGTTGAATATTCATGAAGATGACTTACGTATGGCAGGTGAAAAGATCGGCTTTGAACGGGGGAGACGCGACGGTGTCGCCGCGGGATCATATCAAAAAGCACGAGAAACGGCAAAGTTGATGCAGCGAGAAAGCTGTTCTACCGATTTTATACAGCGGATGACCGGTCTCTCGGAAGCGGAGATCGAAAATTTATGAGCGTTTCCTATCATACAGCCATTTCTTGACGCAAACCGCACTTTGGCGTTATATACTTACAAAGAATATGTACGGAGAATAATAAGCAGTGCCGAATCAAACAGCCGATAAAACGATCCTTACATGATTCGCATCCTGTTGTCCGTATTCACACGAGCGGTGCAATCCGCATAACGAAAAAAGCATTGGAGAAAAGCAAGCATGCCGCAGATGAGTAAGGGCGGAAAATATATTTTCGGCTGGTCGCTCATACGGGAAAACGGAAGAATAATTTTTCCGGCATCGGCAGTAGAAGAATATAAGTTACAAAAAGAACGGTACATTTACATCGTTTCCGGCAGCAAACAGACAGGCGGATTTTCCGTAATGAGCGAACCGCTGCTTTCCCGCTCAAAATTGAATCACATCCTGAAAGAAAATCCGAACCTTGCGGATAGGATCTTAAAAGAGGGAGAATTGATTTCATACAAGGGAAGAAAATACGGCCGGCTTCCCCTAAAAGATAACGGAGTTCGACTTACGCCGTCATTGATGCGGACGCTTGATATAAAAGCCGGAGACAAATTATTGGCGATCCGAAGCAGCGACATCGCATTTACTTTAGGCGCCAAAGGTGCATTGATACAAAAAGCACATAAATATACGGGAGAAATAGCAGTTTTTTAATCAACATACCCCGACGCAGCCTCGCAGCGAAGCTTCAAGCGGCGACGGGGTATGTTGTCCTCATAAGGAATTGCAGTCGGCTTTCATACCTTTTATTACATCCGAAAGGATGAGGTATAAAAGCCTCCTCACGGATAAAAGAAAAACGCGCCAAGCGTTTTTCGCCTTTCGACTTCATCACGTAGATTCCGCGCAGTGGTCGTTCGCAGCTTTCCAAAAACTGCAGTTTTTGGAAAGTTTCCTTGATGTACTATGCGACGTTTAAAATTAAGTCATTACGATACAAGGACTTAATTTTAAACTCGACAGGCTGTCGAAAAAGTAACCGACTTTTGAGACAACCCTCTCACTACCGCATTTTTCCTTTACAAAAGCGGCTGTAGTGCAAGGTTACGACACGGCATCCCTGCCGTGCGTCGGAGGAAGTTCCCGCACTCTGCGTTCGCGCCGAATCCTTGCAACGCTCACCACCGTAATTATACCGAAAAGAAATTACGCCTGTACGTTGAGCTGTAAGTACACTTGATCTGCCAAACCGAAACCGGCGTTTTTCGTAAGCTGTGTCGCGTATTCGTCGTACATCATGTCTTCGTACATTTGAGAAGCAAAACTGTCGCCGCCGAAAAGAGATGTTTTCGTAACGGTGCTGCGCATCGACGACACCATGATTTTGACGATGTAGGATTCGAGTTCGAGCGATTTTTCGTAGAGTTTGCTCGTCCTGTCGATCGTCGCGCTTTTTGCGTGAACACCCGCGCCGTTTGCCGCAGCTCCTACGGGAAGCGCTTGCTTATCGCTTTCGTTCGTAAACGTATTTGCAAAGCCCGAAGCGAAATCTCCGTTTAACCGCCCGTCTTCGACAACCCGTTCGGATGCGACGGATGCGCTTTGAAAGGAAGCGGATGAGCGTATGCGTTTTACCAAATCGGAAAAAGAAGCGCCCTCGCCCGCTTCCCGCGCTTTTTGCATCGTTTCCGTTCCGTTCAATAACGACGAGTTGACGCTGCTTATCTTCATTTTCCCTCCAAAAAACTTTTGCAGAAAACTTCAAGTGCGCGGTTTAGCGCTTTAAGCTCACCGCAGTGCCGAGCATAGTGTCGGACGTTTGAATCGCTTTGCTGTTAAACTCGTACGCTCTCTGCGCGACGATCATCGCGACCATTTCATTGACGACGGATACGTTGCTCATTTCAAGGAATTTGTGTTCGAGTTTTCCCATACCCTCAAAGCCCGGGCGGCTTGCGATCGGAGCGCCCGACGCGTTCGACACTTTAAATAGGTTGTCGCCGTCGGCTTCGAGTCCGATTTCGTTCGGAAAGCGGTAGAGTTCGAGCTGTCCTACTTCCGTGGGTTCCGTCTCTCCGTTTATCTTTACGCCGACCCTTCCGTCCTGACTGATGACGAGGGTCTGCACATCGTAGCCTTCCGGTAAAATGATTTCCGGCATAACGCGATTCCCGTCGGATGTGAGGAGCTGGCCGGTCGAATCGACTTGAAACGATCCGTCCCTCGTATAGGCGTAGCTGCCGTCGTATTTTTGCACACGGAAAAATCCGTCTCCGACGATGGCGACGTCGGTGGAAACTCCGGTGTGCTGGAGCGAACCCTGGTGCATGATGCGCTGAGTCGCGCCGACTCTGACGCCGTGCCCCTGCTGGATGCCGACGGGTGTCACCGTATCTTCGGTCGCGGGCGTACCGGCGAGCTTTGCCGTTTGATATATCAAATCTTCGAATTCGACGCGCTGCTGTTTGTAGCCGGTCGTATTGACGTTTGAAAGGTTGTGAGAAATCGCATCGATATTCGTCTGCTGACCGTTCATACCCGTCGCAGCCGTCCATAAACTTCTGACCATATCGTCCTCGCTGTCCTTATTAAATCATCCTAGTTTATCCGTGCTGATAGAGCGCGACGCGCGACCACAGCGTTTCCATCATCGAGTCTTCGCTTTGAATCGTCTTTTGATTCGCTTCGTACGCGCGGTTCACTTCGATCATCCGCACCATTTCGTTGACGACGTTTACGTTCGACGTTTCAACGTATTCCTGCAAAACGCGCGGGCGTTCGTTTCCTTCGGCGATATAGGCGGGGCCTGCGATATCGTTCGTGTTGTACAGGCTCTCTCCCATCTTTTTCAAATAGCGCTCGTTGTCGAAGCGTACGATTTTCAGTCTGTCGATTTCGTTGCCCTCTTCGTCGATTATCTTCCCGTCTTCCCGCACGGTAAACCGATCGTTTTCAAGCGTGATGATGCCTTTTTCGCCCATAACGGGATAGCCGTCTTTCGTTTCGAGGATGCGCTCTTTACCGATAAAAAAGTTTCCGTTCCGCGTATAACGCTCGCCGATCGGCGTCTGCACGGTAAAAAATCCCTTGCCGCCGAGCGCAAAATCGGTTTTCGTACCCGTCGTTTTAAATGAACCCTGTTCGAAATCGGTAAACTGTTCGTTCGTTTCGATACCGAGTCCGAGCTTCCCGATAATCGGAGCGGCGTCCGCGCTGCCGAAGGGCGTTTCGTAAACACCGTCGGCGTTCGTCCGTCGTAAAAGGAGTTCCGAAAACGATTTGCTCACGCGGACATCCCGTTTGTAGCCCGTCGTATCCACGTTTGCAAGATTGTTCGAAATCGCATCGAGTCTGTTCTGCTCGCCGTTCATGCCGCTTGCGCCTATATACCAACCGCGTATCATAAATATCCTCTCTTATTGTATCGGCGAAGAAAAACGCCGTGTTTAGCAAAAATAATTTGCAAAATACGCAGTCATGCTTTATACTGAATTACAGATATGCTTTGATTTTACAGCGATTCAAAGCACGGGAGGTATGATGCCCGATAAAGAAAAAGATTTATGCGTTCTTTCGATCATTCTCGGAGGCGGAAAAGGAACGCGGCTTTTTCCGCTCACAAAAGTCCGCTCGAAGCCGGCCGTTCCGTTCGGCGGAAAATTCCGCATCGTCGACGTGCCGATTTCAAACTGCATCAATTCAGGCTACAAAAAAATATACTTGCTCACGCAGTTCAATTCGTTTTCGCTGCACATGCACATCAGCAATTCGTACAACTTCGACCGCTTTTCGCACGGCTTTGTCGAAATACTGGCCGCAGAACAAACGCTCGAACACACCGGCTGGTACGAAGGAACCGCCGACGCGGTGCGGAAGAATTTTCCGCACTTTAAACCGCAAAAACCGACGCACTATATCATCCTTTCAGGCGATCAGCTGTACCGCATGGACTTGCGCGATTTTATGACATCCCACCTCGAAAGCGGTGCCGACGTAACGATTGCGACGACGGCGGTAAACAGGAGCGACGCGTCGGGCTTCGGCATTATGAAGATCGACGGCGAAAACCGCATCGCGGAATTCATGGAAAAGCCCGCACGGGACATGAATATCGACGATTGGAAAATCCCCGAAAGCTCGCGCGGCAATCTGCCGCCGGAAAAAGAATATCTCGCGTCGATGGGTATCTATATCTTCAACGCTCCCGTCATGGATGAAATGCTCGACAACGATATGACCGATTTCGGAAAAGAGATAATTCCCGCAGCGATAAAAACGAAAAAGATCAATTCGTACATCTTCGACGGCTATTGGGAAGATATCGGAACGATCGGCAGTTTTTACGAAGCGAATATCAATTTGACCGAAACGACTCCGCAGTTCAACATCTATGACGAAGACGAGCCGATCTATACGCACATTCCGAATCTCCCGCCGTCGAAAATCAATAAAGCCGACATAAACGCGTCTCTCACGGCTGAAGGCTGCATCATCACCGAAAGCCGCCTCAATCACTGCGTTATCGGTATTCGCTCGATCATCGAAACGGGAAGTACGCTCGACGGCGTGATTATGATGGGCGCCGATGCCTACGAAACCGAAGCGTCCAAACGCTACAACGCCGAACACAATATACCGGATCTCGGCATCGGAAAAAACTGCCGCATCGCTCGTACCATAATCGATAAAGACGTGCACATCGGTGACAACTGCTCCATCAACGTAAGCGGAACCCAGTACGAAGAAGGCGACCACGGCTTGTTTTATTGCGCCGACGGCATCATCGTCATCAGAAAGGGCGCGGTCATCCCTTCGGGTACGGTGATTTAAGGCGGCTCGTTTTCGTGACGGATTCGATGTATGATAAGCTCGGCGATTTGCTCAAAGCCGCGCTCGAAAAAGGCGAGATCCCTAAAAGCGGTGAAAAAAAAGCCGAAACGAATGCAGGCACGGACGAGCGTTCGTACGGTTTCGAAACGAAGAGCAAAGCCGGAGAAGCGGGTATGTTTCGTGCATCAAACGGCAGCGCGCAGACAAAAAACAAAACGGAAGCGCAGCGTACGGCAATGTGCGGCGGGCAAAGAGGCGGCACGAATATCAAGCTCGAAACTGTTTTAAACGCAAAAGGGAAAAAACGGCGCGGCGAAGTGCTCAAAAGCGAAAACGGAGCCGAGAGGGCGCGTCCGTTCAAAGTACTGCCGGATCACATCAAAAAAGCCTGTGAAACGCTCGGCGTAAAAGCGGGCGCGGACGAAAGCGAAATACGGAGTGCGTACCGTAAAAAGCTCAAGCTTTTTCATCCCGATTCGAACAGCGAAAACGAAACGATACAGCACGTCGCGCACAAAAAGACCGAAGAAATCGTCGAAGCGTATAAAGCGATACTCGCGTATAAGGCGTCTCTCGGGTAAAGAGCGTGATTTTCGAAATACGCGCAAATGTGTATACGCACCGATAAGTTACCTATTGCTAATATTTATAAAATCCGCTATAACATAACCGCACGTTCCGTCTCTCCTTGTACAATCGGAACGGCATAAGTTTTTATGGAGGTATACCAATGAAAAAAGCAATACTCACGCGCGTACTGTCGGCGCTGCTTTTTGCCGTAGCACTTTCGTTTGCCGCAGCGGATCCTGCGACCGACGTAAAGATCGATTTCAAAATGGATCTCAGCTTAAAAAATCACGAAGCCGATTATTTCACGTGGACGGTCGGAAACCAAAGCGTAAAGGATAAATTCGATGCCGCATCCGGTGCAAGTCTCAACGGTTCTACAAAAGCGTTCAACGCAGTCCGCTTTGCCGAACCGGCGGATGCCAGAAAAGCCGCTATGCCTGCAGGTCTGCGCAGCGTGTTTTTATTTGCGATCGCCGATAGCAAGCTTGCAAAGAACCACGCGCTTCAAGTGACGAAAGACGCAGGAGTCATCACCGTGCGCTTTGTCCGCAAAACGAATGCGTTCGAATTGAAAACCGATAATAAAGGAAACTTCAATCTGCTGACCGGCTCAAAGATCGCAAAAAACGTTACCGATAAAAAAGGCGACGGCTTTGTCATCAAACCCGAATACCTAAAACAAGGTGGAGACGTAAGCAATATGGCGGATTTGGACTGGAGCAAGATCCCCCTTGCGGACGATGCGTTCAGTTCCGATGCCGCGTATCACTATGACGGAAACGTAAAATTTACATTTAAAGACAACGTGTTGCGCATCACCGGTACGCTTTCTCGAACCAAATAGGAACTGTCTCAAAAGGCGGTTACTTTTTCGACAGCCCCTATACGAGCGCCGGTCATTTCTCATGTGAATTGCTCGGCGCTCTTTATAAAACAAGTGCAATCGATTTTACGGACGGCAAAACGATCGTCGCCCTTCCCCTGCCCGATCGCCGCTTACGGATTCAATTCCCACTCTCCGTATTTATCGACGATCTTTGTCTTCATGCTTTCCATCGGACGCCACACGACCGAAATCGTCACATAGGGATTAAAATCGTAATATTTTTTAGCTTTGTCCGTCACGAGGCGCGGCGCAACTTTAAACGTCGTATTGAAATCCCAATCGTGCAGGTCGTGCGTCAGCGTAAAGTTTAAGCTCTGCAGTTTAAAGCCCGACGCTTTTCGCCTGCTTTCGTCGTCGAAGCGGAATGAATCGAGTAAATCGAAAAGCACGTTTGTTTCGCCGGGAATCCGTCCTGCTTCTCCAAGTATTTTTTGGAAATAACGATAGAGCACGGAATTGCGCGACGTCGAAGAAAAGGTGAATGTAAGGAATTTATTAATTTCAAAGTTGAGCGACGGAGTAAACAGAAAATAGCTGTTTGTCGGACGAAGGAGGTCTGCGACGACGCTCGTCGAAAGTCCGGGTGCGATTTTGATGCGGTTTTTCCAAACATACCACGTATCTTTGGGCAGCGTATAGGAAAGCGAAAGCGAATACGGCAAAAACGCTTCCTGCGATCGCACTTGCCATCCCGTCGCCGCATTGAAATCGTAGCCCTTCGTATACGACATCGTGTAAGAAGCCTCGAGTCCCTGCCACGCAAGCGTCAAGCGCAGCGCATCGTCGTGATACTTATCCCAATTATAATTGTACGACTGCGTAAACTTGAACGTATTATTAAAAAGCGAAAGCGTAAACGCTTGCTGTATGAGCTTTCGCTCCCATGTCGTATCGGTTACGCTTTTTTGTTTGAATCCCGTCGAAAGCGAAAACGTCGTAAACGGAAAGGCAAGCGAAAGCGTTCCCGTGTATTCGTCGACTTGCGGCGGAAGCGTCATCGAAAGCACGAGGGACTGCGAAAAAGCGTCACTCTCGTTCATCGCATAGGTAAAGGCGAGCTGATGAGCGGTTACCGAATCCTTATCGGTAAAATCGGGACCGTAATATCTCCAATCGGGATTGTCGGCATCGGTTCCGAGAAATTCGCTTCTGAACAGCTTAATCGTCGAATTATACGAAATGCCGGTGTTTTTTAACATACCGATATAGTACAGCGGTTTTACGCTCACCGAATTCGTATTGACGATTTCCTGTATCGACGCTTTAAAGTCCGCCACTTTGAGCGAATTGACGGCGCTCTGCGTATAGCCGCCCGTCGCCGTATCCGTCGAAATATACGGGTGCCGCTGAACAACGGGGTTGTACGACAGGCCGTTCGTAAGAGTAAAAAAGCTCCCGCCGTAGCTCGCAACGGAATCGAGGGAAAGCGGCGTTTTAAGCGTATACATCGAAGATCGGACTTTGCTCCATTGAAAATCTTCGGGCTTGCTCAAACCCGTCGACGAATACGCGATCTGAGAGGTAAACGTCGGCTTCAGCGAATACGAAAGCTTATAATCGAAACCCGGAATTACCGTAACGGCGGGAGCTACGGCCGTGAGAGACGGCAGCGCTTTTTCGAAAAACTTTGCATCGTCTTTCGCAGCGTCATCGACATCCGTATGCGCTTTATCATGTGTTCCGCTTTCGCCTTGCCCTTCACCCGTTTTTTCGGCTTCCGTTTTGCCGTCCTCCGGCGCACCGTTTCCGACCGCCTTCGCTGCAGCCTTTGCCGCTTGTTCTGCTTTCGCTTTTTCTTCGGCAATCTCCTTTGCCGTTTTCAATTCGTCGGGAGCGATGAGCGGCACTTCGGGCGCGTTCTTTTTTGCCGCATTCGTTCCCTTCTCCGGATACGAAAAGAGCGTTCCCGTAAGCGAAAGAGAAGCCGTCGCCGGCGTGATCTGCGACGGATAATAAAATTTGCGTTCCGGCGAATAGGTTTTCAAATTGTCCGTACCCGAAAGCGAATTATTAAAGACGGAACTGTATACGACCGACGCGTTGAGCGACAGCGACAACGATGAAATATATGGAGCTGCCCGAACGGAAGACGGCAGCGAATACGAACTTGCGAGCGTCCATGAAAACGACGATATCTCTTTTACCGTCTTCGTCTCCCCTGAATCGGTTCCCATCGATGTGAGGTAACCGATCCAATCCATCGTTTCGTTGCGCTCCGAAAAATCGTCGGTGATAAAGGGATCCGAATAGATCGGCATCGACAGCGTAAACGAAAACGGCTTACTCAAAACGAATTTAAAATTCGCGCCGTAGCGGAACGGCATTTCGATGCCCATAAAATTGGACGTATCGTAATACCGTTTTCCCGACGCCGCATAGGGCGTATGGTTTCCGGAAGAATCCCGAAACACCGTATTGCTGAACGCAAGCTGTGCCGATGAAGTAACTTCGGTGATATAATCGTTCGGCTTAAAGACTCCTTCAAAGCCGGTCAAAAATCCGAGGTTCGAATACCAGTCGCCTATAATCTTAAAATAATTCGCTGTGCCGCCGGTATAGTCTTCGTCGAGGTTGTGCAGCACGATTCCTTCGAGCTTTTGTTTTTTCAGTGTTGACGGCCGTATAAAATTGAACAGCGCTTTCAGGTTATCGCTGTCGTCGCTGTCGTTGCTGCTTTTCGACGAGTCTTTTGGAACGTAGAGAGGCTTTCGCCCGTAGAGATAAGCGGTCGTTTGAATAAAATACCCGCGCCGTACGTCGTAACCGAATACGGGATTGTAGATGAGTTCGTCTTTCGGATAATAAAATGCCGGAAGGTAGAGCACTGGCACGACGCCGACGTATAAGAGCGCATTGAAAAACGCAAACTCGCCGCCGGGAAGCAGCCAAATGCGCGTCGCGTCGATGTGCCAGTGAGGATTTTCGTCGTCGCAAAACGTGAGACTTCCGTTTTTAAAAGCGACCGTATTCGATTCGCTTCTGCCGAACATATCGGATGCGACGATGAGCGTCGAACCCGACGGCAGATTGATCGAATCCGTCTGCGTCTGTACGATGCGCCCGTCGTCGAACACGCCTTCGAGCGTGGACGTGTTGAACATGAGTGACGACGCGGTTGCCGTACTGTTGCCAGCCGCGCCTCCCGCCTGTTCCATCGACACACCGCCGGACGCGTACATCATCTTCGTCTTTCTGTCGTAGGTAATCCGCTCGGCGCGGATCGTCGTTTTCGTGTTTCCCTTTGCAACGGAAATGCGGACATCTCCGTTCAGCACGATCGTATCGTTTCCCGTCTCTTTGTTTTTTTCGTACGATGTCGCTTGCGAATGCTCTATCGTGATGACGGTTTTTTCATCCTGGACCGTACGTGAAGAAGACGCATCGGAGGCCGTCTCTTTTTCTGCGGATGCGGAAGTTTCTTTTTCCGTTTGAGGATTTGCCCGAGACGCATCGTTTCCCTCCGCCGCAGCTGCGCGATGTACACCGGCGGAAAAAAAGATAAGCGAAAAAATTAATAATGTTATGATACGGCATTTCGGCGCAATCATCTTTTAATCATTTTTTCCGTGTCGATTTTTTTGCGGCGGGACGGCGCTTTTCGCGTTCGAGCATCTCTTTGATATAAGAGCCCGTATACGACTGTTTGACTTCTGCGACTTCTTCGGGCGTCCCTTTTGCGATGACATTTCCGCCGCGGAAGCCGCCTTCCGGCCCCAAATCGATTATCCAATCGGCTTGGCAGATAACGTCGAGGTTGTGTTCGATCATGATCACCGTATTTCCCGCGTCGACGAGGCGCTGAATCACTTCCATGAGCAGCATGACATCGGCAAAGTGCAAACCGGTCGTCGGTTCGTCGAGTATGTACATCGTTTTGCCCGTCGAAGTGCGCGCGAGTTCGGTCGCAAGCTTTACACGCTGCGCTTCTCCGCCGGAAAGTGTGAGCGCCGACTGACCGAGCTGGATATAGCCGAGGCCGACCGACTTCAGCGTTTCGAGCTTGCGCGCAACGTGCGGGATGCCCGCAAAAAAATCGCACGCTTCTTCGATCGTCATATTGAGCACGTCGTTGATGTTTTTGCCCTTGTACGTTACGTCGAGCGTCTCTTTGTTAAAGCGCTTTCCGCCGCAGACGTCGCACTGGATGTACACGTCGGGCAAAAAATTCATTTCAATGACGATAGTCCCCGCTCCTTGACAATTTTCGCACCTGCCGCCCTTTACATTAAAGCTGAATCTGCCCGGGCCGTAGCCTCGCGCTTTCGCTTCGGGAAGAGATGCAAAGAGATCGCGTATGCCGCTGAAAAGGCCGACGTATGTCGCGGGGTTCGACCGAGGCGTGCGCCCGATGGGGCTTTGATCGATATTGATAACTTTGTCGATATTCGAAACGCCTTCGATCTTTTCGAATTTGCCGACAGAGTATTTTGTACGCATAAGCTTATTGCTGAGCGCGGGATAGAGCACGTCGGAAAGCAGCGTCGATTTGCCGGATCCCGAAACGCCCGTTATACATGTAAAAGTGCCGAGGGGAATCTTTACGGAAACGTTTTTCAGATTGTGCTCCGTCGCTCCCGTAAGTTCGATACAGCTCCCGTTGCCGCCCCTCCGCTCCGCCGGAATCGCCATGCGCAATTTTCCCGCGAGGTATTGACCCGTAACGCTTTCGGCGACGCGCGAAACCTGTTCGGGCGTTCCCGCCGCAACGACGCGGCCGCCGTGCACGCCCGCCGCCGGTCCCAAGTCGACGAGGTAGTCCGCGGTTCGAAGCGTCTGTTCGTCGTGTTCGACGACGATAACCGTATTGCCCGCGTCGCGGAGGTAGGTCAGCGTATCGATCAGTTTTTGATTGTCCCGCTGATGCAGTCCAATCGACGGCTCGTCGAGTATGTACATGACGCCGACGAGGGCGCTTCCGATTTGCGTGGCAAGTCTGATCCGCTGCGCTTCGCCTCCCGACAGCGTTTCCGCCGCACGTTCAAGCGTCAGATAATCGAGTCCGACGTTTTTCAAAAAGCGCAGGCGCGAGCGTATCTCTTTTAAAACTTGGGACGCGATTTCGCTTTCGGAATTCGTCAATCGTATCTTGTCGAAAAAATCGATCGAATCGAGGACGGAAAATTCGGTGATTTCCCAAATATTTTTTCCGCCGACCGTCACTCCGAGCGCTTCGGGACGCAGTCTTTTTCCGCGGCACGCAGCGCATTCGCGGTGCGCCATGTATTTTTCGAGGTTCGTCTTCATCTGGTCGCCCCACGCTTCCGTGTAGCGCCGCTTCATATCGTCGAAGAGACCCGGCCACGCCTGATCGTACACCGAATACCCTTCTCCGCTCTGCTTTTCGTATTCCCAGTGGATAGCGTCTTTCGTGCCGTACAAAAGCGCATCCCTCTGCTTTTTTGTCAATTTTTCGATCGGCGTCGAAAGCGTAAATTTATACGCGTCCGCCAGCCCCTGCATGCGCGCCGTATTCCACGCGGACGAAGGATTGTACGGAAGGATAGCCCACTCGTCGAAAGATTTCGATTCGTCGGGAATCATCAGATTCAAATCGAATTCCATCTTTTCGCCCAAACCGGTGCATTCGGGACAAGCACCGAAAGGATTGTTAAATGAAAAGAGGCGCGGCTGCAGTTCGGGAATCGAAATACCGCAGGAGGGGCACGCGTTCTTTTGCGAAAAAAACACTTCGGCTTCCGAAGATGCTTCCCCGCCTGCAGCATCGTTTTTTTTCGTGACGATGATGGTACCGTTCGAACTTTTTAGCGCCGTTTCAACCGAATCCGCCAAACGCTTGCGCACGGAAGGCGAAATGATAATTCTGTCGACGACGATTTCAATCGTGTGTTTTTTTTGCTTGTCGAGTTTAACCGTATCTTCCAAATCGGCCATAACGCCGTCCACCCGCGCGCGCGCAAAACCCGCCTTTCGCGCGTCTTCAAATACTTTTTGATGTTCGCCTTTTTTTCCGCGCACCACCGGCGAAAGTATCTGCGCCTTCGTACCCTCCGGCCAGCTCATCATCGTGTCGATGATTTGGTCGATCGACTGTTCGGCGATTTCGCGTCCGCAGTTCGGACAGTGCGCGTGCCCGATGCGTGCAAAGAGAAGCCGATAGTAATCGTAGATTTCGGTGATCGTGCCGACCGTCGAACGAGGGTTTTTATTCGTCGATTTTTGTTCGATCGAAATCGCAGGCGAAAGCCCTTCGATCAAATCGACGTCGGGTTTGTCCATCGTACCCAAAAACTGGCGCGCGTATGACGAAAGGCTTTCCATATAACGCCGCTGCCCTTCGGCAAAGAGCGTGTCGAACGCGAGCGAAGATTTTCCGGAACCGGAAAGACCGGAAAGCACGACGAGTTTATTGCGCGGCAAATCGATGTCGACGTTTTGCAGATTGTGCTCGCGCGCACCTCTGATACTTATTTTTTCGCCCGTGACGGGCGCGATATTTTTCGCATATTTTTTCAACTGATAAAATGCGGATGATGCCATAGTACACATAAGTATAGCGCATAAGAGCTTCGCGCTCAAGGCGGCGGACATCTATGGAAAACAGAGCAGCCGCATCAAAAACTATATCCTCTAAAAAATAGCATATAACGAAAAAATCGGCTGCACTCACCCTGCAAAAAGGTTTTGCGAAGTCTACGGCAGGTATTCGCTTCGGATGTTTTTCAGCGATAAAAAGAGGCGCATCTTTTTCGCATCGTTTCCGCCGGTAAGCCCTTCGAGCAAAAGGCGCGCTTTTTTCCTTCCCGAATTATCCTGATAATCGCAGGTACAGACGGAAGATGCAAAACCTTTTTGCCGGGCGTAATCGACGAGCGTTTTTTCGCCGACATAGCACAGCGGGCGCAAAATCGTAACGGGATAATTTTTATACGAAAGCTTCGGCGGCATCGTCGAAAGTTCGCCCCGCTCGAGCATATTCATGAGAAGCGTTTCGAGGATATCGTCGAGATGATGACCGAGCGCGATTTTATTGAATTTATGTTCGATCGCGTAATTCAAAAGTTCCGTCCGCCGCTGCGTCGAACACCACCAGCAGTTCATCTTTTGTCCCTTTTTGAGCCGAGCGAGCACGTCGACGCCGATGATTTCAAAGGGCACTCCCCACTCGCAAAATAAGCGCGCGATGCCTTCGGGAAAAGCGGGCGCAAAATCGCTTTGTATCGCGACGGCTTTATATGAAAAACTGCAATCGGGGCGCAATGAGCGGAGCGCAAAATACTCTGTGAGAGCGGTCGAATCCTTTCCGCCCGACGCGCCCACGAGGATGCGATCTCCGTCTTCGATCATCGCGTAATCGAAAACGGCTTTATCGATAAGGCTTTGCAGTTTCGGATGAGAGGCCATCTCGCTTCAGCGCTTTTTCAAATGGACGGCAAAACCGTTGATCTCTTTGTCCAGATAGATGAATTTCAGCGGCGACTTTTTCGCATCCCCCGTCCACTGCGCGCTGTCGGCGACCGGCTTAAAACCGTAGGCGGCAAGGTACGTAAGCGCGCGTTCGATATTGTACGTCAGAATTCCGATGTGTCCGTTTTTGCCTTTTACGCCGTTTTTCATCAATTCGAATTCGGTTCCGCAAAACCACGACAATTCGTCTTCGACGCCTTTAAATCCGAACGCTTCGAGTTCTTTGACGCCTTCCGCGCATTCGCCCTCTCCGTGAAAATTTATGCCGACATGAGCAAAACCGAATCCGAGAGAAGCTTCGACCGCTTCTTTCGACAAGCGCGTAATTTCATCCCATCGTTTCGCTTTGATAAGGCTGCCTTTCACCATCCAGCTGCCGGAAACGGCCGCGACGTTCGACAGCGCAAAATAATTTGCCATATTGTCGAGATTCAATCCGCCGCTCGGAAGAAATTTTATACGCGGAAAGGGACCGGCAAAAGCTTTGAGCGCAGCGCAGCCGCCTGAAATTTCTGCAGGGAAAAATTTGAGCACGGAAAGACCTTTTGCAGCGGCCGCCGTAATTTCGCTCGCCGTAGAAACTCCGGGGTATGTTACGATACCGTGCGAGACGGAATAATCGACGACCTCTTCTTTAAAACCCGGAGAAACGATAAACTTTGCACCCGAATCGATTGCCGCCTTTGCAAGCTCGACGCTCGTCACGGTACCGGCTCCTATATGCATCGCGGAAACTTTTTCGTGCACGTCGCGTATCGCGCGCGCACTTCCTTCATAATCGGACGGATTACGGAACGTGATCTCCATCGCGGTGATGCCGCCTTTAAGGAGAGCCGTTGCAAGCGGAACTGCGTCATCCGGCGAATCGAGCGCTACGACGGGAACGATACCCGTTTTATGCAATACATCGTATTCCTTTTCAAACATATCGATACCCCCGCATAATACTTTCGCTTCGGCCAGTATAACACGGACGCCGAACAAAAGTACAGTAAAACGATTAGAGCGCAAATTCACGTACGTGCACGTGTAAATCCGCATCTTGACGAAATGCTCGATATCCGCTACAGTGGATACTACACCGCTTTCAGGTGCGCGATTAGCTCAGTTGGTTAGAGTACAAGCATGACACGCTTGGGGTCACTAGTTCGATTCTAGTATCGCGCATCGGAAAGCGGTATTTTTATTTTTCCCGCTGTTTCAATACATCTCCGCTCAGGTCTGTGTACAATTGCTCGGAAAGCGGTTATCGTCTATACTTGACGCATGAAAAAAATCGGCATCGTCACCGGAGCGAGTTCAGGTATGGGGGCGGAATTCGCGCTGCAGATCGCACGACAAAAAAAGTGCGACGAACTCTGGCTCATCGCGCGCAGAAAAGAAAAGCTCGATGCGCTCTGCAAAAAAATCGAATCGCAAAAGGGCGTCGTCCCGCGCGCGGTCGCGATGGACATACGCGGACGCGAAGGAGTCGAACGGTTCGCACGGCTGCTCGAAAAAGAAAAAGAAGCAGGAGATTTTACGGTCGACATACTCGTCAATAACGCCGGCTTCGGCACTTACGGCCCCTTTTCGGAAACCGACGTCATGCGCGAACTCGATATGATAGACCTAAACTGTACAGCGCTCACCGGACTCTGCGGCGTGTCGCTTCCGTACATGAAATGCGGTTCCCTCATCATCAATACGGCAAGCCTCGCAGCATTTTCGCCGCTCGGAAACTTTGCCGTCTACGCAGCAACGAAAGCGTACGTGCTGAGTTTTACGCTCGCGCTCGCAGCCGAAGTACGACAGCGCGGCATACGCGTGTGCGCGCTCTGCCCGGGATCGGTCAGCACCGAATTCGCAAGCGTTGCATCGAACGGAGCGCGCAAAGAAGTGCTCCGCGGCATCGCTTCGGATACGGTAGTTGCGCACTGTTTAAAGCGCGCGAAACGAGGAAAGAAAATCGTGCTTATGAGATGGAAGTGGAAATTTTTTGCCGCTGCAAGCCGATGGCTCGGCCGATATGCGATCGCGCGTTTTACGTACGAACACTGGAAGCGCCCGTATAGGAAATAGTGAGTGAGGAAACCTGTATATGGGTTGGACAGGCTGATGGAGGATGATGTGAACTTATGCCGGAGTTATGGTGAGATCCTTATATTCAAATATGAAAGCGTCACATTCGAATACATAAATATGCTATACAGATGCATATTTATGTAAATAAAATTATTCGGCAAAATCGCACCAACCCCGTTAAAACGGGCCGATTTTGCACGGTTTTTTGCAAATTTCGGAAAAAAATTATTAATTTTTACTGCCCGCATCATTGCATAAATATACGGTTTTCTCATTCTTCCCGCACGCGGTATACGCCCTTCGTTTCGCACACAAAGCGTTCTTCGAGCAAACGAAGGGCGGCTTTTTCCAAGCGCGAAAGAGAGATGCGCTCCGAGCGCGCAATTTCCGAAAGCGTGGCCGATTTTTTTTCGGTAAGCTGCCGAACGATGGCGCCGCGCGCTTCGCGGAGAGAGCCACGGAAAGGGGACTGCCGCACGTAGTGCGCGCTTTTTTGCGACGGATTTTGCACGCGCTTTTTAAGCTCGGCTCCGTAATCCATGAGCGCCCAGTACCATTCGCGTACATTCGTTTTGTCGAGCGTCCGTTCGACGAGAGGAAGAATTTCCGCATCCGATACTTTTTCGTTTGTGTTTCCGAAAAAGAAAAAAATAAACACCGAGCGGATATTCGTTTCGATAAAGACTTCGGCTTTGTTAAACGCAAAGGCCGCTACGGCGCCCGCCGTATACGGTCCGATCCCGGGAAGAGATTCGAGGAGTTTTCTTTCGCGGGGAAATTTTCCGCCGTAAGAAGCGCACACTTCCCTGCACGCTTCCTGCAGATACTTCGCCCGCCTGTTGTAGCCGAGGCCGTTCCAGTGCGCAAGCACATCCGAAAAAGGCGCCGAAGCGAGAGAGGGCGCATCGGGAAACGCTTCGATCCACGCTTCGTATTTCGGAACGACGCGGAGTGTCTGTGTCTGCTGCAGCATCATTTCCGAAACGAGTATTTTGTACGCGTCGCGCGTTTTCCGCCACGGAAAAATCCTCGCGCGCTCTTTATAATTTTTAATAATCGCCGCTCGAAAATCGTCTACCGCGTCTTGAGTCAATGTCATGCTTTTTGTGCAAGGCATCCGCTTAACCGACCTTTTCGACAAAACCGCGGGATGCAAGCTCCAAAAGGATATCGTCCGCGATCTCTTCAGGAGTTTTGCATTCGGTGTCGATGACGATATCGGCTACTTTTTCGTAGGCATCGTTGTCGATACCGTAGATTTTTTTATAACGCTTCGTATCTTCTCTGTCGCGCATCGCGGTAAAATCGGCGATGCTCTGCAAATCGCCTCCTTCGCGTTTGAAGATGCGCCGAGAACGCGCGAGGTCGCTCGCTTTGAGATAGACTTTTATGTCGGCTTTTTCGAGCATCCAAATCGCAAGGCGAGAACCGAGTACGCAGGATTCTTTTTCGGCGAGTTCCACTTGATGCGTGTCGATATATCTGTCATAGCCGTCGTCGTTTTTCGCATTTTCGATAACTTGTTCGAGCGTAAGCCCTCTTTCTTCGGCGAGCTGACGGAACGTATAATTGACAAGTTTGATGCCGAGAGAACGTGCAAGGAGCGAGCTCACCGTCGTATTGCCGCAGCCGGATTTTCCCGAAACCGCAATGCGGAGTTCCCTGCCGTCTTTAATTTTATACCGTGCCATACATTTCCTTATATTTTCCTTTTGTCGATTATTAATTTATTCGATATTTCGCGCCTGCTCGCGTATGTTTTCGAGGGCGTCTTTTGCGGCGATCACTTGGGCGCTGACGTCGGCGAATTGGCTTTTGCTGCCGATCGTATTGATTTCACGGTTTATCTCCTGACACAAAAAATCGATTTTTTTGCCGGGAGCGGCGTTCGTCAGCATTTCGTTTTTAAGCGCTTCGAGATGGCTTTGCAGGCGGACGACTTCTTCGTTTATCGTATACTTTACGATCATGACGGCGGTTTCGGTCATGATGCGCTGCTCGTCGGCAGCGTCTCCCAAAAGTTCGTTGAATTTTTGCGCAATTTGCTTTTTAAAAAGAGAGTCCATTTCGCCCTGCCGCTTTTTAAAAAAATCCGCAGCATGGAAAAGCGTTTCGAGTTTTTCTTCTATGTCGCAGGCGAGGTTTTCGCCTTCCCGCTTTCGGTCATCGCAAAAGGATTCGAGAGCGTCGGTAAAGACCGGAAAAATCATATTCCGATATTTTTCCATGTCATAGGTCATTTCGGTTTTGAGTACGCCGGGCTGCGAGGCGACGATGGAAAGGAAGTCATTCTTTTGCGCACCGACAGCCGATGCAATATCTAAAATCGCACGGGCATAAAACTTCGCGGCGGGAATGTCGGCGGTAACGATGCAGTCGGGATCCGTTTCTTTTACGCGGATAAAGACATCGACTTTTCCGCGCACAACTTTTTCGGCGATCGCTTCGCGGAAACGCTGTTCGAGCCGATTCAAATACGGCGGGAGGTTTATCGTCACATCCAAAAATCGCGCGTTTACGGATTTTATTTCGACCGAAACGGAAGAGTCTCTGTTTTCCGTTTCACTGTAAGCATAACCGGTCATGCTCGTCATAGCGCAGTCCTCATTTTTTTGCCGCATCCTTGCACGCGGCAAAAAGAGCGGTACCGAGTTTCCAGTTGTCGCCCGCGCCCATCGTTACAAAAAGACAGCCGTTCGGAAAATCGGCTGAAAGCGGTTTTGTCAATTCTGAAAGCGCAAAGTCTTTCGCATCGAGTACTTCTTCAAAATAATGAACGTTTCCGTGATGCGCTTTTGTCTTTTCGAAAAGCGTTTTTCCGGTAACGCTCCCCCCTTCGGCGCTTTCGCGCGCGGAAGCGTATATTTTATGCAGAATCACTTCGTCGGCATCGGAAAAAGCCGAAGCGAATTCTTCGAGGAGAGCTGAAGTGCGCGTATAGGTGTGCGACATAAAATCGACGATGATTTTTCTGCCGCCGTAAAATTCGCGGAAACCTTTGAGCGTCGTTTTGATCGCCGTCGGGTGATGACCGTAATCGTCGATAAAGACGACGGAGTTTTTGCCCGCGAACGCTTTTCCGACGACTTCGCTCCGCCGCTTTCCGCCTCTGAAATTTGCAAGGCCGCGTACGATCCGTTCGCGGTAGAGATCGGGATCTTTTCCGTCGCTTTTAATAATTTCCCGCACAAGGGCGGACGCCGCGCACGCGTCGAGCACTTCGTGTTTTCCGGGAACGTAAAGAGAAGCCTCTCCCAAAAAGCCGATCGAAAAATGCTGCGCTTCGTTTTCGGTTTTACCGATCGTCAAGCGGTAATCGCCCTGCGCCTTTTCCCCGTAGGGGATCATTTCGATGTCGCCCCTCTTTTTATATGCCGCTTCGGCCGCTTCGACTGCGCCCCTGTCGTCCGCGCAGTAGATGAGGGTGCCGCCTGACGGCAGCTTGCAGATAAAATCGATAAAGGCGTTTTTAATGTCTTCATAGGTCGGATAATAATCCTGATGATCGCTTTCGACGCTCGTCAAAATTATCTTTTGAGGATGGAAGGACATAAAGTGGCGCCGGTATTCGCAGGTTTCCGCAACAAAATAATTGCGAGATTTTTTTATGTCGTAGTTTTCGCTTGTCATCGTGCAGCTTCCGCCGAAAGAGGCGATGGAGGAGCCCGCAAGCACTTGCACGGGGATATCCGTTTCTTCGAAAATCGTTCCGACGATTCCGGTCGTGCTCGTTTTACCGTGGACGCCCGAAACCGCGGCGCTGTAAGACTGCGCGGAAACTGCTCCGAGCGCTTCGGTGTATAAAAGACAGGGTATGGTACGAGAGCGCGCTTCGATCAAGTCGGGATTTTTTTCAGGATCGTATGCCGACGAATAGATGACGTAATCGATATCGCCTGTGATGTTACTTTCCGAAAACGCTTGGGCGCGTATGCCGAGCTTTTCGAGAACGGCGTCGGTATAAAACCTTTCCGCAACATCGCTTCCGGTTATAAGGGCGCCGCGTTTTTTGAGGATTTCGACGAGGGCGGTCATACCGGTGCCTTTGATGCCGACGAAGTGAACGCGAACGCCGGTAAAATCTTTCGGAAGAGAAATCGATGACATGAGCTTTATTTTAGCACAAGCGCAAAAAACGCACAATGCGGAGAATCGTGTCGCCGCATATATATTGCTCTACCAGCGTACAGTATGATATACTGTACGTTGTTAAGAAAAATCCAACATACGGTATGTTACCGTAACACAAGGGCATTCCTGTGATAAACAACAAGCTTATAACAAAAAAAAATTCATTAAAACAAGACGCATATAAAAAAATTTACGATCTCGTGACGACAAATGTTATAAAACCGGGCGATATTATCAATTTAGCTGATTTGGAAAAACATCTAAAACTCAGCAGAGCTCCCATCAGAGACGCTTTGATAGAGCTTTGCAGCGAAAACGTGTTTAAAAGCATCCCGAGATACGGCTATGAATTAATCGTCCTCAAACAAGAAGATTTAATCGAAATGCTGAACTACCGGTTGATATTGGAGTGCGGCTTTTTGGATAAAAATTGGGAAAAAATCGTTATGTGCAATCCCGGCGTATTGGATTATTTATTGGGATATACCAAAAATCTCACGAATACGGATGCGGTGAGTGAATGGCAAAACAGTACATTATTTCACATAGAATTATTCAAACTGCACGGCAATGCGTATGCGTTAAGCAGTTTGGAACACGCCATAAAAAATCTGACGCGTTTTTTCATTCAGAATTACTGGAAAAATTGGGCGGAAATTTCAAACGACACCCTCAACCTGTACCATGAAAATATTATCAGGGCAATAAAAAACAACGACAAAGAAAGCGCTTTAAAATATTTGAGTATGGATATCGGCGGATTTAAAAGATAGATCTGAAAAAAATATTCGAAAACGAAGCTTTCAAAAAGGCAATCGCGCGTTTTCTGTTTTCCTTATAATATGTGCGGTATTTGTATAATGATCGCAAAAAAATCATAAAATATTTTTAATTATTTCCTTGACAATTCGTATTTCTGTGGTATCATCTCATTGATATATTAATGATATATCAATGAGATGTTTTAATTTATAATGTCTCATTAACAAATTTGTTTTCCTGTCCCGAAAGATAGATTTATCAAATTTATTGAGGAGGCAATTTATGGAAACCATGCAGTTGGGGTTTATTTCTCTGATACCTACAATTGTGATGTTTGTATTCGTTTTTTGGACTAAACGGATGCTCCTGTCGTTTACGATAGCGACGCTGGTCGGTTCCGTTTTAATCGGCGGTTTTACTTTTCCGACCGTATGGCTCGACAAACTGCAAACTGCATGGGCGGCGGGCACGTGCGGATATCTTGTCGTTATGCTTTCCCTATTCGGCATATTGATCAAGCTTTTGGACGTATCGGGCTACTCTCTCGAATTTGCAAATTGGATGGGAAAGTATGCAAATACGCGCAGAAAAGCGATGCTTATCACGTTTGCAATGGGATGGCTGATCTTTGTCGACGACTATTTGAACAATATGGCCGTTTCGACCGCTATGAAGAATATCTGCGATAAACATAAAATTCCGCGCACTTTATTCGGTTTTTTGGTCAATTGTACGGCAGCACCGGTGTGCGTATTGATCCCCGTATCGACATGGGCGGCTTTTTATTCCGGTTTATTCGAAGAGATGAACGTACGGGTAAACGGAACGGGCTTGGGCGCATATATTGCGGGTATGCCGTTTTTATTTTATCCCGTCATCTTATTGCTCATCTGTTTTCTTATCATCATCGGAGTATTCCCGCTGCTCGGAATCACCAAAAAAGATAATGAATTGGCGATGCAAACCGGTATAGTGTGTTCGAAAGAAGAATCCCTTGACGGAAAAGAATTACATGCGGACTCTTCGAATTCCGGCGAAACGCAAACAAAAAACAATCCTTTAAAATTCCTCGCTACTATGATCACCATCGTTACGATTACGATCGTCACGAAAAATGTTATGGTCGCTTGTATGGGCGCTATAGTCGTAGTAGTCGGCATCATCGTATTTGAAAAAAAGCTGAAACTGACGGAGGTGTTTTCGCATTCTTTTGAAGGAATCGCAAGTATGCTTACCGTCGACGCGACTATCGCTCTTGCGCTGACTCTTGTCGAGATAAACAAGACGACGGGTATGACCGACTATGTCATCACCGTTCTTACTCCGCTGCTCAACGGTTCCATATTCGCCGCAATCGTATTCGCGTTCTGCGGCGCGTATGTGTTTTTTGCCGGCGGTTTTTGGGACGGTTCCATGATATTTGCTCCCATAGTCGTGCCTATCGCAGTTGCATTGGGAGTCAATCCGCTTTTGTCGTGCATGGCACTGGTATGCGCGGCGACGCTCGGAAGCACGACTTTTGTCGCAGGCGATGCCGTTATGATCACATCGGGCGCGGTGGAAATCAAGCCGTACTACCAAATGCTCGGAACGTTTCCGTACGCTTTGATAGGCTATATATTAACCATAATCGGATTCGCAATTACAGGATTTATCGTAAAGTAAAAGATATGTATGAACAATAATATCGCAGACAAAATATTTTTAAGTAATGCGATTTTTACGGGAGACGGCTCTTTGCCGTTTCCCGGCGGCGTCGCCGTCAGCGGCAATAAAATTATCGCCGTCGGTGAAAAGACGGCAATCCTATCCTGCCGCGGAACAAATACGTGTGTTTACGATTTCGGCGATTGCTTAATAATGCCCGGAATATGCGATGCGCACGGCCATTATTCCATGGGAGCTTTGTACGACAGCAAGTATTTTATCAACGACATACTGTACTCGCATTCGGAACAGGAATGCGTGTCAATGGTAAAAGCTTTTGCAGACGCTCATCCTGAATACGACTGTATCATAGGACAGGGATGGTTTCCCGCAAATTGGAACAACGCCGAACTGCCGACGAAAAAATCGTTGGATCGCGCTATTCCCGACAGGCCTGTTTACCTCGCCGCGGCGGATGCGCACACGGGTTGGCTTAACAGCAAAGCACTCGATGAAATAGGCATAGGTACCGGCAAGCCAGAATACGGGAGCAATATCGTACTTTTACCGAACGGAGAACCGAGCGGAATTTTGCGAGAAAACGCTTGGTTCAAATTGGCGTCGAGTAAAACGTTTGTACCCGCCGATTCGATCAGCGATGAAGTCAATACGGACTTAATGCGTAAACTCTCAAAAGTAGGCATTACTACGTTTTGCGACGTTTCGGGAATTTTACACGGCGTAAAATACGATTCTTTGGAACGCATGGATAAAGCCGGTACATTAACCGTCAGAATAAATTTGAATCCCGCCATCGGGCCCGATAAAGATCAAAAAACGCTTGCCGAATTGAAGAAAAAATATTGCTCGGATAAGCTCAAAGTTACGGGACTGAAAGGCGTCATAGACGGCGTAACTTCAACGTATACGGGATATCTGTTGAAACCGTACGACGATAAACCCGATACGTCGGGTTTGCTGACCGCTTCCGAAGAGTATTTTGAACAATGTATCATAAATGCAAACGGATACGGCTTCGGCGTGAGACTCCATTGCATCGCCGACGGTTCGGTAAGATTGGCTTTGGATTGTTTTGAAAAATCGAATGCGGTAAACGATAACCGTTTAATACGCAATTCAATCGAACACATTGAAAACATACACCCCGACGACATAGCGCGCTTTAAACAGCTGGGGGTGATAGCGTCTATGCAGCCGCGCCATCTAGCCCTCGATGCGAACGAAAAGATCATACGATTGGGAAAAGAACGATGCCGCTGGGAATGGCCGTGCCGCTCTATCCTTGAATCGGGCGGAATCCTCGCCTTAGGGACGGACTACCCTGTCGTCGATTTCGATCCGTTTGAAACGATATACTACGGCGTTACGCGTAACGGTTATGATAGGAAGCCGACGGGCGTAAATCCGTCCGAACGGCTTACAATGTCGCAAGCCTTAAAGGCTTATACGTTTGGAGGCGCATATGTATCGGGACGAGAAAAAGAATTAGGTACATTGGAAAGAGGAAAGCTGGCGGATATAGCCGTACTCGATCAAAATCTTTTTACTGTCGATGAAGAAAAAATACCCGACACAAAAGTGCTCATGACAGTATTCGACGGCGATATCATCTACGAAAACAAAAATTAAATTTATGGGAGTGAAATTATGATGGCGACGTTCAGTAAACACTTGGATTTAAATTATACCCTTAATCTGATGGAAAAACTGATTTCGTTTAAGAGCAATCCCGATCTCGGTTATCGTACGTCCGGTTCCGCAGCGGAAGTTGCCGCAGGAGATTTTCTCCACGATGAGATGAAAAGAATCGGCTTAAAAAACGTGCATAAGGATCCCGTCGTCGTAGACAATTTCGAATTTAAGCGGGCCGACATTTCTTACAAAATGCACAACGGGAATACGAGGAAAGTTTTGCTGTCGAGTTTCCAAGCAAGATGTTTGGCGGAAGATGAAAAAATAAAAATCGTTTATGTCAACAAGGGCAGAGATATCGATTATGAAAACAAAGATGTCGAAGGAAAATATGTTTTGATCGATATCAACATGGTCGACGATTGGTGGGTCAACTGGCCGGTTACGCAGGCAAAATTCAAAAAAGCGAAAGGCGTCATTATCGTTCAAATAGGCGGCTACTGTTCGTGGTCGAAAGACACTTTAGGCGTACAAGATATTTCCACGAACTGCGATCTCCCGACATTTTCAATGACGGTAAGGGAAGCCGAATTATTTAAAGAGCAATTAAAACTGCAAGGCGGAGAGATTGAAGCCGTTTTGAATGCGGAAGTGAGCGTTGTCAACAACGGCATTACAAATTGTATCATCGGTGAAATACCGGGAAAGACAGACGAAATCGTCTACCTCATCGGCCACTATGACGCATATTTTACGGCTTTTGCGGACAATACTTCCGGTATCGGCTGTATAATGGGAATATGCAAAGCATTGATCGAAGACGGCTATACACCCGAACGAACGCTGCGCGTATGTCTCCACGGAGCGGAAGAATGGGGCATCGAAGGTACCCGATACGATTGGGCGCGAGGCGCGACGATGTTGACGCACAAGCATCCCGAATGGAGCGACAACGGATTTTTATTGATAAATCTGGACGGCAATTTAATTAACGGTACTGCGACCGCCGTTCGGGTAAGAACTCCGTATGAAATGGCTGAAGGGATAGAAAAGATCGGCCAAAACATCGAAGGCAATATATATCCGTTCGGAACCTACAGCCCCATGTGGACGTGGACGGAAAGCTATATGTACGCCTGCCTCGGCATACCGACGATAGAAAGTTTTTATGAAGGAGTCAATTTTTGGCCTTCGTATCATTCGTCATCCGATCAAAAGTGGATAAACGATTATGACGACAGAACGTTTCTTTCTTCGCATATTTTATACGGTTCCATTTTACAGAAATTCGATAAACTACCGGTACGGCCGCTGAATTTTACGGCGCTGTACGAACACATGCTTGAGGAAATCGACGAAGCGAGTATGGGAGACACGAAGCAGCTTCGCGAAACGATCCTTAAAGCAAAAGACGTTGCCGCGCAGTTAAAGCAAAAAAACGATTCGTTTACCGAAATGAACGCTGCGACGCAAGCGTACAACAAAAAGATAAGCAAGATATTCGGAAAAGTCGTAAACGAATTGTTCGGCCTCGATTGGTTCGAGCAATACAATTTCATCCACGTACGGAACCGCAATAATATTCAGTATTTGACGGCAGCTATTGCAAGTATTAAATCCGGCAATATAGCGAAAGCTATGGACGAAGATTTGCGATACGTAGATCTCTGTTGGTACGGCTATCACTTCGACAGAGCGACGTATGATCTCTTGGTCGATCAAGTCATCGGAGATTCCGTGCCGTTTACCTGGGCGCAAGGAAAAGTTACGACGATAGCCGATATGTACGACATCGGCAGAGATCTTCAAAAGCTGCGCGACGGCGGAAGCGATAACTGCAACGATGTTATTGCAAAACTTGAAAGGGAACTTGCCGTTCAACGGTCGGAACTCAAAACGAATATTGCGGCGGAAATAAGCATTGTCGAAGAACTTATCGACATGATGAAAGCATGTATATAGCCGACGCGTTTTCGAAAACGGGATTTTAAAACGGTTTATCATGGAGGTGACAAATGATAAAAAACAAATCCGAATTTAAAGGACGTCATATCGAAGATATGAGAAACGCATTTGAACATAGGGCTTTGTGGCTTTATGTGCTGTACAAAGAAGCCGTGTCAGCGGGCTTGAGCGAAGACTTCGCGCGTAAAGCCATAAAAAAATGCGGCAATTTTCACGGCGCTCACAAATTTACACACACCGACGATTTTGAAATATTCCACAAAGAATTCGTCAATGACAATGTTAAGGATATTTTTCAAATGGAGGATACATGCACTGAGAGAGATTTGAGCGTGGATTTCCATTATTGCCCTTTGGTGTCGGCATGGAAAAAAATCGGGGCAAGCGATGACGAAATCGCACTCCTGTGCGATATCGCTATGGACGGCGACAGAGGGATATGCGAAGTGTTGGGGCTTGATTTTAAATTGGGAAAAACGATTGCAAAGGGAGACCCGATATGTGAAATCAGAATCAAGCAGCCGAACAAGCACAATACCGAATCGTAAAAAACTTTTATGGAGGTAGACAATGAAAGAAAAGAAAAAACTGATTTTGGACGCGTTTGACAACAAAGCCGTCAATCGCGTTCCCGTAGGGTTTTGGTGGCACTTTGCCGACGAATATCGGCAATTCCGGGGACTTATGGATGAAGGGATCGTTCAGGCGACAATCGACGGCACCAAAAAGCTGTACGACGACCTCAAGCCGGATATGGTAAAAATCATGTCGGACGGTTTTTTCGGACACCCGTCGATCATGGAAAACGATATCAACACTATCGACGACATAAAAAAAATCAAATCCATCGGAGCGTCTTCTCCGTGGTATGATAAGCAAGTCGATATGATCAACGAAATTCTCAAACATTTCGACGGCGAAATCGCAGCCTTTTACAACATCTTTGCACCGTTCAATTATATCCGCCTGTACACCGAATGCTATAAAAAGCGCCCTGAATTATTCGTGCAGCTGTTCAACGAAGATCCCGAAGCGATGCTCGCCGCATCTTTGGAAATCGCGAAAGACGTATCGGTTCTCGCGGATAAAATCAAAAAGAATACAAGCGTAGACGGCATTTACTACAGCGTACAAAGCGTACAATCCGAAAAAGCCGATTTGAACTTCCACAAGCGGTATGTGATGGAATCCGATCTTCAGGGTTTGAACGCAATAAACAAACTATGGGACAACAATATTCTGCATATATGCGGCTACGGAAGTTCTACGAACGATTTGTCTTTTTATAAAGAGTATAAGGCAAAAGTGTATAATTGGGCTGTCTATACCGAAAAAGTCCCGCTGTCGGAAGGAAAAAAATTCTTCGGCGGCGCGTGCGTTTTGGGCGGATTTGCAAACAGCAAAGGAACGATGCTCGATATTGGAAGCGATGCCGAAATCGAAAACCGCGTAAAGGAAATAATAGCGGATGCGGGAAGCGTCGGCGTTATCATAGGTGCCGATTGTACCGTTCCTCCGCAAGTAGGATACAAACGGCTTGACGAAGTAAGGAAGTACGCCGAAAAGTACAGCAAACGGTAGCGGAAAACGGGGACGAGCTGTGCGCGAATTCTTTTGCAAAAAAATTATCGATGCGCGTATCGGCCGTCCCTGCGTTTTCACAATACGGGTTTAAGAAATCGGCTGCCGGTTAATCCGAATACGGATTGTTCGGCGCTTTTAACTTCGAGTTTTCTTTTGAAAACTCGCGTATGTACGTGTGCGCTCGTGCGCACCGATTGCACATCTCCTAAATCTGAAGATTTACTCGCTGTGCAATTTTAAGGAAGGTTCAATTATGAAAAAAATGTTTTTCGGCGGAACTGTTTTGACGATGGATACGGACGATACCCAAGAAGCCGTAGTATTTGAAAACGATAAGATCGTATTTGTCGGCTGTGAACGAGAAGCAAAAGAAAAGTATCCCGATGCGGAATTAATTAACCTTAACGGAAAAACGCTTGTACCCGGATTTATAGATTCTCATTGTCATATGAGTTTTTCCGGCGAAATGATGACGCAACCGTCGCTTTTTGAAGCATCCTCAATAGCGGAAATTGTAGCGGGACTTCGGCAAGAATCGGACAAAGCTTCAAAAGACGAAGTTTTATTTATAAACGGATACGGCGGACACCCGATTGCGGAAAACAGGCCTATTACATTGGCAGAGATGGATAAAGCCGTTCCCGATCATCCGGTATTTTTGCGAACTGCGGGAACACACGGAACTTTTGTTAATACCAAAGCTCTGAAATTGATTATTGAAGAAGCGAAAAATGCGGGAATTGCCATAAGCGAAGAAGACAAGGCGGAAGGATTTTTACGGAACGAAGCCAATCTCTTTGCGTATTCGCTGCCGCCGAAATTGATGTCCGAAGAGCAAAAAAAGAAAGCGCGGGAAAAGATGATACACGAATGTATCAGCAACGGGATCACGGCTGTCCATACGATGGAAGGCCGAAGTCCCGTAAACGATCCCGACGTATTGGCTCTTTTGCGGGATAAAGATGAAATTCCTTTTCACTTGAGAATTTATTATCAAACTACCAACGTAGAAGAAGTCGTAAGACTCGGCTTAAAACAAATCGGCGGATGTTTTAGCTGTATTTTAGACGGTGACGTTGAACCGGGTACCGCCGCCTTCCGCGAGCCGTATATCGATAATCCTAAAAACTACGGTAACCTTTATTTTACGCAAGAACGGCTGGAGAATTTTTTCAGAGAAGCGCATAAAGCGGGACTGCAAATTTGTATGCATGCGATCGGAGACGCCGCTATAGAGCAGGCACTAAAGGCGTATAAAAAAGTCTTAACCGAATTTCCGAGAGAAAATCACAGACACAGGGTTGAGCACTTTGAAGTTTCCGCGTATGACTTGATGGATTTTGCAAAAGATTTGAAAGTAACCTTGGCTATGCAGCCCATATTCGACTACTATTGGCCGTCCGACACTTACGTACCTCACATAGGGCCGGAACGGGCTGCCATGAGATGCGCATTGCGCCCTGTTTTGGATAGAGGAATAATCGTCGGAGGCGGTTCGGATTCGCCGGTAACTTCGATGAATCCTCTGTTGGGTATTCATGCGGCCGTCAATCTCAGCGTACCCGCGTCAAGGATCAGCGTAAAAGAAGCGTTGAGAATGGTCACCATCGATGCGGCTTACCTCGGTTTTGAAGAAAATGAACGGGGAAGCATAAAAGCGGGAAAAGAAGCGAACTTTGTCATTTTATCCGATAATCCGCTGGAGCATCCGAAAGACAAGCTGGATAAGATACAAATTTTGGAAACCGTTTACCGCGGAAAAACCGTGTGGGTAAACAAATGAAAACTTGCGGAAATTCCCGGCTTTGAGATTTTTTTTAGATATATAATTTTTTTATGGGCAATACTATGCTGAAAGATATGGAAGAATACGTTGTCGCTCAGCGGCGGCGCTTTCACAAAATACCGGAACTTTCTTTAAAGGAAAAAGAAACGGCCGAAAACATTCGGGACGAACTGAAAAAATCGGGTGTGTCGTATGAACCGGTCGGCGAATACGGAACGGTTGCATGTATCAAAGGCGATCTGCCCGGTAAAACCTATGCGTTTCGTGCCGATATCGATGCACTGCCTATCGACGAAGATACCGGTCTCTCTTTTAAATCGACGCACGAAGGCTGTATGCACGCATGCGGTCATGACGGACACATTGCGATTCTTTTGGCTTTCGCCCGGGAACTCGCGGCCATGCGCGCCGAACTTGCCGGTACCGTCTATCTGTGTTTTCAGCAAGCCGAAGAAATCGCGCAGGGACACGAAGCGATCATCGCGTATCTCAAAACCGTCGGAAAGTTGGAAGCCGTCATCAGTTCGCATCTATGGGCGGATATCCCCGCCGGTAAAATGGCGCTGCAAGCAGGCGCGGTTATGGCCGGAATGACGAGCTTTCACATTACCGTAACGGGAAAAAGCTGTCACGGATCAAGACCCGATCAGGGGATCGATCCGATAAATGCAGGCGCACTCATTATCGGGGAAGCGTTCCGTATTAAAGACAGGGAATTCAATCCGCTTCGGAACAGTACGCTCAGCTTCGGATCGTTTCACTGCGGAACGGCGACCAATATCATTCCCGACCGGGCAGAACTCGGCGGAACGATGCGGTATTTTTCGGATAGTGGAAAAGCACATCTGTTTTCCATCGTCGACCGAAGCTGTAAAGCGGCGGAAATATTGACGGGAGCAAAAGTCGAATGGAAATCGACTGCCGAACTTCCGCCGGTCGTAAACGACGCCGCTTCCGTCGAAAAAGCGCTGCCGGCGGCCGAAGCCGTTTTCGGGAACGAAAACGTCATTCCGTTTGAAAAAATTATGGGATCGGATAATTACGCTTGTTATTTGCAGGAATTCCCCGGTTTCTATGCATTTATCGGTATCAGAAACGAAGCGAAAGGGATCGGGTACGCGCACCACAGCAGTAAATTCGATATGGACGAATCGGCACTGGCAAATGCCGTTCGATTTTATATCGATTTTATACGAAGAAAATAATCGGTACCGCTACCCCCATGCATCAAATGCAAACAAACTGCAATCGATAAGATCTATTCGAGCCTATCGTCCCGTCGGCAAGGCAATCGAAAAGCCCCGTGCGGTAAACACAGGTAAAACAATCGTCCCCTACTCTTCGCTCATGCCGAGAATCTTCCGAGCGCGTTCTCCGTTTGCCCCCGATTTTTTATCGTTCGCAAGAGAGACGACGGCGACGGAAGCGGAAGCGTATTTCGCTTTAGCGTACATATCGAGACCGAGACTCACCGTCGCCGCATCTTTTGAAAGCAAAAAATCGCGGCAGATATCCGCATAGCCCGCTCGCGCGTACTTTGCAAAGAGTTTTCCGAGCGCGTAGCGGAGCTGCTTCCGTCTATCGTCTTTGAGCGTTTCTCCTGCAAGGGCGAGTATCTCTTTTTCACCGACCGAGCCTTGAGAAACGAGCGCTTTTGCCGCATCCGCCTTTGCCGTATCGCCTGACTTCGGATCGGAGACGATCTCTATGAGGCAGCCGTTTCCGTCTTTTGTGCCGAGAGATGCGAGCGCATCGTAGCACGCATTTTTGACGACTTTTTCTTTATCGTTTTTTGCACGGTAGACGAGGTACGGAGACGCTTCGGTAAATTTGAGTTTTTTTACTGCGGCTATCGATTCGAGGCGCACTTTATAGTGTTCGTCGCGGATGCCCTGCACGATGACTTCTTTCGCCTCACCGCTTCCGGGATAGTGAGACAATCCTTTTATGACGTACTGGCGGAAATTCGGATCGGATGATTCGTAGAGTTCGGCAAGGATCGGAATCGATTCGCTTTTTTGCATCGCGCCGATCGCTTCCGCTGCGTACATCCGCACAAAAGCGTTTTCGTCTTCATTTTGCGCAATCGAAACGAGCTTCGCCCACGTTTCAGTTGCATGCAGTTTTCCGAGCACGCGAGCGAGCGCTTGTTTTTGAGGCACGGTCAAATCATCGCGGTCGATATAGCCGGCAAGATACTGCGCTTCTTCCGGCCCGCCGATTTCTCCGATCGTCGTAAGCGCGGCTTGAAAATACGCGTCGCTGTCCGTATCCAAAAGGGCGAGAACTGCCGGAAGCGCTTCTTTGCACTTTACCGCGGAAACGTAGCGGAACACCGCTTCGACCGTGCTGTTTTTCGTATCGTAGGGATCGTCCAAAACGCCGACGGCATAATCCTCCAAACACGGATCTTTCAGATGCGTAAAATATTCGAGAATCTTTTCGCGAACTTGCGAAGAGCGCGTCGTATGAAATAAATCGTACGCGTCGTCCGAAAAGCGGGGATCGTCGTTGTCGATACATTTTTGCAAAAGCGACGTGATTTCGGGCGACACGCCGTAGCGGAACGTATCGCGGTATTCTTTTACGGTGTCGGAGCTTTTATCGGAAAGAGCGGCTTTTTCGCTCTTTTCTTTATCGGGAGCTGCCGGGCGCTTCGCTTCGGGTATCGTGACGGCTTTTTTGAATTTGGAAGCGCCGTCGACAGAAGTTCCGGCCGGTGCCGCGCTTTGCGCCGAAGAAGTCGAAGCGCTTTGGGCAAAAGCCGAAGCGCTCTTGCCGGCGGGAACACGGCAAAAGGGCTGCAGCACAAAAAAAGTCAGGGCAGCTGCGGCATAGTGTATCTTCATAGGCAATCCTCGATCCGGTGATTTATTATCCGTTGTTTATATTATCGGATGGTTCCGGTGCCGAATCGCGCAAGAAAATCGCGCTTATACTCTAAAAACCTGTTCTCTTCGATCGCGTTACGGATTTCGCCCATCATCGCGTGAAGAAAATAGAGATTGTGATACGATGAAAGCATCGCACTGAGTATTTCCTGCTCTTTGAAAAGGTGACGGAGATAGGCGCGGGAATAGGTGCGGCACACTTTGCACGTGCACTCGGCATCTATCGGAGAAAAATCGTGCGCAAAGCGTTCCTGTTTTATCGACAGCATACCGTCGTGCGTAAAGTACGAACCGTTGCGCGCGTTGCGCGTCGGAAGCACGCAGTCGAACATATCGATGCCGGAGGCGACCGCTTCGAGTATGTATTCGGGCGTACCGATTCCCATAACGTATTTCGGTTTCGCTTCGGGTAAGTATTGCACCGTATACCGCAAAAAGCGCGCGAACTCTTCAGCGGGTTCTCCGACGGAAAGACCGCCGATCGCGATGCCCGCCGTATCGAGAGACGAAACGAAGAGAGCGCTTTCTTTGCGGAGATCTTCAAAAAAATTACCCTGAACGATCGGAAAAAGAAAACCGCGATAGCCGCGCTCGGTCTCCCGCTTCCACGCGGAAAGCGCCCGCTTCGCCCAATCCGTCGTAATCGCCAGAGCGCGCTCGGCTTCTTTTCTGCCTTCATTCCAGCCCGTGCACACGTCGAGCTGCATTTGAATATCGCTGTTGAATTTCGTCTGCGTTTCAACGACGTTTTCGGGCGTAAAAAAGTGCCGCGAACCGTCAATGTGACTTTGGAACGCGACACCTTCAGCGCCGATCTTCCGAAGCTTTGCGAGCGAAAACACTTGGAAACCGCCGGAATCGGTGAGAAAATTTTTTTGCCACTTCGAAAAACCGTGCAGCCCGCCCGCTTCTCTTATCAAATCGGGACCGGGGCGCAAAAAAAGGTGGTAGGTATTGGCGAGGATGATTTCAAAACCGATCTCTTCGAGCGATTCTTTCGACACGGCTTTGACCGTCGCATTCGTTCCGACCGGCATAAAGACGGGAGTTCGAACAGTGCCGTGCGGCAGCGTCAACAGCCCCGTCCGCGCCGAGCCGTCGGAACTCGTATGGTGCACTTCAAAAATATTCACTTTTATGTCCTCGTAAAGCGCAAAAGGAGAGCGCTCGCTATGATAAACAGGATAACCGGAAACCACGCTCCGGAAAAGGCGGTTATATAACCGAACTTTGCAAGGAGCATCGTAATCATCTGTGTCACGTAAAACAAAACCGCAGCTCCGATCGAAAGCGCGAGACTTATGAGCATGACGTTTTTTCTCGATCGCCCGGAAAGACCGATTGAGAGGAAGACGACGATAAACACGATAAACGGAAACGCAAACTTTTTGTAGTACAGCGAAAGCGCTTCTCCGAACGGCAGCCCCGTCCGCATCAAGTGTTCGATGTATTCTTTCGCTTCGCGCACCGTAACCTCTTCGACCGAAACGACGTTGTTCCGAAACGTTTCAAAAGGCTCTGTGAGGCGGGAAGTAAAAGCGGCGTCGGGAACACTGCGCGTAACCGTCCCGCCTGCAAGCGAAAACTGCACCGCGTTTTGCAGTCTCCAGCGATCCGTATCCCACAGCGCGGAATCGGCGTGAATGACGGCTTTAAGTTTTTTATCGTCGCCTCGAAAAATACAATACAGATCGTAAAGCCGCTTTTGCGCATCGTCGTAGACGGCGGCCTTATAGATGAGATTGCCCCCTTCGGCGAGGATGACTATCGCATCGTTGTCGAGCGTTTTTTCCTGATTCAAAACGGTGCTTTGCAGCTTTTGCTTTTGCGCATAGGTAGTGACGGCGAGCGCGTCGTCGAGAAAAAACAAACCGAAACTCAAAACGAGCGACAAAAGTAAAAGCGGAGCTGTAAAACGGAAAAGAGAAACGCCCGACGCAAACACGGCCGTAAGCTCGTTGTTCGCATAGAGAGCGCTCAGCGTATAAGATGAAGCGAAGAGGATACCCATGGGGACGGCGTACCAAATCGTTTTCGGCGTATAGAGCGCCATGATTTTAAACACGACGGAAGCCGGCACTTGATTTTGAATATAGCGCCACAAGTTTATCAAAAGATCGACGAGATTTAAAACGATCGCCGAAAAAAATACGGCGCCTAAAAAGACGGGCAAAAACCGTTTAAATAAATATTTTACGAGCGTCATCGCTTTTTCAGCGCGATATAAAACGCCGCCCCCGCCGCGCCCGTAACGATATTCGGAATCCACATGCTCCAAAATCCGTTAAAGCCGTTTCTGCTCGATGCGTACTGGCCGAGTATCATCATCGTCCAATACAAAAAGCTGATGATGATTCCGACGATCATACCGATCGTTTGCCCGTTTTGTCTGCCGAACAAAAACGCAAGCGGCAGCGCGAGGAGCGCGAAAAAAAGCGAGCCGAACGGCAGCGAAAATTTTTTATTGTATTCGAGCGTATAGTTGTTGAGCGTGCGTTTATCGGTATCGGCGTTTTTTTTCATATCGCGCAGCGCCCTTCCCAAATCGTAAGACGTCATTTCACGCGGGCTCGTACTTCCGCCGTCGCTGAAAAAAGCGCTTTCAAAAAGATTGAACGTCACCGTATCCGACGAAAGCCGGTCGTAATCGGAAAACGAATTCGCGCCTAAAAAGAGCGAGAGCGCATCGGTCATCGTAAGCTGCATGAGTACGCCCTCTTTGCGCACCGATTTCAGCTCCGATTCGCCTGCAGAAATGACGCGCACTCTCCCGTCGCTTCCCGTATCGATGATGACGAGGTCGGAAACTTTCGTGTCGGATACGTCCCCAGTGACAAGCGTCGCTGTATTGAGGCGCTTTACCGAATGAGACTCGAGGGCGACGGCGGGGTTCGACGACAAAATCATACGGCGCAGACGGTTGTAGCGGATCGTGCCGAGCGGCAAAAGATAATCGTTTACAAAAAAGGATGCAATCGAAATGACGAACCCCATGACGAGCACCGGAGTCAAAATGTGAGCGTAGCTGAAGCCCGATGCCCGGAAAATAATAATTTCGTTGTCGCTCATAAAGCGTCCCAAACACATGAGAAAGCCGACGAGAGTGGCAAAGGGGGAAGACTGCGCGACGATAAAGGGCAGGCTGTACGTCATAAGCTTTACGACGTCCCACACGGGAGCGCCCTGCCTCAAAATATTTTCCGCGATGAGTAAAATCTGATTGACGAAAAAGATTGTAAAGAAAAATAAAAATGCGACGGAAAAATACAGCAAAAGCTCGCGCACGAGATAGCGCGTAAGAACGTGGGAACGGAGAGAACTACCGAAAAGCTTTGTCCGAACGGATTGCGCACAATCGGTAAAACGATTTTTCAAGACGGAAAGATACCTTCGAAACGCGGAAAAATACCTGCGAAGTGCGGCGCAATACGAGCCGCCAGAATCGGCGCCCCCGCGCTTCATACGTTTACTCCGGTAGAACCGAAGCCGCCCTCCCCGCGTACGGTTTCATCGAGAAAATCCGCTTTGACGAAATTCGCCTGCGTAACGGGCGCAATAACGATTTGCGCGATGCGGTCGCCGTTTTGCACGACAAAGGGTTCTTTTCCGAAATTGACGAGGATGACTTTCACTTCGCCGCGGTAGTCGCTGTCGATCGTACCGGGCGCATTTAAAACCGTAACGCCGGACTTCGCTGCAAGCCCCGAACGCGGCCTCACTTGCGCTTCAAAGCCTTCGGGAATTGCAAAGCATAAGCCCGTCGGAATGAGCGCAAAGGCGCCGCGCTCTATCGTTACGGGAGACGGGAGAAACGCGGATATATCCGCGCCCGCGGCTCCTTCCGTTTTGTATTCGGGAAGAAGAGCGCCAGAAAGCGCGGTACACGCAACGGCGACCGGTTTTGTCACGGCTCTTTCCTCGTTCGTTATTTCGCCTGTTCGTCGAGCGCGTCGATGTACGAAAGGTTCAGCCGTCCCATCTTATCGACTTCGAGCAGCTTTACGGGAATCTGCTGGCCTTCTTTAAGCACATCGGTAACTTTTTCGACGCGGGAATGCGAAAGCTTTGAAATATGGCAAAGCCCTTCTTTTCCCGGAAGGATTTCGACGAAGGCGCCGAAGTCCATAATGCGCTTGACGGTTCCGTTGTAGATCGTTCCCGGCTCCGGATCTTCGGTGATGCCTTTGACGGCTTTTTTCGCTTCTTCGGCGGCAGTACCCGTCTTTCCGTAAATCGTAACCGTTCCGTCGTCGTCGGTATTGATCGTAACATCGTAGTCGGCACAGAGCGCTTTGATATTTTTTCCGCCCGGTCCGATGAGCGCACCGATTTTGTCGACGGGGATTTTCATGGAAATGATCTTCGGCGCATAGCGGCTGATCGGCTGCGGCTTATCGATCGTCTTTTCCATAATCGACAAAATATGCAAGCGGCCGGCTTTTGCCTGAGCGAGCGCTTCGCGCATGATTTCGGTCGAAACACCCGCAATCTTTATGTCCATCTGGAAACCGGTGATGCCGTCTTTCGTTCCCGCGACTTTAAAATCCATATCGCCCAAGTGATCCTCTTCGCCGAGGATATCGGAAAGGATTTTATACTTTTCGTATTTCGGTCCGTCGGTGATGAGCCCCATCGCGACGCCCGCGACCATCTTTTTCATCGGCACACCGGCGGCAAGCAGAGAAAGACAACCGCCGCAAGTAGATGCTTGTGATGACGAGCCGTTCGATTCCATGATTTCCGAAACGACGCGGATCGTATACGGGAATTCGTCTCTGCCCGGCACCATAGGCGCGAGCGAGCGGCGGGCGAGGTTTCCGTGTCCGATTTCGCGGCGGCCGGTCATAAGCCTGCCGACTTCTCCGACCGAATACGGCGGGAAATTGTAGTGCAGGATAAAGTGTTCGCTTCTGTTTCCGTCGATATCGTCGTACGCCTGTTCGTCGAGCGTCGTACCGAGCGTCGTCACCGCGAGCGACTGCGTTTCGCCGCGCGTAAAGAGTGCCGAACCGTGCGGACGCGGCAGCACGTTGATTTCGCACGTGATCGGACGGATTTCGTCGCACTTGCGTCCGTCTATGCGCACGCCTTCGTCGAGAATCGCTTTGCGCAGCAGTTTATACTGAATGTCGTCCATGAGCGCGCCGAAGAGTTTTTTCTGCACTTCGTCCGAAAGCTGTTCGGCGTATTTTTCGGCGATTTTATTTTTGACCGCTTTGACTGCGGCGCTCCGCTCCATTTTGCCGTCACGGAAACACGCTTCTTTCATGAGCGGCGTCGCTTCGGCTTCGATCGCTTCCGCATTTGCAAGCGTCACCGAAAGAGGCGCGAGCGGAAGCTTTTCTTTGCCGCACAATTTTTGCAGCTTTTCCTGCAGTCGGCACATCTCCGTGATAAAGCCCTGCGCTTTTTCGAGCGCGCCGAGCATCACGTCTTCCGACGCTTCGTTCGCGCCGCCTTCGACCATCGTAAAGCCCTCGGCTGTACCCGCGACGACGATTTCCAAATCGGCCTTTTCGATTTGCGCAAACGTCGGGTTGACGACGTATTCGCCGTTCAAATATGCGACGCGGCAGGCGGCGACAGGCCCGTGAAACGGAATGTCCGAAATCGTCACCGCAGCGCTCGCCGCGATAACCGCAATGATATCCTGCGTATGAACGCCGTCGGCGGAAACGCAGGTCGGCACGATTTGAATTTCGCGTCCGAATGCCATTTCGAACAGTGGCCGCATCGGCCGGTCGATAAGGCGCGAGACGAGGATTTCTTTATCTTTCGGCCGCCCTTCCCGCTTTACAAAGCCGCCGGGAATCTTTCCCGCAGCGTAAAATTTTTCGTTGTAATCGACGGTGACCGGAACGTAATCCATACCCTCAACCGCATCGTGCGATGCGCACACCGTCGCAATGACCGCCGCTCCGCCCCACTGAGCGAATACGCAGCCGTTTGCCTGTTTGCCTATCCTTCCCGTCTCCAAAATCAAGTCGGCGTCTCCGACTCTCGCAGTTACTCTTTGTACCATCTTGTCCTTCTCAATTCTTTGTCGTTCTTTTCCGAAATTACTAATCAATAAAATTCATGTTCACGTGCATCGGCCGGAATGCCGACCGATATCGCAAAAGCTATTTAAGGTTCAATTTCGAGTTTTTCGAAACTCGAAATTTTCCATCCTCTTTGCTCACCAACTGAAGGGCAAGTTTGGAAAGTAAATTAAATTATGCTTACGGCGAGGTTCCGGCTGCGTGCCGTTTCGAGCGTTAGGCTTACGGAAGCCTGTCTTAAAAAGCTCGACCGCGGCTAAGCGGACGGGTTCTCACCGTAAGCACAGCTTTAGTAGCTGATACTTTCCAAACTCGACATTCGACCTATAAAAAAAGCCTGCGCCGCCAGAGCAAGCGGTCATGCAGGCTTTTTTGCTTGCGTTATTTACGGATACCGAGCTCTTTGATAAGAGAGCGGTACGCTTCGAGGTTTGTCCGCTCGAAATATTTTAAGAGCTTCCGCCGAGCACCGACGATTTTCAGCAGCGCACGCTTTGCGCTTTTGTCTTTCGGAAAGGCGCGTTCGTGCTCCGTGAGCTGCTGGATGCGTTCGGTAAGCAGGGCGACCTGCACTTTTGTGTTGCCGGTGTCGTGTTCGTTTACACCGTATTTTGCGATAACGGCGGATGCCGCTTCTTTCGAGAGTGCCATTCGTATACTCCTATTCTTTTATCGTTCTTATAAATTCTACAGCCTTTATATGCCGCACGTCTTTTTGCAAATTCTCAAGGCGAAGGATATGAGATTCTGCCGTAAAGCGGGCTTCCGCTGTATATCCGTCGGCTATGACCCGAACGCCGTAAGTACCGCGTTCGGGCAGCACTTGCGCAAAAGCGCTTCGTTCTGCCGTAAGCGCGCATCCGTCCTTTTTCCAAACGGAAGCCGAACAGTCGAGCACGTATTTTCTGCCGAGCATGGCTTCGCCCGAACGGATATCACCTTCGAAAATACGCAGACGGATAAGCGAAGAGCTTACACGCTCACCTTCATACAGCGTCGGTTCCGGAAACTCCGAAACGATGCCGCTTTCGAGGGAAAACGCGCGGATTTCTTTCATGCCGTATGCACCGCGGTAACCGCAGCGGAAATCCCATCCTTCCGCGATGAATTTCATGCCGCAGCCGTGCACGAGCATCGATAAAAAACTGCGTCCTTCTATTTTACCGAATTTATCGGAAAAGTCAATCAGTATCGCGAACGCCATGCCGCGCGCTTCTATGACCGAAAGCCGTTGCGCGAGCGTCGAAAGATCACCCTCGTAAAATCCCTCGGATTTGAAAGCGCCGAGCGATTGCTTAAACGCGACGACACCGGGTGTAAGGCCGTCTTTTTCCGCTTCAGCTCGGACGAGGGCGAACAGCGAATCGTGCCCGATATGAGGGCCGTCGAAGTTGCCGACCGTGAGCGCCGTACCGCGCGCGAACACATCGGGGACATCCCTTTTTCCGGCGATGACACTTTCGATCTCTTCCCACGTAAAACGTATCATGACGGCATACTCTATCACATTTCGAAAAAAATGTCGCGCCGAAAAAATACGTGCCGCAGAGTGCGGACAATGTACAAAACGCGCTATTCCGGTTATCATAGAACCATGCCGCGAAATTACGTTACGGAGGCGATCGTTTTTTCGGTAAAGCCGCTCGGAGAACTTAACAGCTCGGTTTGCTTTTTGACAAAAGAGCGCGGCACGGTCTACGCGACGCTCTACGGAGGGGCAAAGAGCAAACTGCGCTCCCTCGTTTCCGTGTGGAACGCGGGTACGGCGTATTTTTACTGCAAAGAAGCGGACAATTTCGAACGCAACGTAAAGATATCGGATTTCGATGTAAAACGCTATCACCTTTCGTTCCGCGAAAACCTCTACAAGTCCTATGCGGCCTCTCTCGCGGCGGAACTCGTCATCAAAACGAAGTGCGCCGGCAGTTTCGAATCGTGCTGGCGCCTCGCGTCGGGATTTTTCGACGGTCTTGAAATCGCACAAGGCAGTCAATGCGAGCGGGGTCTCGTCCGCTTTTTATGGCGCTATATGGAACTGCTCGGCATTCAAAGCGACGCTTCATCGTGCGCGTCGTGCGCTCGCAGTTTTGACACTGGAAATTTGACGGGCGATGCGGTAGTATACAATGCGGCTGAAAACGGTTTTTTCTGCCCTTCGTGCGCCGACCGAAACGAAAGCGCGCACCGCTTTACGCTTTCTTTAGACGCCGTACGCTATCTCGACGCGGTTTCGCATTTGAGTCCGCACGACTCTCGTGCACTCGAACTGTCGGACGGAGCGCTCGGAGAGCTCAAACGGCTCGTCTTTTTTCTTTCGGAACAGGCGGCCGGCACAAAATTACAATCGCTTGCAACAGGGATGGGTATATTATGAAAGCGACGGATATCATTGCAAAAAAACGCGGCACCTTTGTCCGCGGCGAAGACGGAACGCAAAAGATCGCACAAAGTACCGCTCTCACACGCGAAGAGATCGCGTTTATGGTTTCGGGCTATGTCGCGGGGACGATTCCCGATTATCAAATCGCTTCGTGGCTTATGGCGATCTATTTTAACGGCATGACATTCGAAGAAACGGGTATGCTCACCGACGTCATGCTCCGCTCGGGCGATGTCATCGACTTGAGAGCCGCCCGTCTTTCCGGCCCCTTTGTCGATAAACATTCAACCGGCGGCGTCGGAGACAAGATTTCGCTCCCGCTTGCGCCGATCGCGGCGTGTTGCGGCGTACAGGTTCCGATGATGAGCGGGCGCGCGCTCGGCTATACGGGCGGCACTCTCGACAAACTCGAATCGATCGAAGGCTATCGAACCGATCTCACCCCTGAAACCTTTGCAAAACTTATCGCTAAGACCGGCTTTGCGATGACGGGGCAAACGAAAAAGATCGTCCCCGCCGACAGGCTTTTGTACGCGCTCCGAGATGTGACGGGAACCGTAGAATCGGTGTCTCTCATCACGTCGAGTATATTATCGAAAAAGGTTGCGGAAGGAAGCGATGCGCTCGTTTTCGACGTAAAGTGCGGTTCGGGCGCATTTATGAAATCGATGTACGATGCGGAATCCCTCGCTCTCTCGCTCGTAAAAACGGCGTCCGCTATGGGCAAAAAAGCGTCCGCTTTCATCACCGGCATGGACACGCCGCTCGGAAAAAAAGTCGGAAACTTTCTCGAAATCGAAGAGACGATCGAGTGTCTCGAAGGACGCGGACCCGAAGACGTTATGGAAGAAACGTACGCGCTTTGCAGTGAAATGCTTTTGCTCGGAAGCAAAGCGAAAACGGAAGCGGACGCCCTCGCTCAATGCAAACATGCAGTCGAATCGGGGGCGGCGCGCGAAAAGTTTTTGCAAAACGTCGAAGACCAGGGCGGGAATCCTGCAAAGCTCCTTTCGGAAATCGGAAAGAGGCGTTCGCCCCATCACGCATCGCTCGAAGCTCAAACAAGCGGCTTTCTCACGCTCGACTCTCTTTCAGTCGGTCTTGCGGGGATCGATTTGGGCGTCGGACGAAACAAAACGAGCGATGCCGTATGCCCCGACGCGGGCTTTATCGTGCATGCGAAAACGGGAGACTTCGTGCAGAAGGGGGATCGCATCCTCGACATATACGGAAAAGACGAAGCGTGTCTTACGAGCGCGAAACGAAAAATCGAAGACACACTCGCCTACTCCGACACGGCTCCCGATAAAAAACCGCTCATACTGAAAACGATACGGCAGTAAAAAATTGACCACATTGATAAAGGATTGTGATTTTGAAAGAATGGTGTAAAAAAGAGGTATCGAGGGAAGCGGTAAAAGCGCTGTGTGACTTGTACGGCGTCGACGTGCTCACCGCTTCGATTATGGTGCGGCGCGGCATTACGCAGGCGAACGACGTGCTCTACTTTAAAGAAAGCGATCTGCGCTTTTTGCACAACCCTTTTTTGTTTTCAAATATGGAAGACGCGGTCGACCGCATTACGAGTGCAAAAGAAGAGGGCGAAAAGATATTGATTTTCGGCGACCGCGATGTCGACGGCGTAAGCGCGACGGCCATCCTCTACACGTATTTGCAAAGGAGCGGCTATGACGTTTCGTGGCGGCTTCCCGTCGGAGACGATGCCTACGGTCTTTCGATGCAGACGGTCGACGACTTTGCAAAAGACTACGGTTCGCTCATCATAACGGTCGACTGCGGCATTTCAAATGCGGCCGAAATCGCGCACGCGAGAGAGCTCGGTATCGACGTTATCGTCACCGATCACCATAATCCTCCCGAAACGCTTCCCGATGCCTCTGCGATTCTCGACCCGAAAGTAAAAGATTCGGGCTATTCCTTTGCCGATATTTCGGGTGCGGCGGTTTCGTACAAGCTCGTCGAAGCGCTCCGCTTCAGCGAATCGGAATTGTACAAAGCGGAAATCGCGCTTTTGAATGTGAGGCCAGCCGAAACGGAAGGCGTATACATCGACTGCGTAAAAGTGCAAAACCTCGTCCGCACGGCATCCCTTTCGGAGCACATAAGGGGCGGAGGCATATCGATAGCACAGACGAAACTTCCCGAATTTTTGAAAGGCGCGCAGATTTTTACGTGGAACGAAGAGGCGATCAAAAAACAGCTTGCCGCCGTATTCGGACGCGGCGTCGAATTCAATACGGCAGATCTCCGTCCGGAAGTTTCAAAACTCATCCCCTCTCTTTCGCGCATGAGCCTCCTCGAAGCGAAGGACGCTTCCCGCATCGCAAAATACAGCTCGCAGCCGATAAGCGAAATCGACGGCTTTTACAATATATTCGTAAGTTTTGCCGAAAAGAAAATGGAAACGAAGCAAAAGCTTGCCGACCGGCAAAACGATCTCGAACTCGTCGCCATCGCCGCGATCGCCGATATCATGCCGCTAAAAGACGAAAACAGAATTCTCGTGAGGGCGGGATTGGACGCGATAAACGAAGGGAAGGTGCGGCCGGGACTCGCCGAATTGTTTTCGCGTCTTTCCGTCGCGGGAAAAAAGATAAGTTCTTCCGATCTGTCGTGGACGGTTATCCCTGCTCTCAACGCCGCAGGCCGCATGGGACAGTCGAACTCCGCCCTCGAAATGCTCATTTCGCCCGATGCCGCCGTGAGGGAAAAGAGAGCCGAAGAGATCATCGAACTCAATGAAAAAAGAAAAGCCTTTGTCGGAGATGCGGCGAGTGTGACGGCAATCCAAGCGGAAGAAAGTTTTGAGCACTGCGAAAAAAAATTTTGCACCGTCGTCGACGAACGGATAAATAAAGGCGTTACGGGCATACTCGCTTCGCGCCTTATGACAAAATATAAAACGCCTGCGATCGTCATCACCTTTATCGACGGAAACGTCGCGGTCGGTTCGATGCGAAGCTGCCGCGGCCTCAATGCGACGGACTTCCTCGCCTCACTCGGCGATATCTTTACAAGCTACGGCGGACACAACTGCGCGGCGGGCTTTTCGTTCCCGCGGGAAAAACTTCCGCTTTTTACCGAAAAGCTTAAAAACGCGGTTTCGCACATCGCCCTCGATTCCGAGTCAGATACCCTCGACGTGGACGCGGAACTTCCTGCAAATTACCTTTCGCCCGCAATTCTCTCGGTTGTCGACGCTTTCGAACCCTTCGGCGAAGGCAACCGCGAAATCGTTTTTTTATCGAAAGCGCTTCCCGTATTCGACGCCTCCCTCATCGGCAAAAGCGAACGGCGTCATTTGAAAATCACGTTCGACTGCGGAAAATATAAATTCCCCGCGCTCTTTTGGGGCGAAGGAGAGCGGCTCGGACGCGACTTCAACAAAGGCGATGCGCTCGACGTTTTGTATTCGATGAACAGAAATACTTTCAACGGAGCGGTAACGCCGCAAATGATAATCACCGATTTCGTTCGGTCGGGAGAACACGGACATGCATAAGTTTAAGGGCATCTCGAAAAACTCACCTCTGGCAATTTTTTCGAAATTTTTCCGTATCGCGATTTTTGCGCTTCTCTGCGCGTCCTATACATCAGCGGATACGGCTTCGTTTGAAGGAAGCGCGTGCACGCTCGACGTGCAGTATAATTCCAAAGCCGAGCCCGGAGACGCGATCGTCGTTCGGATGACGCTTCGGGGAAAAGAGCGAAAGCGTGCCGTCAAAGACACGATCGCCCAAGCGGAACTCCGCACCGAAACGAAAAAAATCGATTCGGCACAATTTTTTTATATCAATCAAAAAGCGAAAAAGCAAAACGTACAGGAGCTTTTAGCATACGTACCGGTTTCGATGTGGGTTTCAGACGGAGCGTATACGATCAAAGTCATCTACAGCGCATTCGGTGCGGAAGCCGAAGAGTTTACGCTTCCGATCACCGTTATTAAAAAAGACTTTATCAGCGAAACGATAGCACTCGATGCGCGGAACACGGGAATCAGAACGAATACGAGCCCCGAGCGCGTCGCACAGATCGAAAAGCTGAACGCGCTTTTGGGGACGGTCATCCTTTCCGACGTCTACACGGTAAAGCCCTTTGTGCCCCCCGTCGCACAGGACACGAGGAAGACATCGCTTTTCGGCGACAGGCGCATCTACCGCTATACGGACGGAAAATCGGCGACGTCCGCGCACTACGGCATCGATTACGGAATTCCCGAAGGTACGAGCGTCGCCGCCTGCGCTGACGGAAAAGTCGTCATGGCGGAAAACCGCATTACGACGGGCTTCAGCGTCGTCATCGCCCACGCGCCGGGTCTATACAGCCTCTACTATCACTTGAGCGCTTTAAACGTCAAAGAAGGACAGAACGTCAAACAGGGAGATGTGCTCGGGCTTTCGGGCAAAACGGGGCTTGCGACCGGTCCTCACCTGCACTGGGAAGTGCGGCTCAATATGTGCGCCGTCTCTCCGGACTTTTTTACCGGCGATTACGCGTACACAAAACAGCAATAGGACAGTCAATACGTCGCTTCGATTTTCAGCGTTCCGTCCGTACCGACGATGACGCTGTAATAAACACCCGAACGGCACTGCGCGAGATCCGCCGAATAGTCCTTCGAAAAGCCTGAAGCAAACGTGGAAAACGGAGAGAAAGCGAAGCGGGCGAGCGCGTACAGATCGCGCCGCCTTTCAAAAGGCGAAGAGGCTCCCAAAAGCATGCACTGTCCGTTTTCGTTGTAATAGCGGAAAAGTTCCGTGCCGCGCCTGCGGAACAAGGCGGAAGAAGGGGATACGGTTTCCCTGCCGTAGAGTTCACACGGAAAATAAAAACGCTTGCCCGAAAATTGAGCGCTTTTAAAATCGACTGCGAGCGCGGAACCCCGCCACGAACGCTCGATCCGCGCACATTCGTTGCCGCTCGTGTCGAGAATCGAAACGGAAGCGCTCACGGTTTCACCGTCGGCGCCGGTACTCGTCCCATACAGTAAAATCCGCATGATTTCATAGCGCTCGATAACGGGAAGCCTTTCGGCGGCTCCGAAGCAGTTTGCAAAGCCGACGGCGAACACGATAAATAAAATGAGGAGCGACGCAAAGACCGCATTGAAAATAAAATAGCCTGCCGTTCTCTCCCGCGCCATATTTCGCCCTAACCCTCTGCCATTTTAATAAATTCTTTTTCGTCGATAACAGGAATGCCGAATTTCGCGGCCTTTGCGTTTTTCGACGAACCGCTTTCTTTATCGTTTGTGACAAGATAAGACAAATCTTTCGTCACCGACGATTTGCAAATGCCGCCCCGCTCTTTGACAAGGCTCTCCGCATCGGCTCTCTTCATCGTCGAAAGCTCTCCGGTAAAGCAAAAGGATTTTCCCGCAAAGACTCCGGCTTTTTGCTCTATGATCGCTATCGTCCCGGAAGAAACGAGGGAACGCATTTCAAGCGCGTTTTCGGAAAGCCCTTCGACCGCAATCTTCGCCGTCTTTTCGGCAAAACCGTATACGCCGGCTATGTCCGCTTCGGATGCCTGCAAAAGTTTTTCGAGCGTGTCGAAACCCGAGGCGACGAGTTTTTCCGCCATCGTTTCCCCTATCCTTTCGATGTCGAATCCCGCGACAAAAGCCGAAAGGCTTATGCGTCTCCTGTTTCCGATCGACGAGACGACCTTTACCGCTCCGAGCGATTCTTTTTCCGCAGTGATGCTTTCTTCGTTCAAAAAAAACGGCGTGAGCACATCGACGGTAAGGGAATAGATATCGGTGATCGAAGAGAGCTTTCCCGCATTAAAAAGAGAAGTGACGAGCGTTTCTCCCAAATCGCGGATATCGACGATTTGCACCCATTTCAAAAGCTGGTGCAGCACACGCTTCGGACACGACTTGTTCGGACAAAAAAGGCGAGAACCTTCATCGACGAGAGCAGTGCCGCAAGTTTCGCAGGTTTTCGGAAAGACGACGGGAAAAGTCGCATTTTCGTTCGGAACGACGCTTTCGATTTTCGGAATGATTTCTCCCCGCTTTACGACGACGACGGATGAACCGACTGCAACGCCGAGGGCGCGCATCGTATCGGGGTTTGCAAGACTTGCGCGCTGCACGGTCGTACCGGCAAGTTCTACGGGATCGAAAATCGCGACGGGAGTATAGGTTCCGCCGTTTTTGCTCCATTCGACGCTGCGGACGACGGACACCGCTTCTTCGAGACTGAATTTGAACGCGATCTGCCGTTCGGGGCGCGCTCTCGCCGCATCGTCCCTGCGGATCGTCCGCTCTTTGACGACAAGACCGTCTATGTCGTAGTCGAGCGATTTTCTCTTTTCCATGACGCCCGCACGATATGCGACCACTTCATCGGCTGTTTTGCAGATTGCAAGGGGCACGACGGTAAAACCGCACGATGAAAGCCACTCGATTTTTTCCTCTTCGTCCCGAAACGGAGCCTCTCCTTCTGCCGCCCACGCGTCGTATGCGATCATCTCCAAGTCTTCGCTTCCCGTGCCGTCTTTCCGCTTCATAATGCCGTTCGCAGCGTTTCGGCAATTCGCTTTATCGCCGTATTTCGCGCGGTGAACGCCGTGCGTCATAATCACTTCGCCGCGCACGGCTCCGGTAAAGTCTTCCGCACACGGAAGCGTCATGATGACGCCTTTCATCTTTTTTGCGTTTGCCGTAATGTCGTCTCCGATCGTACCGTCGCCCCGCGTTACGGCGCGCACGAGATTTCCTTTTTCGTATTGCAATTCGAGAGAAGCGCCGTCGAGTTTGTATTCGACAAGGTATTCGCCGTAGTCGTGCTTTTGCGCCCAGCTTAAAAACTGTTCGGGATTTGCGACTTTTTCCTGGCTTCCCATCGGCATGATGTGTCGGACTTTTTCGAAATTGCCCGAATCCTGCCCGATCTTTTTTAAGAGCGGATCGGAAGGATTGAGAGACTTAAGCTCATCCCACAGCGCGTCGAACGCTTCATCGCTTATTTCGCCTTCGCCGTTATAATAGGATTTTTGATAGCGCCGTATCGATTTTTGAAGTTCGGCAATGCGCTTTTTTTGCTCCGTTTCCGATGCGCGGTTTTGCGCTTCCGCCGTATCGGAAGCAAACAGTTCGTCCATACACCCTCATCGTCGTTTAATAAAATATAACTCGCGGATTTCTCTCGCCTCGCGTCTTCCGCGCATTTCGAATTTCGTTTCGGGCCGCCACGCTTTTTTTTCGGCAAAGCCCTCATACGCGTTGACAAATCCTTCCGTTGCGGCAAGTTCCGAAAGCGCAAAGTCCGCGTATTCGCTCCAATCGGTTACCATGTAAAAATAACCGCCTTCTTCGAGCTTCGATGCGAAGAGATCGGTTCTCGGCCGCTGCACGAGACGCCGTTTGTGATGACGTTTTTTCGGCCACGGATCGGGAAAAAATACGTGAAAGGCGGAAACCGAAGCGTCGGCGATCATATTCGAAAGCACGGCGGAGGCATCGCCTTCGATGATGCGGAGATTTTCCAAACTGCGCGATCGGATTTCGCCGAGCAGCTTTCCGATGCCGGGCTTATGTACTTCGATGCCGATATAATTTTTATCGGGATTGTTAAAAGCGATTTCCGCCGTCGCGCTTCCCATGCCAAAACCGATTTCGATCGTGACGGGATTGTCGTTTCCGAAAAGAGCAGTGTAATCGATAAGCGATTCCCGGTACGGAACGCACCACTTCGGAGCAAGTTCCGCATAATTGCGCTTTTGCGCCGAGGTCATGCGAGAAGCTCTCACGACATAGGTTTTTACGTCACGGAAAGGCCGCTTTTCTTCAAATACGCCCGCCTCGTTCAAAACGCTCACTCCCCGCTCGCCGACGAGATTTCAGGGCGATCGATAAAGGGCATAAAACACAGCACCGATTTATCCGCATTTAAAAAACAAAGCCGCATGCGGGAAGCGTTTTCCATTTCTTGCCACAAGGCATCGTTTCCGCTCCACTCGCTCTTACGCGCATCGAAATAGATGAGGACGTCTTGGGCATCGTAGACGGCAACCCGTTCGCCTGCCGCATTACCGAGCAGATCCTTTACAGCCCCTGCTCGCGTGTGCAAAAGAGAAGCGGGATAAAAAACGGAAAAAGAGCTTTTCGCCTCATCGCCGAGCGCATCCGTATAAAAAAGCGAGTACGCTCCTTGCGGGATCGCCGTATCGCCGGGAGCAACGAAATTCGTATAGCCCGCCCACATCTTCGCATCCGATTCGAAAATATCGACGCCGACCGCTTTCCACTCCCAGCCTGTCTCGTTCGATACGATACGGATGCTTTCGACTCTCCTCACGTCGCTTGTCGCTTCTGTAAAAACCGCAAGGCGCATACGCGGATAGGAAACGTCGTCGGTATATTCAAAGACCGAAGCCGCTCGCACCGAACGCACATCCGGCGGCGAAAGCGCACAGGAAAAAAAAAGCGGAGAAGCGATAAACGCAAAAAGAAGTGCGTACGATTTCATAGCTAAAAATTGAATATCAAATTGATAACGGTCAAATCGCTTGCCGTAAATTGGCTCACGAGCGATTCGAATTTTACGCCGACTTTTTTACACGCGTCGTCGAGATAGGACAGATAGTAGAGCCCCAAGTCGATGCCCTCCTGTCCTTCGGGAAGTTCGCGGTAAAAATCGATGAGGGTCTTTTTGCTCGTATCCACGGTTTTTTTCGCTTCAATCGTCTCTTTGATTTCCTGAAACGCGTCGTCTTTATTGTACAGCGTAATCTGCAGCCTGCCCTGCCTGCCGATCGACGAAGCCCCGCCGCCGAGTTTCCACGATAAAAATACGAGTTCGCGCTTACGTTGCAGTTCTTTAATAATTTTTTCTCGGATGACGGTATCGAGGATGAGCGAGTCGATATTGTCGACGCCCTGATACATATTGCGCGCTTCTTTGCGGATATTTAAGCTTTCGCTGTTGAGCGCGAGTTCCATAATCATCACGGAAATATATTCGGCGACCCGCGATTTTTCCATATACGCGATGAGCTTGTTGCGCACCGTAAGGAGGATTTCGGGAAAGCCCTCGTTTTTGCAAAACAACGTGATGATATACCAATTCATGAGGCCTAAGCGATTTAAAAATTTTTCACTCATCAAAAGGTTGATGTTTTTTTCTTCAGCAGAGTATCCTTTGTTATCGACAATGCTCTGCCAAATCGGATCGAGAATCTGTTTCCGCGTCTGCGCGATAATCGCATCCTTATTCAAAAGCATCAATTTCAGCTGGCGGTCGCTTATGGACGTCTCTTCATCGATGAGGTGCGCGGGATTTGCGCGGTTGTATTTTCGCACGCACGCGCATTTAATCAGCGCCGAATACACTTCCCGATCGAATTGTTTATAGAGCAGCGAATAGACGATGATCTTCGAAAGATCCATCACTTCCTGCCGCACCGAAACGAATTCGGTCGTCGATATTTCAATCTTTGAAATGTAATCGAGCAAAATCATGCGTTGGACAGACTGCGGAGAAAATTTATTAAAGAAGATGCCGTATTCGTCGGCATTGTCGGCAAGCCTGAAACGGAGAAGCTTTTTTTTGCGGCTTATAAAATACGAAGCACCGTCCTCCGTCAATATGATTTTCAGCGGCAAACCGAACATAAATTTCTTTTCAGTCGTACTCATACTCTTTTTCCAATCGCTAACATTTGTGTAATATGTATTTAAATTATTATATACAATAGGACTTGCATTGTAAACACGTTATACAATACACTGACGGCATGAAAACGAAGCGCTTGGCACTGTGTTTTTTTATCGGTATTTTCGCTGCCGCTGTTTTCGGAGCCGAAGGCATGCCGATCGGACGCGAACTCTGCCGCGAAACGGCTTCGTTTCTTTCGTCTTTCGGTTTCAAAGCGCAAAGCGCACCGCTCGTATCGGGCGGTCAAAACGATTTTCCGTACAACGTCTATGCCCGCATTCCCGCATCGGAAAAAAGCACCGCTCCAAATGAGCGCACTTCTCTCATTCTCGCATTTACGATGGAAGATGCGCTCAACCGCCGCGATTTTTTTACATCATTTTTACGCCGCTTAAAAGAACTGAAAAACGACTGCGATATTATTCTGCTTTTTTCCTACGGCGACGAACCAATCGATCGAAGCATGGCACAGATACGGGGCACCGACGTCTTCGCAAAAAACATCGAAACGCCGGACGATTATGCGGCCGTGTGTTTTAATTTCAATACGGGAGAAAAAGCGGCAATCGAACCGGGCGGCGGCGGAACGATTTCCCCGGATTGGCTCGTGCTGCGTCTCATCCGTGCATGCGATGAAAACAATGAAACGTATGCACTTCGCGGAGGAGGCTTCAATTCGCTCTTCCGTCTATCCCTCATCGAAAGCGATGAGCGCTCGTCTTTTTTTCTTACACGCGAAATTCCGTGCGCGGCGTTTTCAATTCCTTCAGACGGAGAGAGCGCCGCTGCGGTTTTAACGTCGTTTGTATTTTCGTACACGGCGGCAGAAACGGAAAGCTGGGACACTCACTATCTATTGATTCCGACCGGCACATCGATCGCCTATTTCGGAGAACGCTTTATAGTGCTGTGTTTTATGGGTATCGCATTCGTAAGTCTTTTTATTCTTTGCGAATTTTCGTTTATCGCAGATAAAAAAAACAGAAAAAACATACGACGCGACGTAGTACACTTGTGGTACATAATCCCGCTCACCGCCCTTATCGCTTCTCTTTCGTTTCAAGCAAGTCAAATACTTACACATTTTTTGTCGAATGTATTCGGCATCGGTACACTCGTGCAGTTCATCCTAAAAGTCGCCGCAGCCTTTATCATCGTGACTATTCTCTACCTATTTCAAATACGCCGGCAAGGCATACTCAAAAAACAAGCCTACGCATATATTCTCACGCTCGCTTCCGTCGTCAATATTTTTATCTTTGCCGCCGTTGACATATCGCTTTTTTTCCTCTTTACGATGGAATACGTTGTTACGTATTTGTCGCGGCCGTTCAAGCGTACCGGTTCCCTTATCGCGCTTTTTTTTCTGATGGGGATACCCTTTTTGCCCTACGTCGTGCAAATAATTAATTTCGGCCGCGCAAACGCATTCCGCACCGTCGCGTACAGTCCGTTTCCGATAAATGTACTCCTCGCCTTTCTCTTTCTTCCGTTTTTAATACAGTGGTTCCGCATCATAGCGCGCATGAACGAAAGGTGGCAAAACACATCACTCACCGTTGTCGGTATGCGCATACGCAATGCCGTCCTATCCCTCACGGCTATTGCAATAATCACGACTTTGATTTTTACGGCGATCACCTATATTTCCGACCGCTTCGATACCGGAGACGAAAGACGATTCACATTTAGAAGCGATATACGAGAGGCGGATGAAAACCGCATTTCGTGCAGCGTAAGCGACAGAACTTTTTTCGGCGACACATCGCGCCGCCTCGTCGTGCAGATTGGAAAAAATGCCGTCCTGTGCTCCGTCACGCTTGAAGGCGAATCGAAAAATCCCGTACTCTACTCCGACTCCGAATATGTTTCCGACACGGGTACGAACACCGATACCTTTGCGATCCCGCCGTACCCGCCCGAAACGCTCGTCTTTGTATATACCGCCGACACTTCGGCTTCGACGACGGTAAAAGTGAGTGCGCTCTACGAAGCAGGCGAAAAAAACACGTACGTCAAAAGCACGTACACTTTCGACATTCCTTCTCAAAAAAGCGGCGGCTTTTCATGACAAAGCGCTTTCTCCACGTCGATATCGACGCCTTTTTTGCTTCCGTCGAACAGCTCGATAACCCCGCTCTCCGCGGAAAACCCGTGATCGTCGGAGGGCTGCCCGGCGAACGGAGGGCTGTCGTTTCGACTGCATCCTACGAAGCGCGCGTATACGGCGTCCATTCGGCTATGCCCGTCGCCGAAGCGTACCGGCTCTGCCCTTCGGGCATCTACCTGCACGGAAGACATGAGCGCTATCACGAAGTCTCCGCGCGAATCATGGATATATTCCGCGAATATTCTCCCGACGTCGATCAGATTTCCATCGACGAAGCTTTTATCGATTTGACGGGCACCGAGCTTCTTTTCGGAGATCCCGAACAAACCGCGCGCCGTTTAAAAAAAGAAGTACGCGATACGACGGGACTCACCGTGTCGGTAGGTCTTGCAAGCACGAAATACATCGCAAAGCTCGCGTCCGAAATGTCGAAGCCCGACGGATTTTTTGAAGTTAAACCGGGAGACGAAGAGCGTTTTATGCTTTCGCTGCCGCTAAAAAAAATATGGGGCATCGGACACAAAACGCTTTTGCGCATCAATCAAGCGGGCATCTTTACCGCGCGCGATCTTCGGGAAAAAAGCGAAGAACTGCTTTGCGTACTGTTCGGAAAAGCCGCAGGCAATTTTTTATACAACGTCGTGCGCGGAAGAGAACCCGACACTTTTATGAGAGACGCCGCTTCCCATTCGTTGAGTTCCGAAAAAACTTTCGCATACGACCTCACCGACACATACGCGATAAAAACCGCAATCATGGAACTCTCGCACACCGTCATGTTCCGTATGCGGCGAGAAGCTTATACGAGCAAAACCGTTTTTATAAAAATACGCTACGAAGATTTTACAACCGTTTCCGCCCGCGAAACTTCAACGTCAAAGATAACGTCGATCGACGACCTCTATACGCGAGCGTGCGCTCTGTTTGAAAAAAAATACGAATCGGGGCGCGGTATACGCCTCATCGGCATCGGAGCCGATCACATAAGCGGCGCATCGGAGCCGCACCAGGAAGAGCTCTTCGATTTCGGAGAAAAGAAAAAAGAAGCCGTCGAAAACGCGATCCTCGATTTGGCAAAAAAACACCCCGACGTCAAAGTGCATAAAGCGCGCCTCCTCGCAGGAGAAAAAAACGCACGCGCGGAAACGCTGAAAGGACAAAAATAATTATAAGGGCGAATGTCACGAAACGATTGAACATAATGAAAAAGAAAAAGATACTAATTTTTGTAGATGAGATACATGCTGATAGAAGGAACACTATATCCTTCCGGTTTTTAATGATTCATCTCGTTATCATTATACCTCATGCGGTCTTCTTGCAATTTGGGATTTTATCCAAATCGCTTTTCAATTTTTCTTTTGCTTCCCTCAAATCCAACTCATTCTGCATATTGAGCCAGAATTTCGAACTTGTTCCGAAATACTTTGAAAGGCGCAAAGCCATTTCTACGGAGATTTTTCTTTTTCCGTGAACCAAATCCAAAATCGAACTTGTTGAAACTCCCAAGTCTTTTGCAAGTCTGTACGGAGTAATTCCAAGAGGCTCCAGGAATTCTTTTGCAATAATGTCGCCGATTTTCGGCAATTCGATTTTATCATCCATACAAACCTCGCTTAGTGATAATCCGTAACCTTTACTTCATAAGCTTCATTGTTTTGAAACTTAAACTGTATTCTCCATTGGTCATTTATTCGTATCGAACAATAATCTTTCAAATCACCGAACAGATGCTCGAATTTATTCCCCGGTGGAATCTTCAAATCATCTTCACATTCGGCTGAATTTATAATCAGCAGTTTTACAAATGCTCTTTTATGAATATCCGGAGGAAGCCTCAGTGATTTCTTTCCATTCCAAATCTTTTCGGTTTCGGAATCTCCGAATGTCTTTATCATATTTAGATTATATACAACACAGATATATCTGTCAACCAGATATAGAACTTGCCGTATTTTGTTAGGTTTACTCTTGTTGCCATTCGGTAAAATCGCACATACGATTGTTTATCGTACAGCCCCAAAACGCTTTTTTTAAGCACGTTTATTTTCAAAAAACTCCAACCAATGCCCGTCGGGGTCTTCGAAGGTCAGCAGTTTGCCGTAAGGTTCTTCTCTGATATCTCCGATCAATTTTACGCCGAGAGAAATCAACTGTTGCCGCATCTCTTCGATATGATCCGCTTCAAACATAATTCTTGTTTTTGCGGGCTGCACTTTTCCTTTTTCCGCAGGTCGTTGCAGCAGGGCGAACGACGTTTCTCCTAAATCGAATTCCGCCCAAGCACCGTCCTCTTCAATGAACTTAAGTTCAAAACCGATATTTTGATAAAAGCGGATCGATTTTTTCAAATCGCTTACATAAATCCAACAGGCATATATTTTTTGTATATTTTCGTTCTTCGCCATTTTGATTTTCTTTCCACGCGCCCCGCGTATCTAACCCAGTTTGCCTTCCATCATTCTAACCCATTCGGCATCCGTTTTTATCAATCGGTTCTTTTTTAAGTTTTCCTTCATAACCCATTACCGATTGCAAATTATTTTATCGCACGCGTCGCAATGAACGACGGGATGTGCAGTTCGTGCAGGCGGCCGTCGCCGTTCGTGTCTTCGTATATATCGGTGAGCGTAAAGCCTGCGCGCAGCTGTCCGCCGATTTGTTCGGTAAGCGAATGCGAAAACTGCCAGCCCGAGTCCGATTCTTCAAGCTGTTTGCGGTGCGCTTCGTAAACGAGCGGATTAAACGGAAGCGCGTTGATAATCTTTTCTTCTTTTTGATCGACAATATAGTTTATGCCGATATCAAGTCCGCACAGTAACACGCCGCCTTTTTTAAGCACGCGGAAACATTCGGCAAATACCGGTTCGACTTTTTCGATATAGCAGTTGCTCACGGGATGAAAAATAATATCGAAAGATGAATCGGCGAAGGGCAGCGGTTTTGACATATCCGCGCGCACGATGTTTATGCGATAGCTTTCGCGCTCGGCAACAATGCGTTCCGATTCAAGCTGTTTTTCCGAATAGTCAAGCACTGTGCATTCCGCTCCGGCGGCGGTAAAAATCGGCATTTGCTGACCGCCTCCCGACGCGAGCCCCAAAAGCTTTTTGCCTTTTAAATCGCCGAACCATTCGCGCGGTACCGGTTTTGTCGGTGTCAACACTACAGACCATTGTCCGTTTTGCGCCTGTAAATACGTTTCGTGGTCAACCGGCTTACCCCATTCCCAGCCTTCGGTAATCCATCGGTCGATGACCGCCGCATTTGCGTCTTGATAAGTCTTCATAGTTTACTTCCCAAACAGACTTTCCATCGTTCTGCCGCATTCGGCATCCCTGCCACATCTGAAGCAAGACCGCACGCTTTTACTGCAGCGGTGCGAAGTATCCGCTCTCGTCCCTGCCGCTCCGGTTCATAAGATAGGTTTCGGCTTCAATCGGCAAAAACGCCCGCCCCATATCGGTGTTGAGTGAAGACATATACGAAAGCTGATATCGTCCGACGGGAAGGTTCCGCAAATCGTCGACGACGGGGGCAAGTCCTTCCTGTCTGAAAACGTAATAGGATTTGCCTTTCGTGTTTTCTTCGAGGTAAGCGATTTCGGGATCGACGGCACCCTGCGTAAGGAGGACGGGCGAAAACGCGATCGAATTGTTATTGAAATATGCGGTAAGTTCGGAAAGTCCGTACTTTTTAAAGGCGTTTTGCGTCACGCGTCCCGCGCTTAAAAATACGACGGCGCGTTTTGCTTCCGCGTTTATGAGATCGTTTGCGGCAAGGCGCAGGGCGAGGTCGAGGGACACTTCGGCCGACACGGGCGTTTTTAAAACGTTTATGCCGAATTTTTCGGCCGCGCGCGGAGAGCCTTTATATTCCGTCGCGGGCACGGCGCCTGCACAGACGATGCGGAGCGTCCCCTCGCCTTTCATCGCAGATGAAAGCTCGCGCACGGCGTTTTGGATTTGCGCTCCGTAAGCCGCGCTTTCCTTCGACCTGTCGATGATGATCGTAAGATCTTCGATTTTATTGTTCGACGCGGCTCCGATAAGTTTTTGCTGCAAGACGGGACGCTTCCCTTCCGTCAAGTAAAAGTTTTCTTCGCCGAGACCGACGACGCTTTCCCGGCGGCGGTTTTCGACGGAGAGTTCGACGACGACGAGCGGAAATTTATCGGCATTGACGCGTTCGATCTGTACGAAAAGTCCGCCGACAAGCTCCTGCATCTTCGTCATCACATACACTTCATTCGATTTCATATCGGTGACGAGGACGTTGCCGTTCGCATCGGGCACCGCGCTCGTCAGGCGCGACGGAGCGTTTCCCGTTTTCGCGCTTTCGTATGTCGCTCCCGTTTCGAGGTCGACCGAAATCACTTTGTTCGAATCGCAGACGACGAGAAAGCCGTTCCACGCTTTCATCGATTCGGGAAAGCGGAAAGTTTTTTCCCGCACCAGCGTGCGGACGAAGTTGCCTGCAGTATCGAATTGATAGATGCCGCCGGTCACGTTGTCTGCGACGTAGATACCGCCCGAAACGGCTGCGATGCCGGTAGGTCCCTGAAAGCCGGCAAAGCCGTTTTGCGCCTTTCCGAAATAAAAGAGCGCGTTTCCGTCTTTATCGAATACGTCGACGCGGCTGTTTCCGTAGTCGGTCACGTAGATGTTTCCGTTTTCGTCTTCGGCGAGATATTGCGGGCCGACGCATTGACCGACGCCGCGTCCCTTCGAGCCGATATATTTAATAAATTTTCCGTCGGGGTTCAAAAGCGAAAGCCTGTCGCCCGCGCTTTCGCTGACGAGCATATTGCCGCTTTGAAGCGCAATCACGTCGAGCGGCCGATCGAATCCGTTGATCGGTCCTTCGGCGCGGCGCACGACGGTGCCGTTGACGTTTATCTTCAAGAGTTCGTTGGAACCGTAAGCGACGACCCACAGAGTGCCGTCGGCAAGCGGAAGAGAGGAAACGGGTTCGCTGAACACAAGGACATCTCCGTTCATGCCGGGAAAGCTTCCCGCTTCCGTATAGCGCGCGTCTTTTCCGTAGGCATCGCCCGTCACGCGCCGCTCGCTGACAACTTCGATCCTGTTTTGCATGAGGATGCCGCCCCAGCCGTTTTCGTAAGCTCTCTTCCACGATGCGAGCGCTTCGCCTTCAAGGCCGCTTCGGTAATAAGCTTTGCCGAGCCAGTCGAGTATCAAATTGTCGTCGCTTTTGTATGAAAGGGAACGTTCGAACTGCAAAATCGCTTCGTTGAACGCGCCTCGGTAGTAAGCCTGCACGCCGCGCCGGAACTCTTCGGCCGCAAAGCCTTCGTCGGCCGTGCGCATTCTCCCGGGAGCGGAAAGCCCTGCCGTATCCTGCGCAAAAAGAGAAGCGGCGAACAGCAGCAATAAAAGGAGCGCTCTCTGTGCCGCGCGAAAAGAAGCCCCACTAGGGAAAGCATTTTTACGTATCGATTTTTTTGCCGAATGAACGGAATACGGTGCATGGGAAAAAAGATTTTTCATCGGTCGTCCTTAAAAGCCTCAAGCTGCGTGACGTGTTCTTTGATGACGGCATTCGAACCGTCGAGCTTTAGCGCTTCCGTAAGATATTTTGAAGCTTCTTCCATGAGGCCGAGTTTGAAATATACCCACCCCAGCGAATCAAGACATGCGGCCGATTTCGGTTCGGATGCGACCGCTTTTTTGCAGTAGGTCAGCGCTCGCGTCAAATCGGTATTTTCGCATGCGAGCACGTATCCCATGCCGTTCAGCGACGTGAGATTTTCGGGATCGATTTCAAGCGATTTTTCGTAATATTCGAGACATTTTTTGACGTCGTTTTGCTCCCACGCGATAAAGGCGATAGCCGCATAGACGGATGCGTTGCGGTAGCCCGTTTCGAGCAATTTGTTGAGTTCGAATTCGGCAAGACGCCTGCGGCCGGAAAGCGCGTAGATGACGGCGAGGAGAAAGCGGCACTGCAAAACGCGCTCGAGTTCCGTACCCGACGTAACCACCTGTTCCAAATACAAAAGCGCGTCGTCGTAGCGTTCGAGCTTCGCGTAGCACAGCCCTATGTAATACGCGAGCTCTATGCCGTCGATGCCCGTATCCTGAGGAAGCGCGAGAAAAAACGCGAGAGAGTCCGCATATTTTTTTTGCTTATACAGCAGTATGCCCTGCCGCAATATATCTGGAGTTTCGGATGATTTTTTTGCTTCTTTTGCCATAGCCCCACCGCCGCATTATCTTACACCGAAAACGAAATGCCGTCCACTCCTTTCGCAGCGCGCACTTCGGCATAAATGCGCGAGACGGCGACAAAACCTTTTTCGCATACCGCATTGTCGCTTGCATCTCCGCCGTGCGTAACGATGTCCCCTCCGCAAAAAAAGCTGTACCGGTCGCCGTCAGGGCCGGCGAGCACGTGAACGGCATCCCTATATTCGCGAAACGATATTTCATCGGCAAAGGAAGCGCCGCTATAGCGATCAAGAGACAAACCGTTGACGTTTATAAAAACGCACAGACCGTCGGGAGTGCCGTCTTCGTTTGCCGTATGAGTAAGCGAAATGAGAGAAGAAAGATTGGAAGAAGCAAAGCGCGCCATCGCATCGTAACGCCACAGGCCGTCCGAAGAGCGCACGCTGAAGGCGATTCCTGGCACTCCGTAGAGTACCGCCTGCCTCGCTGCAGCCGCAGTTCCCGAATAGAGAATATCCGTTCCGATATTTGCACCTCGGTTGATCCCTGAAAGCACGGCGTCTACGCCGTTTCCGATGATGCCGCTTTTGAGCGCGACGATGACGCAGTCGGCAGGCATACCCGAGCACGAATAGACACGCTGTCCGTGTTCTTTTATTCGAAGCGGCTTATCCATCGTAATGCGGTTCGAAGCGGCCGAGCGGTTTCTGTCGGGCGCAAATATCCACACTTCATGACCGGCATCGGACAAGTGCCGTGCAAGCGTTTTTATACCGTCGGCGGAAAATCCGTCGTCGTTTGTTAAAAGCAGTTTCACCGTGAAGTCCTATATTCGCCTTTACTTTACGATGTGCGCGCCGTCGGCGGGCAGCACGCGGTACGAAGACGGATGAAAGCCGAATATCCTTTCGTACTCGGAAAGCTTCGTTTGAAACGCTTCTTCGTCTTCTTTTCTGATAAACGTATAGAGGCAGCGCCCGAAGCCTTTCCCCGTAATGCGTCCGCACGTAACGGGGTTTCGAAGCTGTTCGAGATTGGGCTCGAGTTCGCCGACGCGTTTTAATATCCAGTCGATTTCCGGGCACGAAATCTCGAACAAGTCGCGCATGCTTTCGTGGCTGTGGTTGACTGCGCGCGCAAATTTTCCGAAATCGTTCTTCACGAGAGCGCTCCGCGCATCGATGATATCGTTGTGTTCGCGCATGATACACAAAAGCTTTCGTCTCGTATCTTCATTTACCGCCGAAAGCGTTTCGTTTATTTCGGTGACATTGTTTTCGTACTGCCAGCCGCCGTATACGCCTTTCTTTCGTTCTCGGAGATCGCCGAGCAAAAGCGCGTTTTCCGATTCGTGAATCGTATTTTCATCCCACACGGATATGCGCGGCACCCTCGCATCGGTGAGCAGGATGAGAGAGTCGTCGAACGGAAAATCGACATAATCGTAAGCTGCACGCGCGTGGTCGGTGATGAGCAGCTTTCCCGCTTTCGAATACAGGGCGGCAAAATTGTCGGCGTTATAGTTGCCCGTTTTCAAAAACGATTTATTGCCGCGCTCGATCGCCTGCAGCATCTCCGCATCGCTCATGTCGAGAGAAAAGAGTTCGCGGAACGCGAGCGCGCTTGCGGCCTTTATCGCCGTCGTAATGCCGAATCCCGCGGACGGAAGGATATCGCTGTATACGGTGATGTTCATGCCGCCGAGCGTACATCCTCCCGAAAGGAATCCCGAAATAACGGCTTTAATCGCATTCGCCCAGCGGTCTTCGCGCCTGAATTTCAGCGACGAAAGATTTGCCCGCTTTCTCTCGTTCATCTGCGAAAAGTAAAATTTCAGTACGGAATCGTTACGCTTTGAAACAGCGATGTAAACCGGAAGGTCTACCGCCATGGAAAGCGTTTTATCGCGGAAAAACCATGAGTGCTCGCCGATGAGATGAAAACGTCCGGGGGCAACAGCCGTTACTTTCGGAAAAACTTCATATTCTTGTTTGTGGGCACCTCTCACCTGTTTCATACGGCAGTTCGAATCCTCAAAACACCGCTTGTACTCGGCGGCGTTATATATTATAATATTTTCTATTGTATACTAATGAGTAATTTTTTACAAGTTTTCCGCGTGATTTTTTCGGCAATTCTCGTATCTCTGGCCATTCCGAACGAGTTTTTTTTGCTCGGATGTCCTTATATCACCCTCGTTTCGCTTATTCCTCTTTACATAGCCATCGCCGAATGCCGTTCCTACCGGAGCGCGTTTCGGCTCGGCGCCCTGCATACGTTTTCCGTTCATCTGTTTTCGAGTTTTTGGCTTGCATTTTTTAAAGATTTTGCGATTTTTACACTCGGCGCATCGGCACTGGGAACCGGCCTCATCGGTGGTATTTTGGGGCGCATGCTTTACGTACCCTATGCACGGTACGGCGGGGGGAAAAAGCTTTTCGAAGAGACGGAGGCGGCATGTTTGCAAAAACGCCTTGCCGAAGGGGCAGGACGCGCGGCATACTGCATTCCGTTCCGCGTATTTTGGTTTTCGTGTACATACACGCTCTACGAATGGTATAAAGCGTCGGGAACGGGCTTTCTCGCATATCCGTGGGGCACGCTTTCGTCGAGCGCATTTCCGTGGCGGCTTTTTATGCAGATCGCCGATCTCACAGGCGCATACGGCGTTTCGTTTTTGTTTGCGCTGTGCTCGGCAGTCTGTGCGGAAGGTCTTTTGCTCCTCAAACATACGCCGCATCTTATCGTACCGCGCGCTTCTCTTTCGGCGCTCAAACATACGGCGTGCGTATGCATTACGCTCTTTGCGCTTTCGTTTTTATACGGGGCTTTCCAATACGCAAAACCGCGTATACCCGAAAAAATGCTTAACACCGTCTTAGTGCAGCAAAACAGCAATCCGTGGAACGAATCGTCCGACGAAGCGTCGATCATGACATCGGAAAAACTCAGCGAAGAAAAAATCGACGCATTGAAAGCGGAAGGAAAAAATGTGCACCTCGTCGTTTGGAGCGAAGGCGTTTTGCGTCATTCGTTTCCGAGCGGACAGGCCTATTATTCGCTCTATCCTCCCGAAGAGCCGCTTTTGCGGTTTATCGAAAGGGTGAACGTGCCCTTTATCATCGGCGGTCCCTACGTCGCCGACGGAGAAGTGCGCAGATTGAGCAACGCTTCTCTCCTTTTTGATGAGAAAGGTAATTTTCGCGGCGCCTACGAAAAGATTCACCTCGTCCCCTTTGCAGAAGTGCTTCCCGGAGAAGAATACGGATGGGCAGTCAATCTGATGGATAAGCTCGTCGGAATTTCGGCCGGATGGAAAGCGGGCGATCAATACGTGCTCTTCGATATTCCGTGCGAATGGAACGAAAAGCGCGCAAAGAGCGCGTCGAAAATCGTATCGCTCGCAAAAGATACCGGAGATGATGCAGTAGAAAAAGAGATGCCGCTCGTCCGCATCGCATCGCCCGTCTGCTTCGGAGATGCCTTTCCGTCCGACGTGTGCGGTCCGCTTCACAGATACGGAAGCGACGTGTTTATCAACATAACAGACGACTCGTGGTCGAACACGAAGTCCGCCGAATATCAACACTTCGTCATCGCCTCTTACCGCGCGATCGAATACCGCACCACTCTCGTCCGCTCGACGAACGCAGGTTATTCGGTCGTGCTCGATCCGGCAGGCAAAATCGTCGCCGATATGCCGCTCTTCGAAAAAGACGCGCTCGCCGTTTCGATTCCCGTTTACAAACACAGCTCGACGGTTTATGCGCTTTTCGGAAATTGGCTCCCCTTCGTCTTCGGCGTTTTAATAATAGCCTACTGCCTCTACCTTTCGCTCGCCTTCGTTTTCGGCGACGACTTTATCTACGAAGCACATTAACAGCAAAGAATATTTTCCGAGGAATATAGGCGAAAAATATAAAGTATCAATGGGTGAATTAAAAAAGCATTGACAAATAAGAAATTTGAAAATATTTTCCTTAACTTCATTTTTATCCGAAACGAGTAACAAATTCCTCACGAAACTAACAGCATAACAACGGGAATCACCGCGATAAATAAAATGGTGCTTGTTGTCACAACGTTCGTTGCATACTCAACGTCACCCTTGCCTTCATCGGCCAATATCGGCAAAACTGTTAACGCCGGTACAGCAGCTTGAACAATTAATGTCCGGCGCAAAACGCTGTCGATTATCATCCCGGTCTCGGCGGAAACAAATATAATAAATGCCGTCACCAGCGGACTCAACACAAATTTTCCAAGGAGCGCCATCACGGTATCCCTGTCGAAATGAATGCTCTTTAAGCCGGCCTTCGATAAAACAACTCCGATATAAATCAATGAAAGCGGCGTTACAAGATTCCCGAGATAGGTAAAAATGTCCGTTATCATCGCAGGAATTGTAATTCCCGATAATAAAACGGCGATTGCAACGATGAATCCGATGATAGGCGGAGATAAAATCTTTTTGAAATTGATTTTTCCGCAGGAAACGCTGTCCGCTTTGGAATCGTTCGCAATAAGGATGGAACCTATCGTCCATGTTGATATCGTGTTCAATACGTAATATACGAGAAAATATTTGACTGCAGCCTTTCCAAACAGCGCTTCATTCAAGGGCATTCCGATAAAAATCGTATTGGCATTCACAATGGTGTTGACAAATATCCCTCGCCTCCCCTTAGGGATCTTTGTAACCTTCATGAGAAAAAAAGCAAATACATAATTAACTGCAAATGCGGCAGCTCCGATTAACAAAGGAAACGCAAGAGTTTTAAATTCGGACACGGTCAGGTTTTTTGTGACGGAAATAAAAACGGATGCCGGCAATGCGATGTTCATTATAAGATAGGATACATTCGCATTGAATCCGTCATCAATTCTTTTTTTTTGATGAATCAAGTATCCGATTACGACCAAAATTATAATCGGTACGATGCTTTTTATGACATCAACAATTACCATAACCGCCGCCGCTTGCCCGTATAAGCCTCTGTATCAGCCTTACCTTTCCCGTATTTTAATATTCCGGTTTCCAGATACAGGCTTTGACCGTTTTTTCCACATTATCCGTTGCAACGCGGTTTAATTTTTGACGGATGGCACACGAAGCAACCGCAACTGCAACCGCTTCGGAAAATTCCGTCAGCCGTGCTACCGGCGGTAAAACCGCCTCTCCGGGCTTACCGGTTTCGAGAAATGCTCCAAGCGAGTGTGCGGCTGCCGAGATCATTTCATCGGTTACGAGTTTTGAATTTACCGCGATATTGCCTAAGCCCAATCCCGGATAAATAAGTGCATTGTTCGCCTGTCCGATTGTGTATGTAACGCCCTTGTATTCTACCGAATCGGCAGGAATTCCGGTTGCCACCATGGCGCGGCCGTCCGACCAATGAATCAAATCCGAAGCCGTAGCTTCCGCCAGTTCCGTAGGATTGCTGAGCGGGAAAATAATCGGGTGCTCGCACCATGACGCCATAGCGCGAACGATCTCTTCCGTAAAGGTTCCCGGTGTTGTCGATGTTCCCACAAGAATCGTCGGCCGAATCGCCATAACCGCTTTTGTAAGCGAGGTAAGATTTACGGCGTCGGCAAATTCGCTGCGCTTCCGCGCAAACGGTTTTTGCTCGGGTGTCAGATCGTCCATGTCATCGAACAAAAGTCCTTGCTTATCGACCATATAAAAATGACTGCGGGCTTCGTCTTCGGAAAGCCCTTCGGCAACCATTTCCCTAAAAATACGATCCGTAATTCCGGCTCCGGCAGTTCCCGCACCGAAGCACAGATATACCTGCTCCGTAAGCTTTTGCCCGTTGATTTTCATAGCGCCGAGGATTCCCGCAAGCGTAATGATACCGGTTCCTTGGCAGTCATCGTTGAATACGGGAAAAGTCTTCCGATACGTTTGCAAAACCTTTGCGGCGTTCGATCTGCCGAAATCTTCAAAGTGAAGGTATAAGTCGGGGAAAAGTTTTTCCGCCGTCGTTACAAATTTATCGATAAAGCGGTAATATGTGTCGCCGTATATTCTCTTGTGGCGATTACCGAGATAGAGCGGATCGTCCAGCAGCGTTTGCCTATTTGTTCCGCAATCCAGTACAACCGGCAGCACTGTTTTCGGGTCAATTCCTGCGGCGGCAGTATAGACCATCAGTTTGCCTACGGAGATGTCAACGCCGTTCGTCCCCCAGTCGCCGATACCGAGAATTCCTTCCGCGTCTGTAGCGACGATAAGTCTGATATGTCTTCCGCCTGCGGCATGCCGAAGCGTATCTTCAATTTGCTCCGGAGCATCAATCGACAAAAATGCCGCCCCCTGCGTATCGACAAACTGTTCGCTGTACTGCTCGATACTTTCCGCGATAACCGGATCATAAACAATCGGCATCAGCTCCACAATGTGTTCATGAAATACATAATAGAAAAGTGTTCGGTTGTGATTGAAGATATCCATAAGAAATCTTCTTTTTTCTATTCCGGAATTCTTTCGTTCCATCTGGCGGTAAATTCTGTCGGCCTGCGTTTTAATATCGTCAATACACGGCGGTAGCAATCCTTCCAGATGATACTTTTTCCTCTCTTCGACAGAAAATGCCGTTCCCTTGTTCAAAAACGCATCGTTGATAAGATCATACCCATATTTTTCCATAAAGATTCCTCCATGATTTTCATTTACAGGATTACGGATATCCGTTTCGGCAAAAAGTATAACACGGGTCCAGCGTGTTGTATAGTCGAACATCGATTAACAAAAATCCGCACCCGTGCTCCGCTGATTAATAGAACATCGTACCTTTTTGTCCCGCGGCAATACTGAAGCGATGACAGCTTGTCACGCGCTCGATTTATTTTTATAATAAACGCGATAAAAGGAGGCACTATTGCCATGAGCAAATTTATCATCAAAAAGGCAAAGACCGGACTTATGTTCAACTTTGTCGCGTCGAACGGTGAAGTCGTTGCAACATCCGAAGTGTACACGACGAAAAAAGCGTGCAAAAACGGTATCGCAAGCGTTCAGCGGAATTCGGGATCCGATGTCGAAAACCTTGCAGATAAAAACAGCGTTCACGTCAAAGGCGCAAAGTACGAAACGTATAAAGACAAGCGCGGCGAATTCCGCTTCCGCCTCAAAGCGACGAACGGACAGATCATCGCCGTCGGTGAAGGTTACAAAGCGCTCGCAAGCTGCATGAACGCGATCAAGTCGATCAAAACGAATGCGAAGAGCGCCGAAGTCGTCGACGAAACGAAAGTCGAAAAGACCGAAGTCAAAAAGCCGGCGGCAAAAGCGAAAAAAACCGCGTGTACCGGCTGCGGCTGTAAATCGAAAAAATAAACAGCTGCTTAAAGCAAGCGGAAAAGAACTGTTCGAAAACCGCAAGTCTATCGGCTTGTTCTGAATCGACGGGCTGTTGAAAAAGCAAACGCCTTTTGAGACAGCCCCTTTTCATTGCCTGAAATTTTATTAATCGGTACCGTATCCGCACGGCAAGCTTTGATCGGAATGCCGGACGCGGTCAACTGAAATAATTATTAATTATAGACGGCAAGATTGCCGCATTGAAACAGATTGAGGAGATCTAATAAAAATGGAAAAATTTTTCAAACTAAAAGAACGCGGAACGACGATTCGCACGGAAATCACCGCCGGCTGCACGACCTTTTTGGCGATGGCCTATATCCTCGCCGTAAACCCCGCAATCCTTTCGCAGGCGGGCATGAACGCAGCTTCGGTTTTTACCGCGACAGCGATTGCGGCGGGCATTGCGACGCTCGTTATGGCATTTACCGCGAATCTTCCGGTAGCCCTCGCACCGGGCATGGGACTGAACGCATTTTTTACGTTTACCGTCGTTTTAGGCATGGGCTATTCGTGGCAGACGGCGCTCACCGCCGTTTTTCTCGAAGGCATTTTGTTTATCGTCTTATCGATTTTTAAAGTCCGCCAAGCGCTCATCAAAGCGATTCCGGCAAACTTAAAAAAAGCGGTTGCAGTCGGCATCGGTTTATTTATCACGCTCATCGGTCTGCATGACGGCGGCATCGTTTCGGGAGAGACGGGAACGATCATCGGTTTTGTGCCGATGAAAGGCGCCGCCCTCGTTGCGATCATCGGCCTCGTCATCACGATCGTTTTGCTCTGCTTAAAAGTAAAAGGCGCGATCATCATCGGCATGATTTTGACGACGATCATCGGCTACCCTTTCGGCGTAACGAAGATACCCGAGGGCTTCAGCCCCCTCTCACTTCCGGCAGCTCCGCTTTTCTTTCAGTTCGATTTTTCGACGGTGCTTTCACTGAAATTTTTTACCGTATTTTTTACCTTCCTCTTTGTCGATATTTTCGACACGATCGGAACGCTCATGGGCATCGCCGAACAGAGCAATTTGAAAGATAAAAACGGCGACATCAAAAACGTCAACGAAGCGCTGCTCGCCGATGCGGTCGGAACGGTTGTCGGTTCAATGCTCGGCACATCGACGATAACGAGCTTTGTCGAAAGCACGGCAGGCGTCGCCGAAGGCGGGCGCACGGGACTCACATCGGTGACGACCGCTCTCATCTTTTTCGCCTCTCTCTTTTTGAGTCCGCTCTTTTTACTCGTGCCGTCGGCGGCTTCCGCACCGGCGCTCATCGTCGTCGGCTTTATGATGATGAGAGCAGCCGCGAATATCGAGTTTACCGATCTTTCCGAAGGCATCCCCGCTTTTATCACGATCATGACGATGCCGTTTTCGTACAGCATCGCAACCGGCATTTCATGGGGCGTTATGAGCTACGTCGTCTGCAAAGTCGCTTCGCGCAAGTTTAAAGACATTTCCGCGCTGACGTGGATACTCTTTGCCGTCTTCGTTGTAAAGACCGTACTCGACGCAATGTAAACACTATGGCAGACGAAGCAAAATACGCGCGCCCGAGCTGGGACGAATATTTTATGGAAGTATGCCGCACGGTCGCAAAAAGGGCAACCTGCGACCGCGGCAGAAGCGGCTGTGTCATCGCGCGCGACAATCAAATTCTCGTAACCGGCTATGTCGGAAGCCCTGCGGGGCTTCCCCACTGCGACGACGTCGGACATTTGATGCGGAAAATGATCCACACGGACGGAACGATTTCACAGCACTGCGTCAGAACCGTACACGCCGAACAGAATGCGATCTGTCAAGCGGCAAAGCGCGGCATCGCGATCGACGGCGCGACCGTGTACTGTAAGATGACGCCGTGCAGAACCTGCGCCATGCTCATCATCAACTGCGGCATAAAGCGCGTCGTATGCGAAATGCACTACCACGACGAAAAAGATTCACTCGATATGTTCAAACAGGCGGGTATTCCGATCGAACACGTAAACGACAAAACGCAAACCTACACGAATATGTAGCCCCGCTCGCAAATCGATACGCTTTTATCGGAAGCGCGCTTATGTTCCGCCTTTGGCGTAAGCGGCAAGCAGTCCTTCGGCGACACCGGGATTCGTGATAACCGACGGACCTCCGATGCAGCCGCTTTCGCACGCCATCACTTCGACAAGGTTCGGTGTGCTTTCGTTTTTCGCAATCTTCCCCTGATTTATCATTCCGTATGTCGCAAGCTTTTTCATACCGGCTCTGTCGAGTCCGTTGATTTGGGCGGCTTTGAGGATGCTTTGATCTTTCAGACGCACCCGCACCGCTTCCGCTACCCCGCCCGTCTTTGCAAATCCCCTTCCCGTCGACGTCGGAATGTGATCGGGCAGTTTTGCAGGGAGAGAAGCGATATCGATATTTTTTGCGATAAAAAACGCTCTGAGCTCTTCGACCGAAAGCACGTAATCGACCGCATCGTCGTCGAAACCCTCCCTCCGCTTTGCAAGGCAGGGACCGATAAACACGGTAACGCAGTCGGCATCTTTTTGCTTTGCGATCTCCGCCGTGTAGTGCATGGGGCTTCGCGTTTCGGACACGCAGGGCTTCAAAGCCGGCACGTGAATATTTACCGCGCGCACATACGCCGAACAGCACGACGTCGTCATAAGCACGTCACCCCGCTCCATACGCTCTTCGAATTCTTTCGCTTCTTTATCCGCGCAGATATCCGCTCCGATCGCGACTTCGAGTACGTCGTCGAAGCCCAGAGCCGAAAACGCCGCTTCGAGCTGACCGGGAGCGGATTTGAATTGAGCTGCGATCGACGGTGCATAGAGCGCGACGACGCGGCGCTTTTTTTGCATAATATGCTTGATAACGTCGACGAGCTGGCTTTTATCCATCATCGCACCGAAGGGACACTCGCTCATGCAGCGCCCGCAAAAAATACATTTATCGTAATCGATTTTTTCGTGTCCCGTTTCGTCTTTGCTGATCGCGCCGACGGGGCATGCTTCTTCGCAGGGTACGGGAATTTTAATAACCGCATGATACGGACAGTTTTGCATGCACAGCCCGCAGTTGACGCACTTCGCTTCATCGATAACCGCTCTCCGGTCTACCGTGATCGCTTTGCGCGGACAGTTCATCATGCACGGGCGCGCAAAACAGCCCTGACACGCGTTCGTAATCATGTAGTGCGTTTTTACACACGCGTTGCACGCATCTTGCAAAACGGTGAGCATGGGCCAGGTCGGAGAATCCCGCTCGAGAGCATCCTTCGCGTATTCGGCAAGCGGGCGGTCGTCGTCGTAATTTTCGATCGATATGCCGAGCCTGGCAAGGACTCTCATGCGCAAAATCGCCCTGTCGTGGTAAATACAGCAGCGTATCGATTTCGAGTCGAGAGGCGCCATTTCGCGAGGGATATAATGCACGCCTTCGGCAAGTTTGCCGTCGAGTTGAAGCCGCGCGATACGTACGAGAATTTCACGCTTTACGTTTGCAGCGTTGTTGTTGATATTGAGCATCGTTTTTCCCTCATGCAGCTGTTCGTTTACGCGCGGCAGTATAACATATTTTTACAGTTTGCGCCAGAAAACGAATACGAAAAAACGGTCTCCTCTCGTATTACCCTGTCAAAATTCGGCATCATCCGTTTACAATATTTTGCGGATGTCCTTCCATGAATTTCTTTAGATTGTCAACCGCTATTTCCATCAATCTTTGCCGGCTTTCTTTCGGCGCCCAACTGATATGCGGCGTAATCAAACAATTCTTCGCTGTCAAAAGCGGATTATCCGCTTTGATGGGTTCTGCGGAAACCACGTCAACACCGGCCGCATAAACTTTTCCGCTATTCAAGGCATCAGCGAGATCCTTTTCAACGATCAATGGGCCTCTGCTATTGTTGATGATAATAACTCCGTCTTTCATTTTTGCGATTGAATTTTTATTGATAATCCCTTTCGTATTATCGAATAACGGGCAATGCAAGGCAATGACATCGCTTTCAGCTAAAAGAGTGTCAAATGTCACATACACATCGGAAAATTGAGGATTTTTAAATTCATCAAACGCAATGACATTCATTCCAAATCCCCGGGCGATGCGGGCCGTTGCCTGTCCGATCCTGCCGTATCCGATAATTCCCATCGTTTTCCCTGCAAGTTCGATGAGAGGATAATCCCAAAAGCAAAAATCAGGACAAGACGTCCATCGACCGGCTTTGACCGCATCGCTATGGTGTTGGACGTGATGAGCGATTTCCAGTAATAATGCAAATACGAATTGGGCAACAGCGTCTGTACCGTAGGTTGGAATATTGCAGACTATAATTCCTTGTTCTTTGGCTGCGACAATATCGACAACGTTGTATCCGGTAGCAAGCATACCGATATATCGAACGCCGGATGCTTTTTTGAGGGTTTCTCTACTCAACGGAGTCTTATTGGTAATAACGATTTCGGCATCGCCGATTCGATTGAGAATTTCCGATTCTTCAGTACGATCATATACAACCGTTTCACCGACGGCACGGAATCCATCCCAGCTGAGATCTCCCGGATTTTCGGTATACCCGTCAAGAATTACAATTTTCATAAAACACCTCTAACACTACGCTTTCGCGAGGCATATCATATCTTTAAGGAATAAATTTCAACGGCATTTTTGTAGAACACCCGCTCCAGATCTTCCTCTTTTTTCAACAACGATCTGTATTTTGCCATTTCAACGGGTATATTATATATATTGTCTGAAGAAAAAAGGATTTTCGAACAGCCGACTTTTTTGATCATATTCTGTACCCCAAGTACGCCCACCCAACTCGGTTCAAGAAATACATTATCAAATTTCGCGGCGATATATGTCGCCTGCTGATTATGCATTTCAGAACCCGCGTGCGCCAACACACACGGAACATCCGGATATTTTTCCAAAGCAGGGACAACGCTGATAGGATCGGCAAAAGGGATTCCGGCACCGGTATGAATCATGAGCGGCACCCCCAATTTTCTACAGGTTTCCCACACAAATAATGCGTCTTTTGAGGAAGGATGCGTCGCATGTCCGATCGGAGTAATCTTTATTCCGACAAATCCGAGTTTTTTAATACATCGCTCCGCTTCGTCATAATAGTCCTGTTCGGTAAAATGAGGATTAATTGAAGCCATGCCCCAAAACCGTTTTTTTGCCGATTTTGTAAGCTCATAAATTCTATCATGGATTTTTCTGTGATCTTCAATATACGGACGAGGTAAATAAGGCTGTACGATTCCGCCGAACACACCGTTCCGTTCATATGCATCGATCAACTGCGATTCATTTAACGTTTCATCGAATACTACGTCTTCTCCCAGATGCGCATGGACATCGATAATTACATTTTCGTTATTCATGGTTTCCTCCTTGCTTTATTCGTATATACATACCGTATTCCATACGTCATTCTTCTTCCAAGTTTTGAAATGTCCCGATAAAAACGACAAAAATGATAATAAGACCTTTTGCAATTCTTTGCGCACCGACTGACATACCGAGTAATTGCATAGCAGTTACTATGATCCCGAGAAAAAAACACCCGACCAATGTACCGGGAATACTCGCTTTCCCTCCTGAAATCAATGTTCCTCCGACTACGACACTCGCAACGGATTCCATAGTATATGCGTCACCCATACCAAGCAATGCGCCGCCGACTCGTGCAGAAATCAACATGCCGGACACACCGGCAAAAACACTGCTGAAAATATAGGTTAACATCTCGACCCGTACGACTTTGATACCCGCCAATTTCGCTGCCGTATAATTCTGTCCGATAGCGCATAAGGATTTTCCATACGGAGATTTATTGAGCAGTAAGTACAACAAAACAGCAAGCAATAGGGTAAAATACAGCATGTAGGGAATTCCAAACAAACGGTTTCTGGTAACCGCCTGTAATACGGGAGCGATTGCAAAAATCGAAAACTTTCTGTTGATCAGCAGCGCCGCAGTCGTCAAGATGTAATTCATCGCCATGGTTGCAATAATGGCAGGAATACGCATATAGATTACAAGTAAGCTGTTTAAGATTCCAATCAATACGGACAGAGCAAAAACAACGCATAGTGCAGCAGGGATATTGCTGTTTACACCGTTTATGATACGCATCGAAACAAATGCCGTCAGTGTCAATACTCCGGGAATCGACAGGTCAATCGCCCCTCGACCGGAAGTAATAACAAGCATTTGTCCGAAAGCCAATAAGGTCAGATACGAAGCGGCATAGGCATTGGAAATAAAACTTTCGGCGTTCAATTTACCGGAATACAGCCCCATAATCAACCAAAGTAAAAGAGAGCCGAATGCCGCCCAAATCCAGTTGTTACGCTTAATATAGCTTTTTATATCTATCATTGCATTCATTGTATTTTTTCCTTTTGAAACAATCGTAAGGATAAAATCAATATCAATACCACGCCTTGGATTGTCGCAGTATAATCGGTACTGACACGAAGCAAGCCGAGCAAAATACTTACAAAAGTGAGTACGACGCTTCCCAATACGGCACCGATATGCGTTACGACACCGCCGGAAAAATAGCCGCCGCCGATAATTACTGCCGCAACGGTTAAAAGCGTATAGGTAGACATAGCATTTATATCGGATGCGGCTATAATTGCGGATTCGGCAATTCCGCCCATTATTGCAAAACAACCGGCTATCAAATACGTAATCCAATATGCGGTATAACGCGACCACCCGCTGTTGACCATGGCACTTTCATTGTTTCCGAATCCCCGCATAACCGTACCGTATCGGGATCTATAAATTACTACGGCCAACGCTATGAATACTATCAGCCAAATGACAACACCTTGTAAAATCGGATTATTGAAATTAAAGAAATTGATCATCCATGCAGGAACGGTTCCTCCCGGGACATCCTGCAATACATAGGCAAGCCCCGTCCAAACGAACGACATACTGAGTGTAATAATGATCGGCGGAATAGTCCGCCAGCAAACCAAAAGTCCCATCATCGAATACGCGGCGAGAAGAGCGCCTAATACCGAAAATCCGACAATCGGCTTGTCATATAAAAGCGTAGCACATACTACGTTGACCAACCCCATAAACGCGCCCATGCCGAGATCGATATGTCCTAAACCGATCAAAAATGTCTGTGCGAGCGCTCCTAAAACAAACGGTGTAAAACCGACTGCAAGCAATTCAAAACCGAATTTGGAAAAAACCGCAGGAGACATAACACCGCACAAACCATAGAGCACGATCGACGCGATCAGCGAAAACAGAAACAGGCTATTGTATTTCTTTTTTGCGGTATGAACCGTATCTTTATTTTTTGCAACATCGTCAAAGGTAAGTTTGAGCATATCCGTATGCTGGAATTGGTCTTGCGTATAACTTCCAATGATTTTTCCAGAGCCTAATACGAACAGATGAGAGCAATATGCAAGTTCAGCATCGTCTGAGGATCTCCATATTATCAACTTCCCGTTGCAGGCGGCTTCTTGAAATATCCCATAGAGTTCCTCTTTCGTTTTGACGTCTACGCCTTTCGTCGGATCATCGAGAAGAATGATATCCGCGTCGGAAGCCAAAGCTCGAGCGATGAGGACCTTTTGCTGATTACCGCCGCTAAGATTCGTGATGACATCAGTGTATGAGTTGCATTTGGTTTTCAGTCGGTCATTCCATTTGGAAACGAGTCCGTCGGCATAGGCATTGGAAAAAATCGAACAGAGAACCTTACGGGCAATATCGGTAATAATAGTATTATCCGAAATCGACCAGAGGGGAAACAGGCCTTCCTTTTTTCTGTCCCCCGCAACATAGGCAACGTTACCGTTTATCGTCAAAGCATCCTTTCCGCGTTTTTTTGACGAGTTGAAAAATATCTCCTGCAAAAATTCAAGTTGCCCGTTTCCTTCCAGTCCCGCAACACCGACTATCTGACCGCCGTACATTTCGCACGTCACATCTTTTAAAGCTTCCGTCGTATAATGTTTAAAAGACACGCAAATATCGGAATTTATTTTAGGCTTTTCCGAAGAAATGCAGCGAGGCGCTTTTTCGACAATTTCGTCTCCCATCCTATTAACCATGTCATCGATACTTGTTGACGAAATATCGCACTGATATTTTTCTTTGCCGTTTTGCATGATAAAAACTCGATCCGCAATATCCATTACTTCTTGTAATCGATGCGAAACGAAAATATAAGAAATTCCGGAATTGACGGAATCCTTGATATAGCGCAACAACTGTTCGGTTTCTTCGATAGGAAGCGAAGACGTCGGTTCGTCGAGAATGATAAGTTTGGCATGCTCGTCGCAAAACGCTCTCGCAATTTCAACCATCTGTTGTTGGGCGATCGTGAGAGAGCCTAAAACGGCATCTACATTGATTTTATTAGCGGGAAATACTTTTTTTAAGGCTTGTGAAGACAAAGCTCGTGCTTTCGTCCGCCATTTTCCGGACTGTTTTCTAAATGCTTGACCGTTTTCAACAAAAAAATTTTCGTATACAGTGAGATTTTTGCATAATGATAATTCTTGATGAACCACCCGAATACCGCATTGTTTTGCGATATACGGCGAATAATGCGAAAAATCGATTTGTCGTCCGTCAACGACTAAGGTTCCGCAATCGGGAGGGAATTTACCGCAAAAAAGATTCTTCAATGTACTTTTTCCGGCACCGTTTGCGCCGACTAAGGCCAACACTTCCCCTTTGTAGACGACGATGTCCAAAGCGCTCACAGCTATCGTATGTCCGAAAGTTTTTCGCAAGTTTTGCGCTTCGATCAATACTTCTTGATCTAATGATTTACTTTGGGTATTCGTATTCACCATATCGCCTCTTTTTGCCGTGTCGGTTTCAAAAAAACAATCGATTATGAGGCTGCCCTTTCTTTCGGGACAGCCCCATGAATATCAATTTTTCAAATTATTTTGCTGCGTTGATAATATCTTCAAGAACGTATTCTTTTGAAAAATCGGGAGAAATAAAAGTACCTGCCTTCATTCCTTTATAATCGTTTAAATTATCGATCTTTACTCTCGGTACACCCAGCATCATTTTTTTGGGAACGTCGAAGCCGTTGAGAACATACAACGCCGTCCAAAATGCGGCACCGCCGCAACCGGGAGTTGACCCCTGACTTAAAGTCTTATAGCCTGCTTGCTTTTCCCACCAGTTGATGAATTCGGCAGTATTATCCCCGATAATAATAGGCATCTTGCGACCGGACTGCTCAAAGGCATGTACAGCACCGATGGCGTCGCCGCCGCAATGAGTAATAACGGCATCAACTTGCGGTAACGAAGGAAGAACTTTGATTAACTCTTCTTGCGTTTTCGTTGCGCTTGCTTCTCCGATCACTTCCTGGATAATCTTCAAATTAGGATATTTCTTTATTGCCTTTTGGATTCCGGCATAGATACCCTTATCGGGAGCGGCTCCGGAAACACCGCGCACAACGACAACATTTCCTTTACCGTTCAATTGTTCCGCGATATAGTCGGTACTTGCCGCACCGATCTGTTCCCACGGATAATCCATAGTATATACACCGTCAAGATTGACAATAGAATCGAAAGCGACAACGGTGATACCTTTATCCAAGGCTTTTTGAATCGTGCTGTTGAGCGCAGTCGGGGAAGCGGCACAGATGGCAATAGCATCGACACCGGCGAGAATAAAACTGTTGATTTGAGCTATCTGGGCGTTAACCGTTCCGTCACCGTTTTGAATTTGATAATTCGAAATATAACCGGCTTTTTTTGCCTCTTCGGCGGCATTGGAAAACGCTTCTACCATCTGTTTTCGCCACGTATTGCCGAAATACGAATTCGATAAGCCGATTACGTACTTACCTTGTTGAAGCTCACCGTTGAAAGTCACATTTTTAGCGTTCCCGTTCGTATCCTGTACTCCTGTCGCAAAGGCAACCGTTATCGCCATGCTCAGCGTCAACGCAAATACAATACTCTTTTTCATCGTATACCTCCTCTTTTTCTCTCACCTATCAAATCTTCGGATTGTTCGGATGCAACATCGTCGCGATCACTTTGTCAAGGATATCGTCATCCCATATCTTTTTCCAATCGTCACGAAGGACCAATTTATTTCCAAGACTTATTGCAACTTTGCACGCATCGGATACCTGCGTATTTCCTAAAAAGCCGAGAAAATTCGCTGTGAGGTTATAAATGTGTCCGGACAGAAAAGAAACGGCGGCTTCTTTTTGGATACCCCGTCTTTCCGCTTCTTTGACAGTTTCCGCCATCGCATACAAACACGTTGCACCCAGTAATTCAACCAATGTAGGCTCAAGGAATGCGATACTTCTGGCATCCATAACATAACTGTTAACAACGGGAGCGAACATCTTTTCGGCTACGGTACGCAACTGTGCAAACCTGTTGTCATCGCCTTGAATTTTCGCCATGACGATGTCTTGCTTTCCTCCTTGCCCGCCGAAATAATCATGGCGTGCCTCGTATGAATCCTGATCGATAAAATACGAAGGATGACACGGATGTACGACACCGAACGTACAGTCATCGCGTAAAGCGAGTTCTTTTGCAACGGCTGCCGCAGGATCAAGAATTAACAAACCCGCACCGGGAGACATAAGCTTAACAATATCTTTTGACACGACATTGATAAGTGTATCGGGTACTGCCAATACAACGACTTCAACTTTAGGAACAATATCTTCGGCTTTGTACGGAGTAAAACCGCGATCTTTGATCGACTGCAATCCCTTATCGCCGCTTTCAACGAGATATAGATCGTAGTCGCTGACTTTTGCCAGATTGGTACTTGTACGTACCCCCATTTTTCCTCCGGCACCGATAACTGCTACTTTTAATTTACCCATGCTATGCCTCCTTACTTTTGATGTGACTCTTTATCGTCATCGCGATGTTATCGGAACCGAACCCATAATGATCAGCCAGTGCCGCTGCCGGTCCGGATTCACCGAAACTTTTTAAACCTATTCTGTGTACCGGTTTCGGATCGTGTTCACATACCAGATGGCAAATATATGATCCCAAACCTCCGTTTATGTTATGATCTTCGACGGTAAACAAAATTTTCGCCTTTTTTATCCGATCCAATATTTTATAGGGATTTTTTCCGTATAAGATATTGACGTCGGCAACCGTGACGTCGATGCCTTCCGCGTGCAATGTATCGGCGGCGGCAATGACCCTATCCATAATGAACCCCGAAGCGAAAATTACATAATCCGAACCGTAGGATTTTAAAACAGTGAGTCCGTCCGGATCGAACGTGGAATGTATGTCATACACATCGGCTTCTCTTCCGCTCGCAGCTCTCACATAAACCGGTCCTTCCGTTTCATAGGCATATCTAACCGCCCAATACGTTTGGATTGCGTCGGCAGGCGTATAAATTGCAAAGCCGGGTATGCTTGATAGAATTCCAAGATCTTCATAAAATTGATGAGTAACTCCTTCCCGTTCACCGCCGATCAATCCGGCGTTGATTCCCACGAACTTTACATTCAAGTGAGGATACGCAACGAATGTTCTCATCTGTTCACACGCTCGCATCGTCAAAAATCCCGCATATGTACCGACAAACGGAACAAGCCCGCAGCTTGCCAAGCCGGCGGCGACATCTACGCTGGCCTGTTCCGCAATTCCGACTTCGACATATCGATCCGGATATCGTTCGGCGAAGGGTACGGCGCGCATCGCCTTTAAGGAATCGGCTGAAACGAAATAGACGTTTTTATTTTCATCTGCCATATCCAGCATCGCGGCAGCAAACGCCTCCCTTGTACCGGAAAACTTTCTCATAATGCGCCTCCCAATCGATCAACTGCTTTTCGATATTGCTCTTCCGAGGGCACTCCTTTGTGCCATGCATTATCGTTTTCCATAAAATCTACCCCTTTTCCTTTTACGTCGTTGCAAACAATCACATGAGGTTTTCCTTCGTTTTCTTTTGCTTTTATTATCGCCTGCTTGATTTCATCGATATTGTGTCCGTCGATTTCCTGGACATCCCAGCAAAAACTTGCAAAGCGTTCCCGAATATTATTTGCGCCTATAACATCATTGACGGTACCGCCGCTTTGCCAGCCGTTTTTATCGACGAACACCACGATATTATCCAAGTTTCGTGCAGCTGCAAAATTTATGCCTTCCCACGCAACTCCTTCCTGCAATTCGCCGTCGCCGACAATGACATAAACAAAATAGCTTTTCTTCAGTCGCTTCCCCGCAAAAGCCATTCCCGCTCCGATCGCAATCCCGTTACCTAAAGAACCGCTTGTCATATCCACGCCGGAAGTTTTATTCATGACCGGATGCCCCTGGAAATCGCTCCCCAACGCCCGCAAATTGAAATGTTCAATACGTTTACCGAAATAGCCTTTTTCATTCAATGCGGCATACCAAATCGGACACGCATGCCCTTTTGAAAGAATAAATCTGTCACGATCTTCCCATTGCGGATTTGCGGCATCAATATGCATCGCGTCGAAATATAAAGTCGCTACAATATCTGCAATCGATAACGCAGGGCCGGGATGACCGTCTTTGCCTTCATAGACCATACGTATAGCTTCCAATCGCAGCCGGTCTGCAATTCTTTTCAACTCCGTTGAGTTCATTGCCGCCTCCTGTTAGACATCAAACATCCTACATTTGATGTCTAACTGATTCTAACACGGGTTTTATGCTCTGTCAACAATTATTTTTCAAAAAAATACAAAATCCGTATTTTGGTGGAAAAAAATGAAATTTGAATATAAAAAACAAAAAAACGTCGTTCGGACGTACATTGGATTTATCTGCAGTGTTTTGAAGTATAGTATCGCGCTATAAAAGACGTATTTTAAAACTCGTATCTTCTTTTATGTATCTTTTTTTGTTTGTAAATTCGCCCAAACATAGACAGATCGATTGACGGCTCCTCGTGCAATATCGATATTATTTTGCTTGATCGCATCTACGATTTGCGAATGGACGGAATAAGACTGTTCGCCTTTTTGTTGGTTGCGATGCGTATTCCAAATTGTCGGAGCATAAATTTCCAACACAAACTCATATACCTTTTGGAGTAAATGATTGCAGCTGGCCTGACCTAACAAATGGTGAAATTCCAAATCATTTTTTACAAAAGCACCGATATCCGCACTCTTTTCGATCAATCGTTTCAATTGTTCAAGATTTTTATAAAGTTTTTCGCGTTCAGAAGCATTTTTATCATAATTTTTTATGATAACTTCGATTATGGTAATCTCAATTGCATCTCGAAACTCGGTCAATTCATAGAGATCGGGTCCGTATAACAGAAAATCAAATAACAGCGGATTGACCGATGATCCTTTTGAATAGTGCGCGATATATGTACCGTCACCGGGCTTGATTTCGACAACACCATAGGCGGAGAGCACTTTCATGGCTTCACGGACGGAACCTCTGCTTACCCCGAGCCCTTCGGAAATCTGCGCTTCGCTCGGAATTTTTTGTCCGGGCAGCAATTTTTTTTCCATCAAAAGTTTTTTAATTTCATCAATTACAATATCGACCGTTGACCTTCTCTTTTGCGTTTTAAACAATGATTCCATGCCCGAACTCCTGATTGCTGTCTAAACCGACAGTGTACAACGGAGACAGACGCGAATCCATGAATTCTTCTACAAATACCGTATGTTTTGTACATAGTAAAAACATCAGATGTCTTACAGCGCCGTATCCGTACCATGATTATATACAAGCAATTTTTTCTTGTCCAGTTACTCAATTTGTAAAAAACCATAAAACACAAAGCCCGCTTCAATCATCCCGCCCCGCTTCCGTATAGTCGCATTCAAAAAGACGTATTTACGGGTTTAAAGCCCTTGGGGCGTCGGATCCCGACGTAAAAATTTATTCGTGCTGTGGGTTTAATACCCCGACGCTTGCGTCGTAACAAAGGGTATTAAAGCCGACTGCAACCACCTTATGAGAACAACATACCCTGACGCTTGCGTCGGGGTTGTTGATTCGGTCGCATAATACGTATCGATCGCATCGCATGCAAACTGTGATGCGACCGCCCGTTTACGTTTCAAATTCGCTTGGATTTTTTCGTAAAATTGTGTTATGCTTATCGGTATGAAGCGTACAATGAGGATAGTGACGCTCGGCGTTCTCGTTGCGGTTTTTTTTGCCGCCTCGTGTTCGGACAATCAACTGCTTATCGTCTCCGATTCGGGCGAAACGCTCCGAGCGAAAACCGCAGCAAAAGATGCGGATACGTTGTGGACGCGCGAAATCGAAAAAGAACGCTTGGTGCAAACGATCGCTGCAAGCGAAGCGGTTTCGCCTTCGATAAAACTCAGCCCTGAAACGATGATCGCCTCTCTCGCCGCATCGGAAGCGGTGTATCCGTACATACAAGATTTTGCAAGCCTCGACACATCCCTCATGTCGCCCGACCTGCAAAAGGCGCTCGACGCTTTTGTCGCAGCCCTTTCCCGCAACGAGAGTGCGGACGCATCGTTCGCTTCTGAAAATTTATTTTCATACGTTTTTTTTCTGTCCGATTTGAAAAGCGGATGGAAAGCGCATTTCGGTTTTGACTTTCCCGACGCGAAAACACCGCTTTTTACTTCATCGCTGTGCGGCGCGCCTTTTATCGACGAAGCGGGGGCGGAAGTTCCCGTGCGTTTCGGTTTTTCGGGCGGCTTTATCGATGTGTTGCTGTATTTTGAAAAAGACGGAGAGACCTATACGATTAACAATATCGAAATACGGAAATGGGAGCGGGTCAATGGAAAATAATAATTTAACCGGTATAGAACGACAGCTCGTACTCCAATACCTGATCGACGGAAACGTTCCGGTCACCGTAACGCCGACGGAAAAGAATAACGGGGCGGAAGATGCGATACAGCCGCTTTCATCGGCCGTGTTTCCCGTCGCGCTCAAAGCCGAACAGATCGCTTCGGGCGGCAACGGTATAATTTTATTAAAAAATCCGCCTCAGTCGGTGATAGGGTTTGCAGGCAAACACGTTCGCGTCGAATTTTATTTCAACCGTGTCGGTCTTTTTTTTATCACGGAAATGCGATCGGTAAAATCGGGACTTGCCTTTGTCGTCCCCGAAGCGATTTGCCGTATCAAAGATGCGGAAGCGAAACACGATTACGATTTTTCCGCGACGGTTTACTATTCATGCAGCAACAAGGCGACCGTCAATTTCGACTGCGTGCCGTGCAAGGGCTACGAGCTTTTTGCACGCCCCGTCTGGGCTTCGATTGCGCTTGAAAATCAAAAGACGGCAAAAGCTTATCTCGAACGATTTGTCACCGAAGCGAAAAAAGAAAAAAACGCAGGTAACGGGTTGCAGCTCATTCCGATATGCCGCTACCTCACGGAACGGCAGACGAAAATCGAATCGTTTTCGGGAAGCGTAAAACCGCTCGATATTTTGTACGTCGATCACGAGCGGATCGTTTTCGGCAGTGTCGATGAAAATTTTCAGCTTTCACACGGTGCCGAATATGCGCTCAAACTGTCCTTTTCGCTGCGGGAAGGCCCCGTCGCAAGCCGCGATGCCTTTGCGACCTGTACGCCGGCAAAGGTATACCGCGCGGATGAAGGGGGGCGTACGTGTGCGGATTGCGTCTACACGTCGCTGCAGGAAGAAGACCGCAGATTTATATACGAAAAAGCGACGAAAAATTTATGCGCGTGACGAGCATCAGGCTTTGTTTTCACCGTTCTTTTCCACTTCGCTTTCCTCTTCGTATGCCGTAAATTCGAGCCGCGTGTCCTGCGGTTTATTGCCGAGTAAAATCGCGACGGGATGCAACAGCGGTATGTTTTCGCAGATGATTTTTATGATGACGGTGAGCGGAACTGCGAGGATCATGCCGACAAAGCCCCACATCCAGCCCCACAGCGAGAGCATGACGAGGATGACGAAGGGCGAAATGCCGAGGTTGTGCCCTTCGATGCGCGGTTCGATAAAATTGCCGAGCACTATATTGACTGTCGTCGTTCCCGCGACGATAAAAACGATCGGAGCCGGATGCGGAAAAAACTGCAGAAGCGCAAATACGGAGGTTGATCCGACCGAAACGATCGAACCGAAAGTCGGAATGAAATTCAGCACAAAGGCGAAAAATCCCCACACGACTGCAAAGTCGAGGCCGACGATTTTTGCCGACGCATAGATGAGCACTCCCGTCGCAAGCGAGATAAAAAATTTTATCGAAACGAAGCGCACGACTTGGATCATAATTCGCTTAACGATTTCGAATAGGCGATTTTTCATCCGTCCTTCAAACGCTTCTTTGAGCTTTTCGCCGGTCACGTGCATTTCGACGAGCAAAAAGATAAACATCAATACGATGACGAGGATGTTGCGAACGACGGACACCATATTGGCCGAAAGGGAAAACAGCATACGGCGTATCATAATGCCGATATTGAACTGTTCGCCGAGCGCGCTCTGCAGATTGTAAAAAAAACTTTTATCCGCATCGAAACCCAAATTGAATCTGTTTGCAAAAAATTTATAGATCGAAAGAAATTTCGATTCGTATTTCGAATATTCGGAAAGGATCGTACGAAGGCTTGCGAATACGAGAGTACCGAGAACCGCGATGGCGACGACAAATAAAATTGTTACGATGACAACATTGAATATCCATGGCAAGTGAATTTTATTCATGCCGCGGACGATCGGCAAGAGCACGAATGAAAACATAATCGCGATGATGACGGGGATGACGACGCTCGCCGTTATTTTCAAAACGGCAAAAAGCAAAATCGTCGCGATGAAGATCAATAAATACGCGATCTGCCGTGAAATTTGTTCTCTGCCGGTCATCGCTTAAGCTCCGCGCTTTGCGTTTATCGAATCGAAGCCGCATATCGGACGCAATACTTCGGGAACGGTAACGGAGCCGTCTTCGTTTTGATAATTTTCGATGATCGCGAGCATCGCGCGGCCGGCCGCGATCGCCGTTCCGTTCAGCATGTGGACGTATTTGTTTTTGCCGTCGTCGTCTTTATATTTGATGTTGAGCCTTCTTGCCTGATAGTCGGTGCAGTTCGACGTCGACGTTACTTCTCCGTAGTCGCCTGCGGGATGCGCTTCGTCCGCTCGGCCGGGCATCCACGCTTCCAAATCCCATTTGCGGTATGCGGGCGCTCCCAAATCTCCGGTACACGTATCGACGACGCGAAAGGGAATACCGAGCCCGATAAAGATTTCTTCTTCGATCAGGCGGAGCTTTTCGTGGATTGCGTCCGATTTTTCAGGCAGGCAGTACACAAACATTTCGACTTTATCGAATTGGTGAACGCGGTACAAGCCTTTGCTGAAATGTCCCGCCGCTCCCGCTTCGCGTCTGAAACAGTGCGAAAGCCCGCAGTAAAAAAGCGGCAGCTTCGATTTGTCGAGTATTTCGCCGGAATGATATCCGCCGAGCGTGATTTCCGCCGTCGCGACGAGGCATGTGCCTTCGTCTTCGATGCAGTAGACGTTCGATTCGTTGCCGCGCGGATTGAAGCCGATGCCTTGAAGCACTTCCTGCTTTGCGATATCGGGCGTTACGAAAGGCGTAAAACCGTGCTTCCGTAAAATGCCGAGTGCGTACATGATGAGCGCCTGTTCGAGAAAGACCGCTTCGTTTTTTAGGTAATAGAATTTGGGGCCGGAAACCTTCGTTCCGCGCTCGAAGTCGATGATATCGAGCGCTTCTCCGAGCGCTACGTGATCTTTGGGCGGGAACGAAAAAACGCGCGGCGTGCCGACTTTTTTTACTTCGAGGTTTTCCGTATCGACTTTACCGATCGGGGCTTGCGGGTGCGCCATATTCGGAATTTTCCGCGCCGCTTCTTCGAGCTTCGCTTCCGTTTCCGTCAATGTTTTTTCCGCATCCGCGATAGCATCTTTCATCTCTTTCCCTTTTTCGATAAACTCCCGGCGCTTTGCCTCTTCGAGCTTTCCTTTCATCAACGCGGCGTTTTCATTGCGCTTCTGCTGTAACTGCTGCAGACGCGTGACAAGAGATGTCCGCTCGTCGTAAAGGCGCACGACTTCATCGGCGTCGGCCGTCATATTGCGGTTTTCGATATTTTGTTTTACCGCTTCGAGATTGTCTTTGATAAATTTATAATCAAGCATATATATCCCTTATTAATAATGGTTGTCTAAAAATTTCGATTTTTAACGGTTTCCCTTGATTTTACTGCGCGTTATTGCAAAGCGTACGTGATCGTGACGGTCGAACTCACTTCGATTTTTCCGGACGACAGCGTTGATGCGGCTCCGCTGCTCATTGCCGCCGGTGCGTAGTTCATCATATTGATGCCGCGCGCATCGCTTTCTTCGATGATCGTAATCGCTTCTCCGATTTTGCAGCCGGTAGCTCCGGCCAAAAGGGATGCCGTCTCCTGCGCTTGCTGTACGGCGAGCGTCCGTGCCTGCCTCACAAGAGAGGTATCGTCGGAAACGGTAAACGTGAGGGACGTCAGTTCGTTCGCTCCTGCAGAAATCGCCGTGTCGATAACGTCGCTTGCAAGGGCAGTGTTATACACGACGATTTTCATTTCATTTCGCACTTGGTAGCGTCCGATCGACTGCCTCCCGCCGTCCCATGATTCCTTTCGATGTATGCTGTAGTTCGTCGTTGTAATATCGTTTGCGTTAACTCCCGATGCGACAAGCGCACCGCGTACGCGCGTCATGATTTCGGCATTCCTATCCGCAGCGGTTTTTGCGACCCACTCCTGCGTTACGACCGAAACGACGACGGAGGCTTTATCGGGCTCAGCTTCCACGACGCCGCGGCCGGTCACGGTAATCGTCCGCGAAGATCCTTCCGCTCTTTTTACGAGCGAACACGACAACGATGAAAACAGCACGATAGCCGCTATGGAAATTTTAATAAACCGTTTCATATATTCCTCCGTTCGATACATCAACAATCACCGCTTTCGATTTTTATTAAATCAAAATCCGTCCGTTGTTTCCGTTTATCGGATATCGACGTACATGCGTTTCAGATAAATGCTGCGCTTGCGTGCGGACTGCCACTGTTTGCTCTCCGGCCACTTTTGCAAAAGCTCGTCGTACGCTTCGAGCGCGCCTTTGATATTTTGCTGCGCGGATTTTGCTTCGAGCGTTTGTCCCTTGAGATAGAGTCCTTCGTCGATACGGCTTGTCGCACGCGCAAAAAACAGATCGAGGAGAGCGAGAGCTCTCGCGTAGTTTTTTTCATCGTATGCGCTTTTCGCTTTTTCAAGCAAATCCGATTCGCCGAGCGCATAATCGCCCGCGCTGAGAGCGGCTGCCGAAACGGCTCCCGTTTGTTCTCTTGCGCTTTGAAAAGACACGGCATTGTTTTCGTCCGCCGAATCGCTTATACCGCCGGCTCCGCTTTCGGAATCTGCCGTTCGTCCGGAAATCGAAACGCCGTCTGTTTCCGCTCCCGAAAAATCTTCCGTGCCGTTTTTTGCAGTTTCGGAAGGAGCGGCTTCCGCGTTCTCTCCTCGCGCGTCGCCGGCCGAAGAGGCGGGACGGGGCGGAACGATGTCTGCATACGAAGGAGCTGTGATGCGTTCGGCCGCGCTTCCGGTTTTATCTTCGACGATCGCTTCGAGCCAGTCGTCGATAGCGTTTCCGGTGAGAATATCGTTTTTGTAAAAATGCAATATCGCTTTTCCTTCATTTTTTGCACGGAGCGTAAAAATCGTGTCGGCATCTCCGAACCTTTTGCCGAAAAACGAAAACAGTTTCGTACCGTCCGTCTCTCCGAGATAGATCCATCCTCCTCCGGGATAGACGACATCGAGGTATTGGTTTTTTGCGATATGCACCGATCGCGACGGAAGTATTTTCGTGCCGATTTCGTCCGTGTCGACGAGCGGATCCGCTTGCCGTTTGCGGGCATCTTCCGCCGAGCGTGAAGTTTCGTCTGAAGCGTTCGTCGTTTTTGTGTCTTTTTGCTTTGCATCCGTACCGGCTCGTTTCGCGTTTACATTCGTTTGCGCCGAGCTTGTGCCTGCCTGCGCAGCATCGTTTACAGCTTTCGTCGTCGGGTCTTTTTTGCCTTTCGGTGCGGCGTCTTTTTGAGCCCGACTTGGAGACGCTTTGTTTCGCGCGGTAGAACCCGCGCCTGCGTTTTCCGAAAATCCTTCCCGTACGACAGGTTCGTCTATGGAGGAGCTTCCGCGCATTGCTTCTTCGCTTTTTTCGGGAAGATCGCTTCGAACGCGTTCGGAAAAATTTTCCGTATTCGAAGCCGCATCTTCGCTGTCGCCCGACTTTTCATCCGGCGGCAAAGCGTCGTTGTTTTCGTGCGGCGATGCAGTGTTTGCGTTTTCCGCCGGATTTTCGTTTTCCGCCGATTTCGAAACTCCGTCAGGCTTTTCCGATTGACGGGAAGCCTCTTCGCTTTCGGTTTGCATAGGGGGATCTCCCGCTCGTCCGCTTTTCGGAAGAGACGCGCAGGATATCGATACGAAAAAAATCGACAGACAGGCGATCGCCGAGAGAGAGACTTGTATCAGCCTCCATACAAAAGTTCGTTTTATTGGTTTTTTCACGGAGCAGCCCCCAATATATCCGAAACGATTTTATCGTTTGCGCGGCGCAGATCTTCCATCTCTTTGCCCTCAGGCGGCGTAAACCACCGATCCGTATCGGCATCGCTCCACGCATCTTTCGCTTCGCGCGAAGCGATATAATCTTTTTGCTCCTGCGGGCCGTCGGGCGCAAGGAGCTCCTGTGTCGGCGTAAACGTCCGTTCGGCGACGGGTGCTCGGCGCTTCTTTTTCGATTTTTGTGCGATAAAAACTGCGAACGCGATGCACGTCATCAAAATAAGCGTACCCGAAATAAAAGCGACGTATTTTTTCCTTCCGGAAAAGAGAGCTTTGATACCGTCGAAAAAATCACTTTTCCCGATCATCGCTTTTTTTCTCCGCAGCTTTCGCTTTTTGCGCCGCTTCTTTTTCGAGGCGTTTTTCTTCTTTCACTGCGCGTTCGCGGTCGGGATCGGTTATCGTTCCGTCGGGATTGTGAATGCGCTTTGCGGGTCTCGGCGGAACGGTCGCCTCTTCGGGCGGCACGTCCTCTTCGATAAAGTCCTCTCCGTTTTCAGGAATAACGGCGCCGAGCTTTATGTCTTTGTCGAGGCGGAGCGAAAGTATTTTCGAAACGCCGGATTCTTCCATCGTGATGCCGAGCATCGTCGTAGCTCCCATAACCGTTTTTTTGTTATGCGTGATGACGATGTATTGACTTACGTTTGCAAAAGAGCGCAGCGTCGTCACAAAACTTGAAACGTTTTTATCGTCGAGCGCCGCATCGATTTCGTCGAGAAGACAAAACGGAGAAGGGCGCACTTGGTAAGTCGCAAACAAAAGCGCGACGGCCGTCATCGTTTTTTCTCCGCCCGAAAGAAGGGCGATGTTTTCGAGCTTTTTTCCCGGTGGCTGCGCGTAGATGTCGATGCCGCTCGTGAGCACGTTTTCCGGATCGATGAGACGAAGCTCGGCTCTTCCGCCGTTAAAAAGGCGGCGGAACATATTGTGAAAATTCTTTTTGATTTTATTGTACGTGTCGAGAAACATTTCGGACGATTTCGATTTGATTTCTCCCGAAACGCGCTGCAGATTTTCGAGGCTCTTTTTCGTATCTTCGCAGTTCGTCTGCTGCCGCTCGTAGCGTTCTTTTTCTTCGGCGAATTCTTCGACAGCCATCAAGTTCACCTGTCCGAGCGCTTTCAGCCGTTCTTTCGCGTCGGAAAGTTTTTCCCGAATTTCCGAAGCGGGTTTTGTAATTTTATACATGCGCTCTTCGAATTCCATAAGATCGCGCGAATGCGTATCCTGAAAATTCTGTTTGACGTTTTTGATTTCCGTATCGGAGGAAACGAGCAAAAGCGAAACGCGCTCGTACTGCGCCTGCAGCTTATTTTGTTCTTCCTGCTTTTGACGAAGCGCGTTCTGCTTTCCCGACACGCTCGTATTGCACGCAGCGATCGCATCGTCGAGTTTTTTCAGCTCGTCCGCGAGAGAGAGACCGCGCTTTTCTATTTCCGAAAGCTCTTCTTCGGCGCCGGATATTTCCGCATTCAAATTTTCGGTACGCTTGTTTTCCGAAGCGATCTCTCCGTCGGTATCGGAAAGCGTTTTTTGCTGGCTTATCAAAGTGCGGCGGAGCATCGATACCTGCTCTTCGGCCGCCGTAATCTGTTCGTGCATCTGCGCTTCATTTACTTTGAGCTTTCCGAGCGTTTCTTTATATTCGTCGATTTTTTTCGAAAGGTTTTCGTTTTCCGCATGCAGTTCGGCTATGCGTTCGTTGATCTGCGCTACGCGGGAACGGTTGTCGGAAATCTTCTGATCGATGGCGCGCTTTTTCGTCATGATTCCTTCCGGCGCGAGGAATTCGGTGATAAAGGCGGGAGAGGCTTTCATATAATCGTCGAGCGCTTTTTCAAGTTCGGCGACAAGCTTTCCCGTTTCGGAAAACGCGTCGGCTGCTTCCTTCACCGTTTTGACGCATTCGTCGGCGGAATGCGAAGGAGAGGCTGCAAAATCGGCAAAGATGTTTTTGCGTCCCGCCGTAAAAATTTTCAAGCGTGCGATGACGTTGTCGAGCGTTTCTTTGGCGTTTTTCATCGCATTTTCGGAAAAGCCCGCGTCTTTTAATTTTGCGTCGAGCTTCGTGACGATGTCTTCGGTGATCGCCGTCAAATCTTTTTGCAAAAGCGTACGCGCTTCACGCAGCGCTTCGATTTGCATCTGCGATTCGGAGACGAGGGTATCGTTTCCGTCGATGCGGCTTCCCGCGTCGGAAATATGTTTGCCGAATGATGCAATATTTTTTTTGATATCGTCGAGCTGCTTTGTCTTTTCGTACAGCTGCGCGTTTTTTTCGTCGATTTCATCGTTCAGCGCATCGATCTGAGCTCCGATCGCTTTTTTATGCGCTTCGAGCTGTTCGAGTTTTTCTTTCGATTCGGAAAGGCGCACGTTGAACTGCTGTATCAGATCCTGTTTGCCGCTTTTTTCTTTTTGAATGCCGATTAAATCCGCCTGCTTTGCATACACTTCTTCCTGCATGGCTTTTACTTTGTCCATGTTTTCGGAAAGCGTGTTGCTGATCGCTTCGATTTCGTTTCGGATATCGCCTCGTTTTTTTTCGACTTGTTTGAGATGCTCTTCGTTTTGCGCTTTCGTCTGCACGAAGTTTTTTAATTTTAATAATGTTAAATCGAGTTCATCGTTGAATATTTCGTCTTTGACCGCGCGGTATTTGATCGTTTTTTCGGACTGCACTTTGAGCGTATCGTATCGCCGCTTGACTTCCGAAAGCGCGATTTCGATTTGCTGGAGATTGTTTCGCGTACGCTCGAGTTCCCGTTCGGCTTCCGCGCATTCGGCTTTGCTCCGGCTTATGCCTGCCGCTTCTTCAAAGAGATAGCGCCTGTCTTCGGGTTTCGACGAAAGCACTTGATCGATCTTTCCCTGTTCCATGACGGAATAGGCCGCTTTGCCGATGCCCGTATCCATAAAGAGCGAACGTATTTCTCTCGGTCCCGCCTGTCGGTTATTGATAAAGTATTCGTTTTCGCCTGAACGGTAGAGCCGCCGCTTGATCGCGATTTCGGAGGCTTCGAACGGGATAAGCCCGTTTTCGTTCATGATCGTGAGCGTCACTTCGGCAACGTTGAGAGGCGGACGGCGTTCGGTGCCGTTGAAAATGATGTCTTCCATCTTGTCGGCACGCAGATTTTTCGAGCGGTTTTCGGCTAAAACCCATTTTATCGAATCGACGACGTTGCTTTTGCCGCAACCGTTCGGGCCGAGCAGAGCCGTGATGCCGTCCGAAAAATCGATATGTGTTCTGTCGGCGAAGGATTTGAAGCCGAATATGTCGAGACTTTTAAGAAACACCTGTCCCCTCTCAAAGTGAAAGCTGTTTTTATATTATACACGATATGGCAGCCTCAATCAACTATTCGGAAACGGTATCGAGCGCGGTTATTCCGATATTTACAACCTATTGACGGCAGGATTACTACCGAGAGTGCAGCCGATTTTTTACGTTATACGAACAAAGTTTCTCATGCGTAATCCCTGTCGGCGATACCGAAAAATCTCGACATCCGCTTAGATAATCGCTATAGTTTCGGTATGATCATCGCGGAAATAGGAACGGCTCACGAAGGCTCGCTTGCAAAAGCGAAAAAGCTCATCGACGCGGCTTTTTTTGCAGGAGCCGATGCCGTAAAATTTCAATGGGTGTATGCGGATGAAATCCTGCACCCCGATACGGGAACGGTCGATTTGCCGGGCGGAAAAGTAAAGCTCTACGATCGGTTTAAAGCGCTCGAAGTGCCGAGCGATTTTTTTAAATCGGCGATGGCGTATGCGCATAAAAAAAATCTCCTCTTTGTCTGCTCGCCTTTCGGTCTCAAAAGCCTCCGCGAACTGCTTGCACTTAAACCAGACGCCGTAAAAATCGCATCCCCCGAATTGAATCACATCCCGCTTTTGAGAGCTTTGTCGGATTTCCGTACGGTGCAAAAAGCGCTCGGAGATACCGTCGTCCCCGTCATCCTTTCAAGCGGCGTTTCAAAGCTCGCCGACATCGAACGCTCTCTCGACATCGTCGGAAAAGAAAACGTCACGCTGCTACACTGCATCACAAGTTACCCCGCTCCCGAAACCGAATACAATGTACGCCTCGTTTCCACGCTGCACGATATGTTCGGCGTACCCTGCGGCATCAGCGATCACTCGCTCGATCCCGTCCTCGTTCCCGTCCTCGCCGCCTCATGCGGAAGCGTTATAACCGAAAAGCACATTACGCTGAGCAAAAAGACTGACGGACTCGACGACCCCGTCGCACTTGAAGGCGAACAGTTCGCCCTGATGGTACGTGCACTCCACCAGTGTGAAGCGGCAAAACGACGCTACGGCGAAAAACGCGGAGCGGCGCGCATACTCAAAGAGATGCGCGAACAATACGGCAGAAAAAAAGTACGTGAAGTTCTCGGCACGGGAATCAAAACGCTTGCGCCGTCGGAAATCGAAAACTACGGAAGGACAAACCGCTCGCTCCATTTTATGCACGCGATGAAAGCCGGCAGCGTCGTCGAAGAAAACGATATCGCAGTCCTCCGTACCGAAAAAACGCTCACGCCCGGCATTTCGCCGGAATACTTTGAAACGATTGTAAACGCGCGCCTTTCACGGGACGTCCGCGCTGGAGCAGGCGTCGATTGGGAAGACATCGTGCACCGCCGGTGAGCGAGGAAATAAGCGCCGTACAACGATAGTTTTTGAAAAACACCGGAAAATCCGCAAAGCAATTTTTTATTACGGAACGGATATCTTTAAATTTTCGCTATCGGCTTTTTCCGTTTCCGCCCATTCGGGATGAATTGTATACCACGGCTTGAATTCCGAGAGTTCATCTCGTGTCAGCTTGGGACAATCGGAAAAATCTTTATTCGTGCGGAGGGTTTAATACCCTGTTGCTCTACGCTGTAACTAAGGGTATTAAACCCCGACTGCAACCACCTTATGAGAACAACATACCCCGATGCTCTGCGTCGGGGTTGTTGATTTTTAAAATCTTCCATTTCTTTTTTTCTCTTTTCCGACAAAGGAGGCAATTTTTTTATCTCATCTAAAGTCATAGTTACACTGTCACGGGCTTTGTTATCCGTTTCTTCCGTGCAAGGGAGATGCGCTGCCGCGCATCGATCGACGAGAACTGTCACGGATTTTGCTATCCGTTTCTTCCGTGACAGTTCTTATACTTCTTCCCGGAGCCGCAGGGACAGGGATCGTTTCGGCCGATTTTCGGCATCGTGCGGCGGACGGTCACCGATTGCCCCTGCGTGTGCTTTTGCATCGCACCACCTGCGGCGGCCCTGCGAGCGGCATCTCCGCTCATCTGCATGGAAGCTTCCCGTTGCGCTTCGCCCGACGCGCCTCCTGCAAAAGACGCGGCTTCGGAATGCTGCGCGCTCATATCGCGAGAGCTCATCCTCCTCCGCGCTTCTGCTGCAGCCGGCGAAAGCTGGATGCGCACTTTGAACACGCGCGACATAACGGTCGTCCGGATCGAATCCATCATTTCGTCGAAAATATTAAAACCGTCGATCTTATATTCGGTAAGCGGATTTTTGCTGCCGTAGGAGCGCAAGTGCACCGCGTCGCGCAGGCTTTCGAGCTCTTCGAGCTGATCGAGCCATTTTTTGTCGATCGTCTGCACGTACTGGTAGCGGATAAACATGTTGAGATTTTCTTTGCCGGCAAGCGTTTCCTTTTCCGTCAAATCGTTTTGCAGCATCGATTCGAGCGTTTCACGCGAAAGCTGTTCGGACGCCAATTGAATACCGAACATATTTCTGATGCGATCGTTGAGCTCCGCCAAAGCGGCGTCCTTTTGCTTTTTCGTGTGCAGTTCGTATTCGTCGAAAATATCGTTTACGGCGTCTTTTGCATTGTTCATAACGCGCACGGAAAGGTTTTCGTCGGCGAGAATGCTGTCTCGCTGTTTGTAGACGACGCCGCGCTGTTCGTTTAAAACATCGTCGTAGTCGAGCAGGTTTTTGCGGATTTCAAAGTTTCTGTCTTCGACTTTTTCCTGCGCTTTTTTAATGCCGCGGTTCAGCCACGGGTGATCGATCGGCTCTCCGGGCTTCATGCCGATCCTGCTCATCATCACTTTCATGCGCTCGCCGCCGAACAATCGCATGAGATCGTCGTCCATCGAAATAAAGAATTTGCTGCGACCGGGATCACCCTGACGTCCGGAACGGCCGCGCAGCTGATTGTCGATACGCCGGCTTTCGTGACGTTCGGAGCCGATGACGTACAATCCGCCCGAAGCTTTTACGTCTTCGTAATCTTTTTTCCACTGCTCTTTTTCGATTTTGTAAGCGGCATCGTATTGTTCGGGCGTTGCATTCGTTCCGGCTCTTTTTTGTGCGCGGAATTCGGGATTGCCTCCGAGTTTGATATCGGTACCGCGTCCGGCCATATTCGTTGCGATCGTCACCGCGCCTTTTGCACCCGCTTCGGCTATGATGAGCGCTTCCCGCGCGTGATTTTTTGCGTTCAACACTTCGTGGCGGACTCCTTTGCGCGTGAGCATCGCCGAAAGGTGTTCCGATTTTTCTACGGAAATGGTACCTACGAGTACGGGCTGTCCCTTTGCGTGAGCCGCGGCGATTTCGTCGCAGATCGCCGTCCACTTGTCGCTTTCGTTGAGGTAGACTTCGTCGTTTTCGTCTTTTCGGATAACCGGCTTATTCGTCGGGATGGAAACGACATTGAGTTTGTAAATTTTATTAAATTCGACCGCTTCCGTTGCCGCCGTTCCGGTCATGCCGGAAAGCTTGTCGTACATGCGGAAAAAATTCTGAAAGGTGATCGTCGCAAGCGTTCGATTCCGCTGTGCGATGCGCAAATGCTCTTTCGCTTCGATCGCCTGATGCAGCCCGTCGCCGTAACGCCTGCCTTCGAGGATACGGCCGGTAAATTCGTCGACGATCTGCACTTGTCCGTCTTTGACAAGGTAATCGACGTCGTTTTTGTACAAAGTGTGAGCCCTCACCGCCTGCGTAAAATAGTGCACGTATTCGAAATTGTTTTCATCGAAGACGGTTCCCGTTATCAAATTGTGCTGATGGAGAATTGCATCGATGTGGTTCATACCCGCGTCGGTAAACGACACGCGCTTCGATTTTTCATCGAGCGTATAATCGCCTTTGATATTTTTCCGCTGTTCGGGATCCATGTTCACTTCGTCGGGATAAAGCCCCGTCACGGGATCCTTTTCCACTTCGACAAGCTGCCCGACATATTTATCGACTTCGTGATACTTGTACGTGTCGTCTTCACCCTGCCCGCTGATGATAAGAGGCGTACGCGCTTCGTCGATCAAAATCGAGTCGATTTCGTCGACGATACAAAAGCTGAATCCGCGCTGTACTTTTTGCGAAAGCTCTATCTGCATATTGTCGCGGAGATAATCGAAACCGAGTTCGTTGTTCGTCCCGTAGGTGATGTCGCAGTCGTACGCCGCTTTCCGAGCCGCGTTGTCCATATCCGAAAGGATCGTACCGACGGTCTGCCCCATGTATGCGTAAACCGGCCGCATCCATTCGGCATCGCGCCCGGCAAGATAGTCGTTTACCGTGACGATGTGCACGCCCTTTCCCGAAAGGCTGTTCAAATATGCGGCAGCGACGCACATAAGCGTTTTGCCTTCGCCCGTTTTCATCTCCGAAATGCGTCCCGAATGCAGCACGAGCGCGCCCATAATCTGCACGTCGTAGGGACGTTCGCCCAATACGCGGAACGACGCTTCGCGCGCGAGCGCAAAAGCTTCGGGAAGTATGTCGTCGAGCGTTTCGCCTTTTGCGAGACGCTCTTTAAAAATCGCGGTCTGTTTCGGAAAATCTTCCGCCGAAAGGGATTTTGCCCAGCTCTCTTTTTCGTTTACCTTTGCGAGGATCGGAGCGAGCGCTTTGACGTCGCGTTCGTTTTGGGAGCCGAAGAAAAACGTAAGAATCTTATCAATAAACATACCTATAAATATACGATATTTTGCAGTGCATTGACAAGACGAAAATCAATGTTTATGCTGAACGCATGATGAAAAAAATCACCGCGTGTATGATTCTTTTTTCCGTCTGCTTTTTTTCCTGCAAAAACTCGCCGTCGGTCGAATCGGTAAAAGAAGACGAACTCTTTTCGCTTTCATACGGGCGTTTCGAAGACCAGCTCAATATGTTCGATTTGTCCGATATCGGAAACGTGCACACAACCATGACAATGCGCGACGGTTTTTTTTACATCGCAAACGGAGAAGCCGAAAAGATCATGGAGCTCAATTCGTACGGCGACCTTTTGACGCTGTACTACAACGAACCGGAAGGAGAATCGGAAACTCGATCGATGCAAAACACGGCGAGCAAACGAAAATCGATCGCCTACCCCTTCACCGATCCGGGGGCTATCGCCGTCGATTCGAGAAAACGCATGTATGTCGTCAGCACTATGCCGAAAGAGCGGCAGGAAGAAAACGAAGACGGAACGCTTTTGTACAGCCAAATCATCCTGCGCTTTGCAAGCGACGGTACGTCCGAAGATTATATCGGACAACAGGGCATCGGCGGTACGCCCTTTCCGTTTATTAAAAATATCTATACGACATCGAGCGACGAACTTGTCGTCGTCTGCATTACGACGGAAGGAAGAGTCGTCTATTGGTTTTCCGAAGCCGGCTTTCTCATGTATCAGATTCCGATTTTAATAAAAGACGCGCCGAAAACGGACGATGCGAAAGCGGGGGCAAACGGTATTTCCGTTTTGCAAGACGTCATACCCGACTGTACGTCGAGGAGGCTCTTTGTCAAAGTCGATTACTATGAGCCGCGCATCGACGAAGATTCCAAAACCGAAGCGGGCATCGATTTTATAAAAAGCTGCATATTTCCGCTCGCCGTGGAAACCGGCAAATACGGCAGTCCGATTGTCATTCCGCCCTACGAAGAGACGGTTTCGGCCGATTACAGCAAACTCGTGTTCCGTCTGCCCTACGATTTTCTCGGCGTGTCGAACAGCGGATGGCTCTTTTTTATCATTTCGACGGATACGGGATTCGGCATCGAAATGGTGCAGCTTTCGGGACAAAAGGTCATCAAGCGCCACTTCGACGTACCGCACGACGATATCCTCTACTACGTGCTTTCTCTGTCCGACAGCGGTATCATCTCTGCGCTCTTTATCGAAAAAGAAAAAGCACGTGTCGTATGGTGGCGGACGGATTCGCTTTCGGCCGCGATCGTAAAATCGTAAAAGCGCAGCGCCGAACGCGTAAAGTTCAAAAAAGGATCGGACGATGGATTTCAGTTTTATGGATGAAGGACACGAAGACGGAAAAGAAGCGCTGCATTATTACTTCAATCACGAAGAGCGCATAAAGAAAGCGCCGAAAATCGTACGGGATTATTACAGCGGAGAAGGAATTCAAAGCCCGAAAGGGATTTTAAAATCGCTTGTCGCGACGAAAGCCAACCGCTTCGGTCTTTTCGCCGTCGCGATTTTTTGTGCGTTTATCTACGTCTATTCGCTTGTAAGCGAAAAACCCTACCGCAAAACCGTCGGAGGAGCCGAAGCGACGCTTGCGGCTTTTTCGTACGCGGATGAAATCTACGCAAGCCTCACCGTCCGTCCCGGAAACGATACGGAAAAAGCGATGAGAAGCGGCACTCTTGCCGTACGCTTTTCTTCGATCGACGTACAAAAGGCGACCGTCGGCGAGTCCGAAGATTCGCAAAACTATACGGGCAAAGAACTTTCGGTGCGGACAAAGTTTCCCGATTATGATATAGTAGCGGTGCGGGCGGAAGTACGGTTCCGAGGAGAAACGAAAACGCTCGTCGCGCGCGTCGTGCGCGAATAAAACGCCGAAGGATATGTTATGCTGCAGTTTTATTTTTTATCGATTTTATTAAATCTCGTTACGGGGATCATCCTTGTCTACGGCAAAAATCTCATCTCAGGCAAAAGTCCCGAAAGCAAAGCGCGCGGCATACTCGGTGAAAATGCGTTTTTCGACGATAAAACCTTCCGCCTCGTGCTCGGCATTTTGACCGTCTTCGTCGGCATTATGAAACTGCTTTCGGTCGTGCGCACCGACATACCCGTCGTCGGCGATTTGATTCCTGCGGCAGCGGGACTGTTCGGAGGCTTTTGCCTCCTCGTCGAATTCTACAAAACGAATTCCGCATCCGAACTCACACTTCCTCATTGGATCGATTTTTGTTTTGTTGAAAAGCGGAACTACGTCGGCTATGCGTGCATCGCGGCCGCCGTCCTCCACTTCAGTTTTCCCGACGTGCTTTTGTTTTAGGTACATCGATGCGCGCTCTACGTGCGGCTCTGCTTTTTGCAGCCCTCGCCTCTTTTGTTTCGTGTACGAAAAAATCCTCGGAAGCGATTCGACTCGACACATCCGAGCCGCTCGCGCTTGCGCCGGACATCAGCTGGGCTGTCGTGCTCGATCCCTACGCCGCATACCGCCTGACATCATCGTGGAATGCGGCCGCCGCAGGCTATTGTCGGAAGGGCGACATTTTACAGGTAACGGGAAAAGCCGCCCTAAAAGAAAGCGGCGTGTGGTACAAATTCCAAGACGGCTGGCTTCCCGAATCCGCCGTCACGATCTACTCAAACCGCTACCGCGCCGAAAGCGCTGCCGAAAAGCTGAAATAAACGCAGGGGCTGTCGAAAAGCAAGCGACTTTTACGACAGCCCCTTAAAAAGATTTTTAGCCGTGCGTGCGTTTTACAACGAGGAGCTTCGCTCCGACGTTTCAAGCGAGCACACACGTCAATCTTGCGATGTTTGCCTTTCGGCAGACTCGCTATATAAACGTATTTCAGTCGCCGCGCTTTACTAAGCGAAGCCCTGTGTATACAAGCGGTTCCCAGACATTCGGACTGGGCGAACGCATGGCGATACGGCAGGATTTCGTATTAAAAAACCAGTCGCCGCCGCGCATGGAACGATTATCCCTGTCATCGACAGGCTTTTCCGCTCCCGTAGGATCGGTAAGACCGTCCGGCGGAGTTGTATTTTCATAAACGTCCCAGCATACTTCGCCGACGTTTCCGCTCATATCGTATAAGCCGTAGCCGTTCGGTTTTTTCTTTTTCACTTCGTGTGTTCTTTCTCCCGAATCTCCTCCGGTTTTGTCGTTATACCATGCGTAATATTTGAGCGCCGTCATTTTATTCGTACCCGCCCATGCGATATTGCCTTTTCCTCCCTTGGCGGCCCATTCCCATTCCGCTTCGGTCGGGAGACGGAAGCCGTTTTTACTCATATCCACTTCGACTCCCAGCCAGCGTTCATCCTTATCAGTAGGAATTTTGCTCACGTCGAAAGTTTCAAACTTGATAGGTTGGTCGCCGTTGTCTTTGTCCTTTACCGTATAACAGGGCTGAAGACCGAGTTTGATGCTCAGCTTATTGCAAAAAGCGATCATCTGGAAAAAACTTACATTTTCGACGGGGCGCTTTTCCTGCTCTTCCCCTAATGCGACCTTCGTATTAACCAGATACTCACCATCCATGCCCGGAAGCTGTTTGTTTCCGCTATTGTCGAAAAAGCTCGGATTGCTTCCCATAACTTCCTTCCACAGCTCCTGCGTCACTTCGGTTTCTCCTATGGAATAAGCCGAAAGATTTGCGGTATAGGGCATATTGTCCGAAAAATCCATAAAGCCGGTTACATCTTTGTATCCCAACTGTGCGCCTTTTACGGCGGGGATCTGCCTCATGTCAAACTCTACGCTTCCGACCGTATAGGTTTTGCTCGGAAGATCGGTAATGTCGTCGTCTTTTGAATATTCGCCTTCATAAGGTCTCCCTTTCACTACAGGCAAAAAATCCGCAATGCCTGCCATCGGGATGATATTCGGTTCGCAGGTAAAAGGAATGTTTGTCGTATCGAATAAAAGTCGTACGTGCTTCGAAAGCTCGTTATTTTTCATCTCTTTTTCTTCGCCTTCGCTGTAACAGTTCACGAGCCATTTTCCGTTGCCGACATCTTTGTACGAAATGAGGGGATAAGAAAAGCTCATAAACGTACTGTTCAAATCGATTTTGTCGGCTTGAACGACAAGGCACATATCGGCATTTATAGAACCGACAAAGAGATGACCCCAGTACGAACCGTAGAGATCTTCCTTGGTCAGATCGTCGCTTGACGGTGCATTGTTGCAGCTTAAAAACACCGTTCCCGCAGCCGCCAACAGCGCACAAATACACAAAGTATATAACTTTTTCATAAAACCTCCGTAAATTTTTTTTATTAGTTAGCATAAACTAATATTAATTATCTAATGCTAACTCAAAAGCGGAGGTTTGTCAACCTTTTTTATCAAATTTTTTATTTTTTATTTAAAATGAGTTTTACCGCTTCGCTCACCGTAATGCCCGCAGACGTCTCCCTCGTCGAAAGATTTTTGAGCTCGAACGTGCCGTCTTTTTCGTAAGTTTTTCCGACAAAGATTCCCCACGGGATTTTTTTCGCATCGGTGAGCGCGTACTGTTGAGCGATTTTTTTCGCATCGGGAAACACTTCGACGGCAAGACCTTGCGCACGCAAAGATGCGGCTGCTTTTTGATAGAGGAGCGCATCCTTTGCATCGAGGCAGAAAATTTCCGCGTCGACATAGCTTGCGCGGCTTGAAGCGATGCCGAGTTCGGACATAGCCGCAATGAGGCGGTCGAGTCCTATCGAAGTTCCTACTCCGGGGAGCTTTTCTTTCATATACAAGCCTGCAAGGTTATCGTAGCGGCCGCCCGAACACACGGAGCCGATCTCGGGCAAATCATTTAAAAACGTTTCGTAGACGACGCCCGTATAATAATCCAGTCCGCGCGTAATGCTCGGATCGAGCGTATAATTTTTTTCGATACCGGCCGCTTCGAGCATTTCGTATATGTCGCGCATGCGCTCGCTGTCGCTATCTTTTCCGCCCGCCATCGCTTCGATTTTTTTTAATGTCGCACTGAAGTCCCCCGCCCCCTCGGTGTAGGAAAGGATTTCCGCCGCCCGATCTTTGCTTCCGGTAATTTCCGAAAGCTCTTTTTCAGTTTCGTCCCGGCCGATTTTTGCAAGCTTGTCGACCGTGCGCAAAATATCGTCGCTTTTTTCATTTACGCCGAGCTTTGTCAAAAAGCGGTTGAAAATGCCGCGATGATTGACGCGCACGGTGATCCCCGAAAATCCTATCGCGGCAAAGGCTTTTTGTATGACAAGCAGTATTTCGAAATCGCTTGCCGCGCTGTCACTCCCGACCGTATCGACGTCGCACTGAACGAATTCGCGGTAGCGGCCCGCCTGCGGTTTTTCGCCGCGCCACACTTTTGCGATGTGATAACGCTTAAACGGAAAATACAGTTCGCTTTTGTGTTCCGCCGTAAAGCGCGCAAACGGAACGGTTAAATCGAAACGCATCGCGACATCGCGCCCGCCGTTATCTTCAAAGCGGAACACTTGTTTTTCCGTTTCGCCGTTACTTTTGCGAAGCAGTATTTCGGTATATTCGAGCACCGGCGTGTCGATCGGCACGAATCCGAACGATCGGTACACCGCAGTTATTTTTTCAATTAAATCCGCGCGCGCGATTTCCGAAGCGGGCAAAAAATCGCGGAAACCTTTGAGCACGCGCGGTTGAATGATCGATTCCATAGCGCTATACTAACTGAAACGGGGGAAAATTACAATGATGCTCTGTTTCGACATCGGAAACACGAACTGCAAAACCGCGCTCTTCGACGGAGAAAAACTCGTTCACGTGTGGCGGATCAGCTCCGACGTAAAACGCACCGGCGACGAATATTTTTCGACGATACGGACGCTTATCCGCGACGCTTCCGTCTCCCTTTCCGACATCGACTCGGCCGTCATAAGTTCCGTCGTACCGAATTTAACCGGCCCCTTCGTAAACGTCACGCAGCACATCATCGGCAAAAAGCCGCTCATCATCGGACCCGATATGTACGCCTCGCTCCCCGTAAAAATTCCTGAAAGCGCCGTCCACGAAATCGGAACGGATCTTTTGTGCGATGCGCTCGAAGCGTGGGAGCGCAACAAGTGCGCGTGCATCGTTTCGGATTTCGGCACCGCCCTCTCTTTCGTCGTCGTCGACGCAAACGCAAATATCGCCGGGGTTGCGATAGCACCGGGCATCGGCACCGCGTTCAAATCGCTTTTTACGAATACCGCGCAGCTTCCGTCGGTACCCCTCGAAATTCCTGCGACGAGTCTCGGCACGAATACGACGGTCGCGATTCAGTCGGGCATTATGCTCGGCTACAAAAGTCTTGCCGAAGGACTCATCGAGAGGATGAAGTGCGATTTGGAAAAATCGACGGGTATCAGACAGTCCGATATAAAAACGATCGCAACGGGCGGCCTCAACAGCATGATAAAACCGATCACCGACGTCTTCGACGAAGCGGACAAAGAGCTTACGCTCTTAGGCATCCGCCGCGCCGCATTGTACGCGGGTCTCTGACGTAAAACCGGGCAGCATAAATTAATAACGCGCCGATAAGTCATTACAATGCAAAGACTTAATTTTAAACTCGAGGAGCTGTCGAAAAAGTAAGCGACTTTTGAGACAGCCCCGTTCTATCGCCGTTTTCCGATTGCGCCGATCCGAGAAGGCGGCCAAAAGCGGAAGAGCGTCGTGCCGAGTATGTATTTTTTTCCGACATACTGCGGACTCATATTTGATTCGTAGGTTACAGAGTAGGCGTCGAGTTTTGTAAGCGGGGTGAGCGTTTTCGTATACGAATGGCGCATATCGGCGGAATTGAAACGGTTGTCTCCCATCATAAAATAAGCGCCCTCGGGAATGTACTGCGGTCGTCCGTTTTTATTTTCAGGAAACACGGGCATATTGCGCTGATCGAGGAGCATCACGTACAGGTTGAGCATTTCAGCCCTTTCCATAAGCGAGCGGATTTCATCGTCGCTTCTGCGCGCATCGGAGGAAGAGGCCGCCTTTATCAATTCGGCGTTCCGCACGATGAGGCTTCCGACACATTCCTTTATCATGATATTGAGCCTGTAATTCGCATCGCTGTAGATATCGCCTCCTGCATAGCTTCCCGCCTCCGGCTTCGACGCGATCCAATCGGTCATAAAGGACGAAAACCATGCAGTCCCTCCGTCCGCGCTCATGAGACGCTGCGTGAGGGCATCGAAATTGACAAAGAGATTGTATTCGTGCATCGAAGAGGCATCCATCGTAAAGGTTCCGCTGCGATCGGGAACTGCGCGTCTGAAGCGTTCGGCGAGAGCGCGGCACGAACGAGATGCTGCATCGATATCGTATTCGCGCCGCCTTTTTTCACACTCGATCATGAGATCGTATTCGCTTTGCGAAAGCGGAAAATCCCGTATGCCGCGCTTCGCTTTTGGGGCAACATCGTTTAAATTCCACGCGGCAAAGCGCGCATCTTTTTCGACCGGTTTGAAATCGCCACCGTCTTTTGTGCGCGCATAGAGGACTCCGTCCTGCATTACCAGCTGCTCTCCCGGCACGCCCGCGACGCGCTTTACAAGCGGATCGGGTTTCGGCATACCGTTCGCATCTTTATTGAGATTTACCGCCATAAAGGTGAGAAGGTAGACGAGCTGGCTCGTAACGGTTTTCACTTCCGATTTTCTGTCCATGCTGTAATGCGGATTTCGGAACACAACGACATCTCCCCGCTCGTAGGTTTTAAGCGAGGGGATGCCGACGTCGGATAGCGGAAACTTCGGACCGCTCGCCGTCTTAAAAACGACGACACGGTCGCCGACGAGAAATTCCGGCACCATCGATTCCGACGGAATCATATACAACTGCACGATAAAAATTTGAATGAGCAAAACCATAAAGATAGCCTGCACGAGCGCATCAGCCCAATCGAGGGCTTCAAAAGCGGCGCGCGCAAAGCCGCGCGGTTTTACGGAAGGATTTTTTTCGCGGTATTTTTTCCATTCGGGAGACAGAGCGTATACGCGCTTTTCGTTCAAAAAATACAGCGCCGCGAGCGACGAAACGAAAATGATGCACCACAGAGAAACCGTTGCGATATCGTACCAAAACGGCGTTCCGTTTTTTCCCGCCCTTCGAAGCACAAAGGATGCGAGGAGCACGTACGGGAGATACTGCATCATTTTCCGCACGGCGGGGATTACGGAAACATCTCCCCGCTTGAGTCGTATCGATTTGTAAAAGACGACAGCCGTAAACGCGAACGAAATCGGAAAAGCTAAAATCGATATGTCGGCGGAAAGGGGGATGCAAAAAAGCGCAAAGAGAAAAGAAGCGGCAAGAGAAGCGAACAGCAAAATAAATAATGTTTCGGTTTTTGATTCTGTCATAACGCCAGTATAGCAAAAATACCGCCCTTGGTGTATACTACGAATACTGAGATTAAGGCAGGTAACGTCATGCCGCGTTCAATTTTAAATACGGTTTCCGGTCTCGATATGGTTTCGGGTGATACGGAACTGTACGAAACGCTCGTCGATTCTTTTTTAGAAGAAAATGTAAACGACAAAGCGCATTTTGCGTCTCTTGCGGAAAACGCAGCACAAGACAAAGGCTTCGTTTCATTCGTACACAAGACGAAGGGATCTGCCGGCCAAATCGGATGCGAAGCGCTTTACGATGCCGCCCTCGCACTCGAGAGTGTGCTGCGCGGAAAAGAAGCGGGAGACCAGGCGGCGCTGACACGGGAGTTTTTTAAAATATACGACGAAACGCTTTCCGCCCTTAAGCAATACCGTAAGCGGATTTAAAATTATTAAAAATCGTATCGGAAAAGATTTGCGTTTTTTCCTTTGCCAAGCTTTCCTCCCCGTATCGCAATAAAAATGCCCTTTCATATACGCGAGCGATCGCACTCATTTTCGTTTCGGCCTCTCCCCGCATCGTCTGGTACGGTGCATCCGTTTCCATGAGGAGCCGCTCGACGTCGAGTTTTTGCACGCAGGCGATCGCGCTTTTATCGCCGAAGGAGAGCGGGTTTCCGAAACTGAAATACGCGTTCACGCCGCGCTTTAAAAGAGAAGATGCGTCCTGTACGCTTCCCGTAAACGAATGAAACACGACGGCCGGGATTTTCGAAAGCGCTTTCGAATCGCGGAACATTTTATCGAGCGCTTTGCGGCAGTGGACAACGAGCGGAACGCCGTACAGAGCTGCAAGCTCGCACGAAATTCGCCACGCCTCTTCCTGCCGCGCGATATCGGCTTTGAATTCCTTTGTAAATAAATCGAATCCCGCTTCTCCGATCGCACCGATACGCCGTTCTTTGAGAAGCGTTTCCATAAACCCTGCGTTTTCGACGAGCGGAAGCTGCGGGTGCATACCGAAGGCGCACAGCACCTGCGTATTTTCGTTTTCGTTGAGCTTTGCCGAAAGCGTTTCCTGCATTAAAAACTCGTTCCGGTCGTGAGCGCAGGAAACGCCGTAATAGGATATGGATTCAAGTCCGCGAAACGAATCTTCAAGCGAGTTTTCGGCGCAGCGGGCGAGGTGAAAATGAGCATCCGTCAATACAGAAAACGCTAACATCCGCATTACATTGTACCGAAAATAAAAAAGCAATGCAAACATCGGGAGGTTGGAATTGAAAAGCTACACTTTAAAAAGCATCGGAAACTCATCGGATTATATGACGGTCGTGCGTGAAATGGAAGACGGATACGTCGTGCGCATCGTACGCGACAGAGACGGATACGAAGAAGTGAAAACCGATTATATCGGCAAAGAACTCTTCGAAACCTGCATCCGCACGGGCTATCTCGTCGAAATCGCGGAACCGGTAAAAATCGCCGTCAACGCATAGCGCGGAAAATAAACGCGCCGCTTTTGCTTTCAAGCAAATTTCACGCGGCACGCATCGGTCGATGTAAACTCAGCGCTGAGTAACGTACGCATCGACCGATGTGCGTTCAGCAGAGCGCAACGTACGCATCGACTAACGAAAGCGCGGCGTGTACGCGCACATTGATGTCGGAAACGCAGGGAAGCCAATGAATCGAGCTTCCCTGCATTTTCATTTTACGCTCCATGCCGCGAAACCACGTTTCCTGCCGCTTCGCAAATCTCCGTATAGCAACAACAAGTTTTTCGTACAGTTCGTCGCGGGAGGCGATTTTCCCCTGTAAATATTCGGCGACGAATCCGTACTCAAGACCGAGCGTTTCAAGCCGCTCCCACGATGCGCCGCCCCTGTGCAAATCTTCCACTTCTTCTATCATGCCCGAATCGAGGCGGGATTTGAGACGCTTTGCAATGCGCTCACGCAGCTCTTCCCTCAAAAGCGTCGTACCGATGACAAGCGGACGAATGTCGGGACGGCTCATCATCGTCTTTCGCATAAGAGCGGCTTCGGGACTTTTCATATACTCCGCTATCTCTATCGCGCGTATGCAGCGCTCTTTATCGCGGAGGTCTTCGCGCGTGTGGAGATCGGGTTTCAGCGAAAGCAAAAGGCGCGAAAGCTCTTCGATCGGCATCGCTTCGAGTTCGGCACGCCTCTTTTCGTTTTCGGGCACTTCAACCAAATCGTAATTTCTGATAACCGCATCGAGGTACATACCCGTACCGCCGACGACGACGGGCAATTTTTTCCGACCGACGATGTCCTGAAAGACGCGGTAAAAATCTTTTTGATACTGAAATACATTGTATTCGCTTTTGAGATCGGTTATGTCGATGAGGTGATACGGAACGGGAATTCCGCCCGAAACGTATTCGTCCAAGTCTTTTCCCGAACCGATGTCGAGTCCCTTGTACACTTGCCGCGAATCCGCCGAAACGATTTCACCGTTCCGCTCCCGCGCGATCGCAACTCCTATCGCCGTTTTGCCGCAGGCGGTCGGTCCCAAAAGGATGACGCAGTTGCAGCTCTTTCCGCTTTCCGCCACTCACAGCACCCGCGCAATCGCGCATTTCAAATATTCCGAGCGCTCATAACCGAGGAGTATCGGATGATCCTGCCCCGCTCCCCGCTTTTCCAATATCTGTACTCGGCGGCCGCTTGAGGCGGCTGCGTGCATGAGCATATCGTAAAAGGTGTTTGCGTCGAAAAATGCGGAACACGAACAGCTTATTAAAATGCCTCCTTGGCGGAGCAGGCGCATCGCGCGCAAGTTGATTTCTTTATAACCGCCGTACGCTTTTTGAATGTTTTTCGCGCTCTTCGTAAAGGCCGGAGGATCGAGGACGATCACGTCGAAAGTTTCACCCGATCCTTCATATTTTTTTAATAAATCGAAAACGTCGGCGAGCACGGTTTTGACTGTATCCTCTTTTTTATTGAGTGCGGCGTTTTTTTCGATCATCGAAACGGCGTCTTCCGAAATTTCCGCAGCGACCACTTCACGCGCACCGGCAAAAGCTGCCGCGAGCGCAAAAGCGCCCGTATGCGAAAATGCGTCAAGCACACGCTTTCCGTGACAAAACGGCATAATCGCTTTACGGTTATCCTTTTGATCGAGAAAAAAACCGGTCTTTTGTCCTTTTGCAATATCGACATAAAAGAGGATGCCGTTTTCGTTTATCGTAATCACGTCGCCGCCGCTTCCGTATATCCAGCCCGTCCTCGCTTCGAGCCCTTCTTTTTCGCGGACGGCGGCATCGCTCCGCTCGTATATGCCCTGAGGATTGCACGTTTTAATAAGAGCTGCCGTAATCTCTTTGCGAAAAACTTCGCACGCGAGCGCAAGAAACTGTACGACAAGATACACGGAACCGTCGACGGATGCAAAGCGTTCGACGATGAGACCGGGAAGCAAATCGGCTTCGGCAAAAACGAGACGGTACGAATCGAGTTCTCCGTAACGGATGCGCCTCATATTTGCCGCATCGCGGATGCGCGCATCGATAAACGCTTTCGTATTTTCAAACACTTTGTCCGCATGAGCCGAAGAGAGCATGCGCACGCATATCTTCGATTTTCGATTGATAATGCCCGTACCGATAAATCCGCCTGCAGCCGTAAACACTTCGCACGCGCTTCCGTCGGCACTTTCGCATTCGGAAAGCGGCGCATCTTTACGTCCGCTCCCGTCGGATGCAAAGTATTTTACATGAGAGATTTCGTTGTCGAATACCCACGGAAAGCCTTGTACGACTTCCCTTTCTTCTTTCGGTTTTAAAAAGATACGAAGCGCATCATTCATAGCAAAAGCATACTAGTGCGAATGCCGAGTTTTGTAAATGACCCGATTGCACTGCGCGGCGGAATCGTATCACAGTGTCAGAGCCAAGGGCGCACTTCGTTTCGAAGATCGTCCGCGTTTGTAAAACGGAAGGTGCGGATGCCGAGCGATGAAGAAGCCTCGCAGTTCGCTTCGTTGTCGTCGGTAAAAAAGATGTCCTCAGGTGTAACGCCTTCTGCGAGCATGATACGCTTCCAAAATTCGACGTCAGGCTTCGACACGCCGATCATATTCGACGCATAGGTTTTATCGAAGAACGCATAATCGCTTCTCGCAAGGTGAATATCGTAATGGCTTTGAATCGTGTTCGTTCCGCACACGACGCGGTATTTTTTTCGAAGCGCTTTGACTGTCTCGACCACGCCGTCATCGAGTACCGGATTAAAAAAGAGACCGAGGTAGTCCATCGGCACGCGCACGCCCGTCCGCCGCTCAAACTCGCTCCAAAACTCATCGGTCGTCACTTCTCCGTTCGAAAGCATCGTCATGATATCGGCATCCCGTATATCGATTTTTTCGTTAATAATTTTTCCGCGGGCTGCCCTGTCGTATTTGCAGGCCGCATAGAATTCCCCTTCGCTCATGCCGACGGCTTTTGCGACGGCACCTTCAACCGCAACGTTGTGAGCAACGACGCCGCCCATATCAAATATAAAAAGCTTCATGGAAAACAAGTATAACGCATTTGGAAAAAAGAAACAAATGCGCGGCAAAGATCGCTCGAAGAAAAGCACATTGCGCGCATCATTGATTTTTTTTAACCTCTTTGCTCCCTACCCTGCGATTTCTCCGCCCCACCACTCGTCGAGCACCGCGCGCGCTTCCGCTTTGAGCGAAGGGTCGACACAGACTTCGAGCTGCTTCAAATTATCGGCATAGTGCGCGCGCCCCAAAGCCCGTACCGCTTCGCGTATGTCGTCGGAAAGGGGGTGCTCATCCAAATAGGAGAGAATGATCGTAAATACCGAAGAAGCCGAACACACTTTTTGCCATGAAGCAAGGTCGGCAATTTGTCGGCGCGAAGAAATGCCGGTGTTGATGCGGTAGTCGTACACGACGTCCCTTATGCCGAAGTATGTATCGGCATGTAAGGCGATAAAAAAGCAGGTAAGAATATCCTCCGCCATGGTACAATAGGTAAAGGGAATTTCTGCGTACGCTTTTTGAATAAGATGCGCTTTAAAGAGCTTACCCCACAAAAAGCCCGCATAGCGCTGTTCTATCAAAAAGCCGCGCATAACTGCATCTCCGGTAAGTGTACCGGAATACACATGCGCCGCTTTTTTCGCAAAGGTTTCGATGCGCGCTTCCGGCTCCCCTTCCGTACCGAATACCGCAGCTTTTCCATGCACTATATCCGCGCCGGACGCAGCGGCTGCATCGTACAAGATACGGAGAGCCGCAGGCGGCAGCTCATCGTCGGAGTCGGCAAAGGCGATGTATTCCCCCGATGCGGCGTTTACTGCCGTCCGCCGCGCTTCTACGAGGCCGAGGTTTTTACGGTGTTCCAAAAACACGAACGGCAGCCCCTGCTTTTTAAACAGCCTTGCGTACGTTTTAATGATACGCTCAAGCTCTTTTGTACCGGAACTGCCGTCGTTTACAATGACGGTTTCAAAAAGCGGCGCATCCTTTTGCGCCAAAACACTGTCTAAAAACCGCCCCACCAGCCCCTCCGTCCCGTACACCGGCACGCAGAGACTGATAAGCGGTTTCTGCTGCGCCGCACGCCCGAAGCGCGCCGCACAGCGTTGAAGAAAACTCATCTTACGGGCTTATTCCCAGCTAAAGCCGGAACCGGGCTGCAATTCTTTGGTGAATTTTCCGGCGGCATCCGTTTCTTCCGGTGTGTTCAAATTTCCGTCTAAGTCGTATATCAATACTTTGTTGTCATTATGCACCGGATTACCGGACGAACCGGAAAGGTGTCCGTTTACATCATAAGCGCCGTCCGAAGCAATCACAAGCTTTTTCGGCTTAACGGCGATAAAGCGGTAAAATCCATAACCGACTCCCGGATTTGAACCCACCGGAGGTACGGGATTCTTTTCAGTGAGCTTTTCTGCGTTGCCGGAGAAGCCCTCCGCCGTCTTACCGATTTTATACAGGGCGCTGCTCATCTTAAATTTATCAATGGTACATTTGCCTGCATCATTATTCCATTTCTTGGTCTCTTCCGCCTTCGACGTAATGGCATACAGCGTACCCTCAACCACTTGTAAGCCGTTAATTGCTTCTTCGTACTCGATATACGGTAGCTGACTGTTATCATACGGCTGCGGATTTGGTATCGGAGTATCAGGATTGACGGGATCCACATACGACGAAGCATTTTCAACAATAGTAACCGATCCGTCGGCATGAGCTCCTTTCAGGAATTTTTTTACCTTTAACCGGTATTTAGAAATCTGATTGACTCCTACAGTCTCTTCATATTTCTGCTTTACGCCGACGAACACCGCGTCCTTATTTGCGGCAAGCGCGGTCAGCTCTTCGTTTTCGGCGGATGTAAACGCCTGCGGCTCTTTTTCTCCTACAAAATGATCTGACCATTCTATCTTCTGTACACTCAACCTCAGGTTACCTACGACTGGCACAACATTAATGCCGTAATACAAGATATTAGTACCGCCGGAGACATCCACTGCAATAGATACGGGCCGTTCCGATTCATCCTTGATTTTCATATCTCCCGTGCTATTAAAACCGCTATCCGTAGGCGTAAAGCGTTTAACCTTATAGCTCGATCCCTCCTGCACCACTACATACAAATTACCGTCTTGGTCATAACAGAACACATCGGTAAGCTGTTGGGATGGCGTGGTACTAAGTGCAGAGGATGGAGAATAGGCTTCCGTTCCGTTGTCACCTACCCAATATGGGCCGCCTTTCTCCCACAGCAGCATCTTCGTTTCGGGATATGTGTACTTATCATAGCTTTTAAACCATGTTGCGCCGTCCAAATCCAAAGAAGAAGCGCTCAAAGTGTTGTTCTTGCAGTCAAACGCCATAATGCGGTCTTTATTGCCGTTGACATGGAAATTTTCGTTCACCTCCTCGATATTTACGCCGTCGTCCGCGATGTACAGAGTATCCCCGTCATAGCCGAGAAAGCCTGCAGGAGAAGAAAAATACTTCGCATCATATCCGATGGAGCCGGGGTTTGCAGCAGCCGGATTAAGGCCGCTGTTATTGCCCGACAGTGCGACCGGCGTTAATTGGGTAGAACCGTCGTACGTGTATCGCACTATTTTACCCAGCGCATAGAAGGCTGCTCCCCCAATGACATTTTTTTGGGCAAGCACGCCGTAGACACCCTTTCGGTCGGCAAATAAGCCGGTGCATACCATTGGGCTTTTGATGGGATGCTGCCAAAGTTCATCAAGTTCCGTTTCGGCTTTATCCGTAGTAAATGCAAAACTTCCTGCCGTCTGCACCTTATATGCGTACAGTTTTTCAACATCGTCCGAGCCAACCTTCACATCCATTGCAAAAAAGAGCGTACCGTCAAACGCGGCAACGGCATCGATAGTTACCGCCCCCCAAACATCGGGCATAGTAACTGTCGCGGGGCCGCTGAAAGAAGCATAGCCGGTATCAGCCTTTGCCATATATGCGGTAATCACCGTATCCGTGAAGCCTGCTGCCATAGTGCGTTTGAGCAAAAAGACATCTGCCGTTTTAAAATCTACGGCAAGATCGGTTATACCGGTATCGGGCAAAGTAAATCCCGTCTTTGCAGTTCCGAAGTTATTATCTTTTGTACCGTCCGCGCTAAAGCGTTCAAGATGAAGCTGTGCAGTCGGCGTACTGTCGCAATACAACACATAAACATTCCCCGCGCTGTCCCGCGCGGTCATCAGCTTGTCCTGCTGCCTTGTGTTGATATCCTGAACAAGCTCTTTTACGCTGCCGTCCAAAGTTTTCAGCTTGAGGGTAACATGGCCGTCCTCATCGCGGCTCCACAATAAACGCGGTATCTTCGTTTCGCGGCGGCGTCCGGCGTATTCTGCAAACCACGTCGCGTTACCCGCATCGTCAAACGACATGCCGTTCGTTTTACGGTTGAATGCTGCGATACGGTTTTTGTTGCCGGTAACACACCAGCCGAGATACTCGTCCTCGCGTATGTCAACGCCGTCGTCCGCAATGTAGATGTTTTCTTCATCATAGCCGATAAAGCCCGCAGGAGAAGAAAAATACCGCGCATCAAAGGCGATGGAACCGGGGTCTGAAGCAGCCGGGTTAAGCCCCTTCGTCGTTTCGCCCGTAAAGGCGCTGCCGGAATATTGATACCGGATGAGATTTCCGAGTGCATACAAGGTTCCGCCATTCAGCTTTTGCTCGCTAAGCAGGCAGTACACGCCGCCCTCGTCGGCAAAAAGACCGGTACAGGTGGTATGATTACTGTTGAAAGCATTGTCTTGACGAACTTTAGGGAGCTGTTTTTCGATTTTATTCGACAGCGTTAATGCAGAGCCAGACAGTTCGGCTTTACAGGCAAACAGCTTATTCACCTGAGGAAGGGAAAGGGAAGCGCTGAGCGGGACGGTAAAAAACAAAGTACCGTTATATGCCGCAACGGCAGAAACAGTGCTTATCGAAGTAGACATAAAAACGTTGTTTGAACACGTAAAGGTGTTAGGTGCTGTTTCGTTTATACACACCACCTGTGGACCATAGAATAAAAAAATAGTATTATTTTTTGCATCGATTGCTATATTGTCGATATTATCTATAGTAGCACCGGTACTACTGTGAGCCAGCGTCTCGGAAATATGGTCTTTGAATTCCTCATCTTCATTCCCCTCTACATCAAAACGGGTAAAATGCCTGGAATCGCCTTTATCATACAAGACATATATCCTGCCGATGCCGTCACGCACGGTTATCGGCCGCTTCAGGTAATTACCGCCGATTTTGACATTTTCAATAAGATTGTCACCGTAATCCAGCTTGAGCGTTACTTCGATACCCGAAGAATCGTTTTTCACAACGCGGGAGAGAATATTCCCCACGCTCTTCGGCGCTTTGGAAAGCTGCAAAAAGATATCGTTTATGCCGGCCTCTACGGTGTGTTCCTTCGACGCACTCCAAACACCCGCCTCGGTAGTAACACGCGCCGTTACAATGATCTTCTTTCCGACCGCAACGTCCGCAGAAAGCGAAGTCGTACCGCGGGCGATTTCCGTACCGTCATCGTCGATGATCGTAATAGTCGTATTTTCGTTGTCGAACTCCGGCAAGCCCGTCTCGGGATTTGCCGAGCGCAGCCCCCCGCCCTCGCCGAGAAAAACGCGTATTTCGGCGCGCTCGCTTCCGCCGTTTACATTGAAGTTACAGGCGGCAAACACCGTACAGAGCATCGCCGACACGGCAAACATTTTAAAACAGATCTTTTTCATAAGCCTCCCCCATGAAACTTTTACGATACATCGTACATTATTAAGGATAATCTCTAAAAATTGCAATTTTTAAAAGATTCCCCATTTTCAATATAATATTATAACATAAATCGAAAAAAATAACAATTATTTTTAGATGTGTATTATTTTTATATTAAGTAATCGAAGACATTCCTAGACCTTGTTTTTTGTCTTGTTCAAGTCTTTGCTGAACTTCGGTTTTCCCACGAAGGTAGTCGATAAGAACGCAAGTATCGCAAAGATAAACCATTAAGAACGTCTCCAAGCTTTGGTTCTTATTTCCTCAATAGAAACCGTCCTATCTTTCCATAAGCCGAAGGCTGCATTAAAGTCTGAGAATTCTCTTTTATGAATTTTTACGGGTCTATGTAAAGTCTTTACAATCTTATCAAGTAATCTGATTTTTTCAGTATAAGAAAGCATATCAACTTGTGTTGAAAGTTGTTTAAAAGCTAATTCCGACATATAAGCCACTCCATTTCTTATAGTATACAATATTTTATAAAAAAAATCATCTCCCAATCATTAAAACCAACACTTAATTTCATATAACTTAATGATTTTAATATAGGTGAGTTTTATTTTTCTTAATAATTAATTATTACAATTACCATAATCGTTCGAGGGACTTATATTTCGTCGATTCTATTAATTTGTGCTTTTGCCGACGCGAAGCCTAAGGCAAAGTTGGCGCGAAAGTTGCAGTGCGTATAGGCACTTTAAGCAACTTTCGTGACAAACAAATGTCAGCGTTGAAGCGGGTGTTAGGCAATTTAGGCATATGCGTACATTTTTATTGTTTCAAATTCTAGGGAGTGATTATTGTTTTCTTCTTCTAAATCATACAGATTCTGAAGATTGAGCCAGAATTCTGCTGTCGTTCCAAAGAATTTTGAAAATCTGATAGCGGTATCCGCAGTAATTGAACGCTTTCCGTGAATTATTTCTGAGATTCTTGTTTCAGGAACATTGATTTCTTTTGCCAGACGATATGCAGAAATATTCATCGCATCTAAAAAATCTTCTTTAAGAATTTCTCCCGGATGAATATTGGGTAATTTTTCATCAGTGATAATCTGTGATTCTAACATTTTCTGCACCTCCATTTTCAAACTTAAAGACAATTCTCCATTGATCATTTATTCTGATTGAATAAAATCCGTCTAAATTCCCAACAAGTTTTTCAAAACGATTACCTGGAGGGAGCCTTAAATCTTCTACAACTTTTGCAGCTTCAATCATTCGAAGTTTTCTTCTTGCAACATTCTGAATCGTCATCGGTAACTTTTTACTTTTATTACCTTTGCATATTGATGCCGTTTCTATATCATCAAAACTTCTTATCATATTTCTATGCTAATGCTAAACAGAAGTATTTGTCAAGAAGAAACTAAGGTTAAAATGCAAAAATTAAAGTTTGATTTTTCCTTGCATAAGCAGCCATTATATAAAACATAAGTTTATTCAAAAAACTAAGTTACTAATTTTAATTTTAAGCTTTAATTTATAAAAATACATCCTATTTTTCAATAGTTACAGTTTATCGTGCCGTAAGGCATCCGTCTAACATATATTAGACCCTTTTTTATTATACCCCGTCTTCCCCATTTCTTCAATCAAATAAATAATCAAACAATCATATCGCGGAGGCTTTTATATCTCATCCTTAAACACCCGTGCAAACTCGAGATAAGAACGCTGCGATTTCGAGCAATGCGCAGAAATCGCGAGTGTCTCCGATAAAAGAAAAACGCTTCAGCGTTTTTCGGCTTTAGACTCCAGCGACGGCGCTATTTCAGCCGTTGCTTTTTATCGTACTCCTGAACTTTTCGTTCCGTTTCGCTTTTTCGACAAGCACATCGATGTGCTGTGTAAAACCGCTCGTCGCCCGCCTCTCGCAAAGATACTCCAACAAAGCGCTCAATTCAGGTTCGTCTTGCGATTTTGATCAAGACGAGGTATATTAAAAAAAGGAAAGAAATATGACAGGCTTTGAAAAACTCTCGAACAACGGAATCTATTTAACGCACGAAGATTTAGACTACATAATTTCCAAGTATAATATTAAAGAAATATCCGTATTCGGTTCTTCAATACGAAATGATTTTACGAACGAAAGCGATGTCGATTTTCTTATCGAGTTCAAAAATTCCGAAAAAATATCACTTTTTGATATACTGGATATTCAAGACTATCTCCAAAATATTACAAAAAGAAATGTTGATATCGTAGAACCGGCCGGTTTGGTAAATCCATATAGAAGAGAAGCAATAATGAATTCGCGAGAACCTCTTTATGTTGTGTAATGAGCGTGATAAAAGTTATATTTACGATATATTAAAATATTCACAAGAAGTAATTGATATTGTAAAAGACGAAAATCACAATAGTTTTGTAAATAATCGTATAAAAAGATTAGCGATTGAAAGATTAATACAAATAATCGGAGAAGCGGCAAATCACCTTTCCGGAGATTTTATACAAGAAAACCAAGATATTCCTTGGACAAAAATTATCGGCTTAAGAAATAAAATTGTTCATGATTATGGGGAAATCTTAACAGATCGAATTTGGCTTATCGCGTCGGAATCAATTCCTGAGTTAATGTATCAAATAAAATCGAAAAATTTCATCTAATCTCGCTTCAAGGATTCCCCTTATGAGGACACACAGCGCGGCGTTTACGGCACACTGTGTGATAGGACGCGCTCGTTGCAATACGCGGCACGGACGCCGTGTCGTTACTCGGCATAACAGTTGCGCATTTTTGCAGAGCAAAAATGCGGTAGTGAGCGGTACACGGATGTACCGCGAACGACCACCGCTCGGATTTGCTCTGATTAAGTCGAGAGAAGAAAAACGGCCAAGCCGCTTATTATGACAAAATCAATAAAAGTGTCGAGCTTTTAACTCCTGTTTAATCTCGTGCAAATGTCCGCAGCAAGTCGATTTTGTGTTTTGCCGTTGCTTTTACGTACTCTCTTGCTTGTCCCATTACGACTCTCAGCGGAGCACTTTTTCCGTGTTCTTGAAAAGCGTTTAAAATACCGTCGTTGTATGCTTGCATTAAATCGGTTCCGATATTGATTTTTGCAACACCCAGTTTACATAATCGGATTATATCTTCGTCGGGAGTGTTTGAACCGCCGTGTACTACAATGGGGACATCAAGGGTTTTTACCAATTCTTCCGCCAACGAAAAATTTATAGTAGGCTTTGATGAATATACACCGTGTGCAGTTCCTATGGATACGGCTAAAGCGTCTACGCCGGTTTTTTGAATAAAAATCTTTGCTTGAGCAGGATCTGTAAAGCCTGAAGTTCGAACGGAATCCGAGTTATTCCCGTTATAAACAACGAGATTTTTTTAAGCAACGAAGGTTATGCCGGGCAATTGGGACACCTTAAAATACCCAACAGCAACCGTCTTTGTTCGTGCGGAAAACACGGGTGCCTTAATTCGGAAATATCCGATGTAGGAATAAAAGTAAAACTGATAGAAGCGGTTTCTTTAGGAAAAATGAGAGGACTTTTTGACCGTGTTGAAAACGACTACAACCGCTTAACGGTAGAAAACCTTGTTTTAACGATACAAGAGGGTGACGGCGAATCGATTGAATTTATGAAATCGCTTGCCGAATGTTTGGGTTCTGCGCTGGGGGTTGTCGTAGATATTTTAGCGCCTGCTTATATTGTGTTGTACGGAACGCTTGCACAAGCGGGCGATGTTTTTATCGAAACCGTATATAAAGCATTATGCGAAAATTCCATTGCGGAAAATTCCAAACATCTTAAAATTTTAGCACCCCGGCTCGATGAAAATATGGGCGCTTACGGCGCCGCATGGCTTGCTTTTGAAAAAGAATTTCCTTATATAAAAGAACAAATATAAAATCAAATAAGCATACTATTAAAAAATGTGATGTGCGTAAAAACTAAGTTTTCCGTTGTGTGAAAGCCTGTACAAGGCGGGCACCGCTCTTGCCCGACTCGACGCGATTATTTATACTGGCGCGTATGACGTATCTTGCAAAGGTCGGAGAGCTTTCTCTCAAAGGTTCGAATATCGACGAATTTAAAAACCGGCTTGCGGCAAACGCGCGGCGGCTGCTCAAAAACGCAAGCGCGAAAGTGAGCGGAAATGCGGGACGGCTCTATATCGACTGCGACGATGAAGGGGCGGCGCGATTCGCGCTCGAGCACCTCATCGGGATCACGGGTTGGGCGAAAACGGCGGTCGTCGAAAAAAACATCGATTCCATAAGTCTGGCAGTCTACGAAGAAGCCGTGCGTGCAAAGGAAAAAGGTGCAAAATCGTTTAAAATCGAAGCGAGGCGGCAGGACAAAGACTTTCCGTTCACTTCCTATGAAATCTGCTGCAAAGCGGCCGACCGTGCATCTCGCGAAGGCGTGCTCGCAGTCGACGTGCACTCCCCCGACGTGCGCATCTATGTCGAAGTACGCGACCGCTGCTTTGTCTTTTCCGATGCGGAAAAAGGACGGCGCGGCCTTCCCGTCGGATCGAGCGGCAAAGGTCTCCTCCTCCTTTCAGGCGGTATCGATTCGCCCGTCGCGGGCTACCGCATGATGCGGCGCGGCATGAAAATCGACTGCGCTTATTTTCACTCATATCCGTACACGTCGGAAGAAGCGCAAAAAAAAGTTGAAAGTCTCGCCGCATCCCTTGCAAATTACGGACTCGATACGTATTTGAATATCGTTCCCTTTACCGACGTGCAGATGCGCATTAAAGAAAAAGCGCCTCAAGCGTGGACGACGCTTATGCTCCGCGTGTGCATGATGAAAACGGCAAATCTCATCGCAGAGCGGACGCACGCGGACTGCATTATCACCGGCGAAAGTCTCGGACAGGTTGCAAGCCAGACGATCGCCAATTTGAACGTTACCGAACACTTCGCGTCCCGCCCGCTTTTGCGTCCCCTCGTCGGACTCGACAAAGAAGAGATCATCGACACGGCAAGGGAAATCGGCACATACGAAACGTCGATCCTGCCCTATGAAGACTGCTGCGTGCTCTTTTCGCCCAAGCATCCGGTGCTCCGCGCATCAACCGAAGAAGCCGAAGCGATTTACGCGTCCCTCGACGCCGATGCATTGATACAAGAAGCATTCGAAAAACGGGAGATAAAACGCTTTTCCGTTTGAACGCGCATTGCTATTTTTCGAGCAAAAGAGAAGCGACTTTTCCGGCATCGGTGTCGAGGTGCACGCTGTCGAAATTCTTTTTCATCTCTTCGTCGAAATTTTTATCGACAAGCAATTCGTTGATTTTTCGGTACACGTCGCGCGGCTTTGTGATATACCAGCCGACTTTGTGATCGACGGCGAAGCGCATATTGCCGAGCTCCTGATTGTGAATGTATTTGATGATGATGACGGGCTTCCGGCACGAAATCACTTCCATAAGCGTCGCAGGCCCCGCTTTGATGACGGCGCAGTCGCATATTTTAATCAGTTCGTCGAGGTAATCGATAAAGCCGAACACGTGCAGATCGAGTTTGGGGTACGTGCGCCTGAGGAGTTCGAGCGCATCTTTAAACGCTCTGTCGCGGCCGCATACGATTGCGACCGAAAACTGCGCGCGGTGGAACACGCATTCTTTAATAATTTCAACCGCACCGGGAAGCCCCTCTCCGCCCCCGACGAGCAGCACGATTTTTTTGCCGGCCGTAAAACCGTACTTCGCTTTTATCGCTGCAATTTCGTCTTTCGACGGCAGCGGCATAAGATATTTTTCGTTCATCAAAAACGGAACGACGGTGACGTTTTGTTCGGGCACGCCGCAGACTTCGACGGCCTGCCGTTTTGCCTGTTCCGAAAACACAAAAAATTTTTGATCGTTTTCGTAAAACCATGCGTTCGGCAACGTAAACGGATCGGTAACCATTACCGTAAAATTGATCTTTTCGGAAATTTGCCGGAGAGCCGATTTAACAAAGGGCGTGAGGGCAAAGTGAAACGATACGATATCGGTCGGCTGTTTTTCGCGGATGACGCGGCGGAGATAGCGCGTCGTGTGAAAGCGCAGCGGAAGCACGAACATCGTCTGGCCCCAGCGGTGCTGCGCCATGTCGTAGATGAGCGGAAAGGCACCGTGAACGTAATTCGTCGCGTAATTGTATCCCTTTTCGAACATAAAGTGCCCGAAAAAATTATACTTGTCGAAGCCGTTGAGCATTTCGATTTCGACGTCGGGATCTTTTTCTTTTAAAGCCGCAGCGAGCACCTTTGCTGCGGAAATATGACCTGCGCCGGTGTTGAGATATAAAAAAAGAAATTTCCGTTTCATCGCGCCTCCGCTAGTATGTCCATTTTACACCCAGCGAAAAGAATATGTCGTATTCGTCGTGCAGTTGATTTTCCCAAGCGGTACGCATAAGGTTGAATTGCGCATCCGCAGTGCTTTTAGTCGCGCCGGAGAATATCGGAGTGTCCATGCCCGCGTTGCTGATATACGTGTATGCGAAGATGCCGTTCAGTTCGAAGACGCCCGCGTTGACGCGCGGAAAACGGTATGAAACTTCGACGCCACCGCGCGCAATATACATGACGTACGACTCCGATAAAAACTGCGTCGAAGCATAGCGCTGCGAATTGATACTGCCGTCCGTCGCGCGTCCACCTTTGGAAAGCATCTCCCGCAGTTCATCATTGGAGTACGACTGATATACGTTCGCATGCCGCGTAATGGAAGCGAAGGTCGAAACGGTAAAACGCTTTACGGGTTCGAGTTTGATTTTCAACGAAATATGATCCGAATTCGGCGGGAGACTTTGCCCTATGCCCCGTCCCCAATTCGTATATGAATGATAATTATATGATTCGCCGTTCGTCTCTTCGGATGTATACATATACGGAGAGATGATCGTATAACTTAAAGTCAGCAGTTTGCAAAGCGAATCATTCGGCGTATAGGACAGTCCCGTTTTAAACGCCAAACGGTTATCGGCATTGAAGCGCAGGCGAGCCATCTGCGGTATGTCGAGCTTATTGATGCTCAAATCGGTAAGCCACGAAACGCCTGAGAAAAAATTATATTCGAACAAAAGACCTGCGATTACGTTATCGTCGTATCCGTTTGCGGAAGCTATGAATCCGGCAGGAAGCGGAATCAAATACGACGGATCGAAACGTTTACCGTAGACGACCGAATCGTAATACGAAAGGCGGATTTTCCGGTTCGGCGTAAAGCGCAGCGCGTGGAAGGAAAGGAATTTTCCGTAGGGACCGTTTTTTCCGAGCATATCGGACGCACGGAGAGCTGCAAAATGCTGTACAAAATCGAAGCGGTGACCGTCATAAGCGAACGAAAACTGCGGTGCGTTGAACGCGGCAGGACTCAAAACATTGCCGCCGTCGATATAATTCGTATAGCCCGTGCGGTTGTACCCCGCGCTCAAGCTGATTTTTTCGTTTGCATAGGAAGCGATCGCGTCGACATCGAAATCTATCGCAGCCGCCCCCGTTTCAATCGTATCGATAAACGTATCGTAGGCGGGAGACGCCCACGCATCTTTGAACACGCCTGATGACGTATCGATGAATTTAGCCGAAACGCCCCCGCGGTACCCCGCGCCGAAGCCGTTCGCAAACAGCACATCTCCGCCGACGTGCCGCGAAAAAAAGATCTGTCCGTCGATATCGCGCTCGTCCGTTGTGCCATTCCGTGCAATGAGAGTCGCACCCTTTGTTTCCGCCGATACGTGCCACGCCTGACCGAAGATTCGATCGTAATATTCGCGGGCGTCGGACGCTTCTTCGCGGTCGCCTCTTTCCATAACCGCGAGCAGGATACGGCGTACGGTTTCCTGCGGATAGGGTTTGAGCTGCGGCAGTTCGGAAACGACGCCGCGGATATGCCAACGGAGAGCTGCTTCATAAAACTCGTCCGCGGGATCGACGCTTACTTGAGTATATGCGGCTGAAAAAAATACTGCCGATAAAAACAATACTATCGATAATTTTTTTATTTTCATAGGATCATTTTTACTATACCTTATTCTTGCGCAAAGCACAAGCAATGTGTTATGCTTAAGTATATGCTTGCCGCAGAAAAACAAGCAGTGTGGAACCTCCTCAAAATGGCATCGTCGTCGCTGTGCGCTTACATACCGCGCGCTTTTTCGGAAGCGCCCTCTTTTTCCGACGATGCCGAACCTGCGACAAATGCGGAAGCCTCCGATCGGACGGCCTACGTTTCCGCATCCTTCGGACGCGCCGGCGATTATGCAGACGCGGAGCCGGCCGATCGTGCGAGCGCCGGACAGGGACGGAGCGGCATCACGCTCGAAGACGTCGCACAAAAAGTCGCCTCATGTTCGCGCTGCGCGCTTTCGAAAAAGAGGACGCACACCGTGCCGGGTATGGGCGTTCCCAATCCTGCCGTTCTCGTCGTCGGCGAAGGGCCGGGAGCGGAAGAAGACGCTCAGGGGCTTCCCTTTGTCGGGCCTGCGGGAAAGCTCCTCGACAAAATGCTCGAAGCGATTTCCCTTTCGCGCGATGTGAACTGCTACATCGCAAATATCGTAAAATGCCGCCCGCCGAACAACAGGATGCCGCTCCCCGAAGAAGCGGATGCATGCATTTCCTTTCTCGAAGCGCAGATTCATATACTCAAGCCCAAGCTCATCCTCGCAGCAGGCAGAACTGCGGCGCAGAATTTATTAAAAACGACGGAAGCGCTCGGACGACTTCGCGGCACTTTCCGCGATTACAACGGCATACCGCTCCTCGTCACCTATCATCCGAGCGCCCTGCTTCGGGATGTGTCGCTGAAGCGGCCGGCGTGGGAGGATTTAAAACTTTTCCGCGCGGAACTTTTGCGTCTCGTTCCGGACTACGCAAAAGATTTTATTAAAAAATGATATATCTCGACGTCGTTTTAAACGTGCCGGTAAACCGATCGTTTACGTATTCGTATACACCCGACGAAAAAGAAAAAACTGAAATCGGAATGCGGGTCGAAGTGCCCTTCGGAAACAGAAAGCTTACGGGCTTTATCACGGGTATCAAAGATACGGCGCCCGATGATGTGCCGAAAGAAAAAATCCGCGCCGTACGGCGCATCGTAGACGAAGAGCCGCTTTTGACGAGCGAACTCTTTACACTCGCAAAATGGATGGCCGATTACTACCTCTGCCCGCTCGGCGAAATCGTTTCGGCGATGATTCCGTCCGGAAGGCGTGAAGCGGGCGCCGGAGGATTTTCATTTACCGACGACATCTCTTCAAGCGAAGCATACGCACTTTCGGACGAACAGAAGCAGGCGGTTTCGGATATCCTTTCTGCAAAAGCAAAGCGCGCGTCTTTCCACTACGTGTACGGGCCGACGGGAAGCGGCAAAACGGAAGTGTTTTTGCGCGTCGCCGAATCCGTCCTCGCACAAAACAAAGGTGTCATCTATCTCGTCCCTGAAATCGGCCTTACGCCCCAAGTGATACGCGCGGTTCGCTCTCGCTTCGGAGAAACCGCAGCAGTCCTCCACTCCGGCCTCACAAAAAGTAAAAAGTTTTCCGAGTGGAAACGCATCCTCCGAAAAGAAGCGCGCGTCGTCGTCGGAGCGCGGAGCGCAGTGTTTGCTCCGGTGCCGGATTTGGGACTCATCATCATCGATGAAGAACACGACGCTTCCTACAAAAGCGGAACGACGCCCCGCTATCACGCGCGCCAAGTTGCGATGTACCGCGCATCGCGAAGGGCAATTCCGCTCGTTATGGGAAGCGCGACGCCGTCGGTCGAATCGTGGCACCTCATGAACGAAGGAAGCCTCGTCCGTCACACGCTTACAAAGCGCCTTGCAGGAGGTGCCATGCCCGAAATCGCGCGCATCGATTTGACAAAGGAACAGACTGACGGCTGCCTTTCGCGTTCGCTTGCAAACGAAATCAGGACGACGCTCAATCTCAAAAAGCAGACGATACTTTTTTTAAATCGGAGAGGCTTTACCCACTTTTTCCGATGCGGAGACTGCGGCTACGAGATGACGTGCAAAAACTGCTCCGTGCCGATGACCTACCACAAAAGCGAGCGGCATCTTCGCTGCCATTACTGCGGATGGTCGGTCGAACCGCCCGAATCGTGCCCCGCCTGCGGTTCGCTCAACATCGGCTATTCGGGATTCGGTACCGAATACATCGAAGCGGAAACGAAAGCGAAATTTCCGAACGCGAAGATCGTCAGAATCGACACCGACGCGTTAACAAAGCGAGGCGAACTCGAAGAAAAACTTACGGCCTTCGGACGCGGAGAATACAATATCATGCTCGGTACGCAGATGGTCGCCAAGGGACTCAATTTTCCGAACCTGCGCCTTGTCGGTATCGTGCTCGCGGACACGGGGCTGCACGTGCCGGACTTCCGCGCTTCCGAGCGGACATTTTCGCTTATCACGCAGGTTGCAGGCCGCGCGGGACGTTTTTTCCCCGACGGAAAAGTGCTCGTACAAACGTACAATCCGTCGAGAGAGCCCGTCGCGCTCGCGTGCGCCTGCGATGCCGAAAAATTTTACGCGTACGAACTCGGACAGCGAAAGCTTCTCGGCTTTCCTCCGTTCAGCCGCCTCGTCCGCCTCGTATTCCGTTCCGCCGATAAAAACGCCGCCGAAGAAACGGCAGAAGAAGGAGCGAAACTCCTCGCTGATGAAATAAAAAGAATGCGTTTCGAAAACGCCGTCGAAATACTCGGACCTGCCGAATGCCCGATTTTAAAAATATCGCAAAACTACCGCTATCACTTGCTGCTTCGAGGAAGCGATATCCGCCCCCTGCAAAAAGCCGCAAGAACACTCCTCTTCGGCTACAGCCATGCGCAGTCGGTGTACATCGAATGCGACGTCGATCCCGTCTCGCTGTTATAAGGCGACGAGTATACGAACGGCGGCAGTTCCGCTGCCCCGCGTTCCGCCTTTAATTATACGCTTCTTTTTCGTGTATACATTTCCGGTACGCTTTCGCCGTCCCGCTAGGCGTGCCGCCTCTTTCCGTCGAATTTGACTTCGTGTAAAAACAATCCCTGCGGAGGAGCGGTTATGCCGGCTTTTTTTCGATCCCGCGCATCGATGATTTTTTTGAGTGCGTCATCGGGAGCTCCTTTTTTTTCGAGCTGTAAAAGCGTGCCGGTGAGCGTACGCACCATCTTCCACAAAAACGCATTCGCTTTTATTTCGAATACGACGAGGGTACCGTACGGAAAAACTTGTTCGGAAAAAAATCGCGCACGCTCTATATAGCGATTTGTCGAAAGACTTTCGTCTCCCGAAGCGGCAAAAGACGCGCAGTCGAGCTCTCCGGAAAGGCATGCGGCGAGCTTATTGAGCTTTTGTACATCGGGCATTCTGAAAAGCGGCCACACGTAACGCGCAAGGTGCGCCGGAGGGGTGCCCGATGCGAACATACAATAACGGTACACCCTGCTCGTCGCGCTGTAACGCGCGTTGAACTTTTCATCGACCGAAACGGCGCTCATAACACGCACGTCGGGCGGCAGCATATTGTTGATTATTAAAGGATATTTTTCGATCGGAATCGAATCGATCGGAGAAAAAAAATTCGCCGCTTGCGAAAGCGCGTGCACGCCGCTGTCGGTGCGCCCCGATCCGTAGAGCGTAACGTACGAGCCGTGCAGTTTTGCAAGCGCTTCTTCGAGGACTGCCTGCACCGTGCGCACGCTCTGTCCCGCATCGCTTCGGTCCTGCCGCTGCCATCCGCAAAAATCCGTGCCGTCATAGGAAAGGGTCAATAGGATATTTCGCATCGGCTTTTCTAAATATTGTCGTCGCGCACTTCGGCCGAAAGTTTATCGTAGAGGTCGCGCGATTTTTCGAGCAAGGGGCCGGGCTTCGCTTTCGACGACTTTCCGAGCCCGAAGATGCGCGCGATTGCCGTTTTCGCCTGGCTCAATTTTTTGAGGCGGAGCTGCTGGTCGTCCGTCTGTCCGTATTTGTATTCGAGCAGAGCACATAGGTAAATGACTCCGTCCCAGCCGTAATTTTTATCCATATCGGGGCCGCAGTTTACGAGCGTCGAGCTTTTTTCGACGCGGTTCATTTCGTTTACGACAGCCTGCTCGTAAAAAAACGTCGCCTTTTGATAGAGCACTTTCGACATATAATCGTAATTGTGACCGGGACACCTCTCGTTCAATTCCGACGTAAGCCACGCGAGGCGCAACGTCAAGATCGCGCGCTTCATCGTCGGAAGCATTTCGACGTTCGCATCCTCGTAGGTAAGGAGTGCAAGGTAATACATTGCACAGCCGTCGAAAAGCGAGCGCTGTCGGTGCAGGTCGAAATACGGAAAGACGATATTGACCGCTTTTTTTCGCTTTTCGGAATTGGAATACATCTTTTCCATCGCGTCTTTATTTTTGATGTCTTTAAAATCCGACCACAGCATCGCCGTAAAGCAGTTCGGACACGCGCCGATGTCGTAGATAAGGGGATATATCTTTCCGTAGCGTTTCGACGGTTCGAAAATGCGGTGCAGTTCGTCGGTGAGCTTTCCGGCGATCATTCTGCCCTGTCCCGACAACATGATCTCTCGATCGAATTCTTTATGGCACACGGGACACAGGCACTTATCTTTCGACCAATACGAAAGCGCGATTTTCTTTTTATCGGATTCCTTTTTTACGCCTTGAATCGTCATATCCCCACCTCTGTACGAATCATAAAACAATTCTACACTTCAATGACGACAAATGCAACAGTATATTCCTTTTCGTGGCTCAGCGATACCGATATCCGCACAGTCTTTCCGCATCGCATTTCGACAAGGGATGCGGCGCGCCTTTCGAGGCAAAGTTCGGGCTTGCCTTCTTCATTGTGTCCGACATAAACATCGGCAAGCTCAAAACCTGAGACACCGGTTCCGAGCGCTTTCGAAAAAGCTTCTTTGACGGCAAAGCGCGATGCGTAGTGTTCTTGCAGTTTTTGACGAGAACCGGAAGTTTTTATTTCGCGTTTATTGAAAAAACGCGAGATTAAATCGGGGTTTTCGACCCATTTCGCAAAGCGACGCACATCGGCAATGTCGGTTCCGATGCCGTAGATCATCAGTCCTCCGCCTGCGCTTCGCGCCGTGCGCTTATCGTAACGCTCACCGTTTCCGCGCTTTGATTTTCGATTTGAAAATACGACGGAAGCGTAATGTACACGGGCAAATCGTAAGTACCCGCTCTATCGATCGCGCTGCAGTCGGCGTATACGGCACCATCCGAAAGTTCATAATCTTCAAGCGTCGGCACCGTCCCCGCCACATCGAAACTTATCTTCGGAGATTCTCCCTCGGCTTCGAACGATTCCGGCAAAAACAAGAGCTGTACCGGTACGTCGGTAAACTTTTTTACAAGCGCTTCTTCCGCAACTTCGATCCGCACGGTATAGGATTTTGCGGGATTTATCGCCAGGAGCGAATTGATATTTTGCAGCGACGCTTCAAATGTTTTCGACGCGGCAAGAGCCGTTACGTCGATCGCGGATGTATACACTTGCTTCGTTTCGCCGACCGCCCTGCGAGGACCTGTGATTTCGACCGTAGCAGGCTCCACCGACATTTTCGTAACGACATAACCGTGCTGCACTTCACCTGAAAGAGAAGGCGCGACAGAAACGTATTTCAGCGTTTTTTCTTCGAGACGCACGGACACCGATTCGGGATTTAATTTTATTTCAAAGGGATCCATGAGTAAAAGCTTCGGCGCCAAGTACACGGATACAGGCACCGAAAAGCTCCCTTCCTGTTCGTATTTTGTTAAGTCAAGCGTCGCCTTAAAATCGCTTTGCAGCGTTTCGGCAATGTTTTCCGCCGTCGAACGCACCGTAATGCGCACGTATTCGGGATAATCGCTCATCGGATACATGCCGCCGTCAGCGACGACCTTTAACGGAACGGTGTACGTTTTCCGGTCGAGGAGCGATGTGATATGCACGAGATAGAGCACGAGCGCGAGGCCGAAGCAGATCACTTTTGCCGGCCAATTTTCCATAATCGTTTCAAACAGCCGCTTTACTTTCATCTATCGTATCCTCTACCTGATATGCGTCGGGCGTAATTTCGAGAAGGTTTTCGAGAATCTTCGTCAGCTCCGTCATCGTCAAATCGTAGTGCAATTTCGAATCGTATGCGAGGCTTATCGCTCCCGTCTCTTCCGACACGACGAGCACAACGGCATCGGAAACTTCCGAAAGACCGAGGGCGGCGCGGTGGCGCGTACCGAAGGTTTTTTTAATATCATACTGTTCGCTCAGCGGCAAAAAACAGCCTGCGGCGAGGAGCTTTCCGCCGAGTACAAAACACGCGCCGTCGTGAAGAGGCGTGTCCATGCCGAAAATCGTCACGAGCAGGCTCGACGAAAGATCGGCGTTGAGCTTGGTACCGGTGTTGAGGATGTCATCCATCTTCGTGTGCCGCTCGAATACGACGAGCATGCCTCGTTTTTGTTTTGACAGTATCTCAGCCGCGATCAAAACCGAATCGACGTAGGTATGCTTTGAGCGGCTGCCGAAAGCGAACCACCTGCTCTGTCCAAGCTTTAAAAAGAGTTTTCGCATTTCCGGCTGAAACACGATCGCGAACGCGATGAGAAAGCCCGGCCCCATAACGTTTAAAATCCACTGCAGCGTTTCCAGATGCAAAAAAATGGAAGCGGCATAGGCTAAGCCGACGATGACGGCGGCGCGGATAATCTGCATGCCGTTCGTTTTGACGATGAGCTCGTACGCTTTATACAGGATAAACGTGAGGATACCTATATCGAGAATAAGCCGGATATAATCGTATGCCGCACGCAGACTGTCCAACGATTTCAATATAATCCTCCGTTACAATATAAAAACTTAATCGACCAATGCTTTCATGACGCGAAGCGAATCGAGCGCCGCTCCGACGTCGTGTACGCGGACGATAGACGCACCTCTCATAACGGCGATCATATTTGCCGCAATCGTGCCGCAGAGCCGATCTTCGGCGCGCTTCCCCGTCATCTCGCCGATGCAGGTTTTCCGCGACAGCGCCATGAGAACGGGATAAGAGCCGCCGCAAAGCTTTCCGCAGTTTTTAATAAGAATGCGATTCGCTTCGAAATCTTTGCCGAAACCGATTCCCGGATCGACGATGATTTTATTCGACTCGATGCCTCGGGAAAGCGCATACGAAACGCGAGAGGCAAGGTATGCGTCCACTTCCCGAAACACGTCTCGATACGACGTATCGTTTTGCATTATAGCAGGAATTCCGCGTTTATGCATCAGTATGACGGGGATTCCTTTTTCGGCGGCAAAGGATGCGATATCCTCATCGTCTTCGAGAGCGGAAACGTCGTTTAAGATATCCGCGCCTTCCGAAACTGCCGCTTCGATCACTTCCTTTTTCCGCGTATCGACCGAAATCGCTACGGACGATGCGGCTCGAATCTTTTTGATCACCGGAATGATGCGCCGTATCTCTTCTTCCGCCGACACGTATGCCGCCCCCGGCCTCGTCGATTCTCCGCCTATGTCGATGATGTCGGCTCCTTCATCGATGAGCTTCAGCGCAAGGTTTTCGCCTCCCCTGCTCCCTTCCCAAAACGAATCGGGCGTCGCGTTTACGATGCCCATAACAAAGGCGGACATTTCCGTTTTAATAATTCCGTCTTTTAGAAAAAGCGTTTTCACCGGCCGCACCCCTTTAGGCGTTTCGACTTTCGACGAGGTGTAGCACCGCCGCCGCGATATCTTCGCTCGACATGTGCGCATCTCGGCAGATTTCGGATCGCGTTCCTTGGGGATAAAATCGATCTTCAAAGGCTTTTAAGGCGACGAGTCGCATACCGCGCTTTACCAAGACCCCTTCGAGATACGAAGCGATGCCGCCGGTCAAAACTCCGTCTTCGACGATAACCGCTCCGTCGTAAGAGGAGGCGATGCGCGCAAAATAGTCTTCGTCTATCGGCTTAATAAAACGGAGCGCGTAGATATCGGCATATATGCCCTTCATCAAAAGCGATCGCGATGCGACGAGCGTTTCCGCGTACATTCCGCCCGTACACACAAAGAGCGTGCGGAAAAAAGTTCCCGCTTTTTTTTCTTCGAATTCCGCCGCTTGCAAAGGCGCAATATCCGCTGCCGAAACGATGACGCCCCTCCCCTCTTCGACCGGGGAAAAAAAAGATGCCTGCTCCGACGGACAGGTGAGCTTCGGATAGCGGATCACCGTTGCACCCTCGGACTCGACGGCAAAAGAAAGACAGCGTTTCAAATCTTCGGCGCTCGCGGGACACAATATGCGAAGATGCGGAATCGGGCGCAAAAGAGCGATATCGAACAAGCCCTGATGCGTCTCACCGTCTCCCGGAACGGCGCCCGCGCGGTCGAGCATAAAAACGGCATGAACGTCCTGCAGCGCGATATCGTGAATCATCTGATCGATCGCCCGCTGCATAAAGGTCGAATAGATGCACACGACCGGCACGAGACCGCCCCGCGCGAGAGCGCCCGCAAAAGTGACGGCGTGTTCTTCGGCGATGCCGACGTCGAAAAAGCGGTTCGGATAACGGCGCGCAAAAGCGTTCAAGCCCGTACCCTTCGCCATGGCGGCCGTCACGGCGACGATCTTTTCATCCTTTTCGGCAAGCGCAAGGAGGGCGCCGCTGAACGATTCGGTAAAACTCAATTCATCGAATTTTTCGACCGTGCCGTCGGATATGAGAAAGGGACCGATGCCGTGAAAACGTTCGGGATTGTCTTCGGCGGGACTGTAGCCCTTGCCCTTTTTCGTCACGACGTGGACGACGACCGGACGCGGAAGTTTTTCCACGCGGCGGAACACCTTTTCAAGCGTCTGTTCGTTGTGCCCGTTCAAGGGGCCTACGTATTCGAATCCCAAATCGACAAACAAATTGTTCGTCAAAAACATACCCTTGAGGGCACGTTTAAAGCGGAACGCGAGCTTTTCAAGTTTTTTGTTAAAATACGGAACGCGGTCGATAAAGCGGTCGATTTTATAGCGGACGGTTTGATACTGGGCTGACATCGTCATCCGCGAAAGATAGCGCGAAATGGATCCCGTATTGTGATCGATCGACATCTGATTGTCGTTGAGCACGACGATGAGATTTTTTGCAAGCTGTCCCGCGTGCGACAGCGCTTCGAAAGCCATGCCCCCCGTAAGCGCTCCGTCGCCGATAACAGCGACGACCTTTCCGCCTTTGTTTTGAATGCTTCGTGAGACGAGGAGACCGAGCGCCGAAGAGATCGACGTCGACGCGTGGCCGGCGCTGAAAAAATCGTGCTCGCTTTCGCCCCGCCGCGTAAACCCCGAAATGCCGCCCGAAAGTCGGAGCGTCGGAAACGAAGCATAGCGCCCGGTCAGCAGTTTATGCGCGTAGCACTGGTGGCTTACATCCCACACGATCGCGTCTTCGGGACTCGAAAACACGCGGTGCAGCGCAATCGTAAGTTCGACGACGCCGAGATTGCTTGCGAGGTGACCGCCGTTTTTGCCTACGACTTCGATAATCGTTTTTCTGATTTCGCGCGCGAGAACGGGAAGCTCGGACGACGGAAGTTTTTTAATATCTTGAGGGGAACGTATGCCGGAAAGGATCGTAAAAAAACCTCCGTAATTACAAACAAAAAAGACCGCGTCGGTTACACGAACACACGCGGCCTCTTCACAAAGTTTAAGCAAAAATCATTTGTTCTTGTGTCTGTTTTTCCTGAGCATCTTCTTTCGCTTATGTGTCGCCATCTTTTGACGTTTTCTTTTTTTTCCGCAGGGCACAACATACTCCTTACATCGAATAGTGTTTTCCAGTATCGCAAAATTCGCGTAATGCGTCAAGACCGTGACGAAATATTTTCGTATTTTTTCAAAAACGGCGCGACCGCCGTCTCCGCGATTTTGCGCGCAGCTTCGGTGCTTCCGTCATACGGAAACACAAAGGCACCGGGTATATTGTGCATATACGTATACTGTTTTTTCGCATAAGCTCGGCTCGACGCTTTTATGCGCGCTTTTACCTCCTCTTCGCTTCCGAGCGAAAACCACTCGCGATAGCCGATCGCACGCATGGCAGGCGATTTTTCCGTACAGCCTGCACCGATGAGTTTTTTCACTTCGTCCGAAAGCCCCGCGCGAAACATCTCATCCACGCGCGCGTCTATGCGCTCGTACAGCGCTTGGCGAGGCATCGTAAGGATGAGCGTACAAAAATCGTAACGCTTTCGAAGACAGGGCCGCCCGGCAAAAAAGCTCCGCGGTTTTCCCGTAGCCGTCACGATTTCGAGCGCCCGCTGTATACGGTAGCTATCGTTTTTGTGGATGATGCGTGCGCTTTCGGGATCAAGCGATAAAAGACGCTCCCACATCTTTTCGGCGCCGAGCGTTTGCATTTCATCATGCAGTTTTGCGCGGAGGGACGCGTCGACGGCCGGAGTTTCGGGCAAACCCAGCATAAAAGAGCGGATGTAAAATCCCGTACCGCCCGAAACGACCGGCAGTTTGCCGCGTGAAAAGATATCCGCACACGCGTCGTCCGCACGCGCGATAAAATCCGCAGCCGAAAAAAAATCGTGGGGATCGCATATATCGATTAGATGATGCGGGAGTTCGGAAAGAAAAAATGCGTCGGGCTTTGCCGTTCCGATATCCATGCCGCGGTACACTTGCATCGAATCGGCACTGACGATTTCCGCCAGTCCGTTAAAAAAAGAGAGACTGCTCCGTGCAAACAGCGTTTGCAGCAAAGCAGTCTTTCCCGAAGCCGTCGGTGCAAAGAGGACGAGCACCGGAATGACGGCGTCATTGTCGTTCAATCTTAAACGTCACTTCGTCGTCAAAAAGCTGACGCGCGGCAAGGGAAACGACTTTGCCGTCGTTTTCTTCGATTTCCGGATCTTCGACCTTTGCCATCTGAAACGCACGGCGGCTCGCCGCAACAGTGATTTCATAAATATTGTCGCTGTATTTTACGAGTTCTTCAAGCGGAAATACCATATACTACCTCACGCGATATTATAAGAGAAAAACACATCGTTGTAAAGACGACGTGTTGTGTCGCTTTCAGATCAATGGATCGCGTCGGATTTCAGCGCGAGCGCGTCTTTGTATTCGGAAGATGCGACGGAAAACAGATCGATGTCCGGCTCTTTATCGAGCATCGTAACCTGCCCTTCAAAATTGACGTCGCTTGCAATGCGAAGACGAGATGTCGTTATATCGCCGGTAACGCTGCTGCCGCTGCATATTTCAACGCGCTCGGATGCTTCGAGGTTTCCGGTAACGCTTCCCGACACGATAATAGAGCGCGCCGTAATCGTCTCTCCGGTACACACCGCGTCCTTTGCGATTTCCAAGTCTCCGCTCGCTTTTATCTTTCCGTTGAATTTTCCGGTAATGATAAGCTTATCCGAAAATTCAAGTTCGCCGTCGAACTCCGTTTCCGGTCCGAATATCGTCACATTGATTTTTTCGTCGTCGTGTTTTTCCGCCATTATATCCTACTTCGTTTTCCATTTAAAATAATGCACACAGCACACATGAGCAAAGCCGCCGCGACAAAAAAAATCGCAAGGGCATCACCTATTTTATTATACAGCGTTTTTCCCGCACTGTCATCCGCGGCGGGCATCATGCCGGTTAAATACGTTTCGGTAAACGGCTCCGCTTCGCACAAAATCTTTCCGGTACGGTCGACGATGCACGTCTGCCCCGAGGCGGTACTCCGAACGGCGGGCACTCGATTTTCGGCGCATCGGAAAACCGCCATCGCGAGGTGTTGATTTTGACAGCTCAAGCTTTTCGACCACGCGTCGTTCGACATATTGATAAAAGCACGCGCGCCGCTTGCGACAAAACAGCGGCAATCGTCGCCGAAAGTATCTTCAAAACAGATCGGCACGGAAAACGAAATTCCCGCAGCGTGAAAAACGGTGCGCTCCCTGCCCCGCGCCCATAAATGCGTATCCGCTTTTTCAAGCGCATCGTAGAGCCAAGGAAGCCGCTTTGCAAAAGGCACCGTTTCCGTAAACGGCACCAAGTGAATTTTCCGATAGATCGCAGGTTCCGGCGGCACGACGTTTTTTCCGGGCGTAAAGACGAAAGCGCTGTTGTAATCGTCGGTGCGAGTGCCGCCCGTGTCAACGGAATGAAAGTTTCCGACCACGAATACGGCTTTTTTTCCGTCGATAAAGTGCAGCACCGAATTGATAAGGTCGAACCTTCTCCTGTCGAGCCGCTTGGTATAGTGCGTCAAAATCGACGGAACGACGGCCGTCTCCGGCCACACGACAAGCGCTATGTCGGGATCTTCCGAAAGCGCGCGCTCCGTCAGCGTCATGAGCGTTTTAACATCGCGTTCGTAGGAAACTATATCGCCCTGCCACGGATCGCTATTGTGCTGTACCGCACAGACTTTAATATATGTTCCGTTTTTATTTTTTTGCGAAAGGAGTGCGCCTCCGTATGCGGCGAATGCGACAAGCGTGAAAGCCCAAAGCCCAATACCGCACACACGCCGTTTTGCCGATGCTCTAAAGCCCGCGATGTCTTTTGTTTCCGCACCGATATACACGGCATACAGCCATGCGGACGTAAAATCGATGAGAAAGGTAAGCGCCCACACGCCGAAAAGGGATGCACTCTGAATGAGGACGAGATTTTGCCACTGCGTATAGCCTGCAACGCCGTACGAAAATCCTGCAAAGCCCGTCGTTTTAAGGTATTCGTGCGAACAGAGGATGAGCCATTCGGCGATCCACGCGTGACGTCCGCAAAACCTGTCGGCGATCTTTAAGCACAAAAAGAGCAGCGCGTACGAAATAAAATATTCGACGCTTATCGCAGCGGCGGCAACGACGTGAAAGGTGATAAGCCACGAAACGTACAAACAGTATGAAAGCGCTCCGTATACGCCGCCCCACAACCACACCGTTTTAAAAGAGGAACGGCGGACGAGCATAAAGGCGGGAAAATACATCACCCATGCTGCGAGCGGAACGCCTTTTGAAAAGATAAAACCGGGATTTGCGAGCGCGAACAAAACCGCACCCGCAAGCGCTAAAAGAGCATTAATAAAAAAACGGTTCGGCGCGGAACGGTTTTCCGTAAGCGTCATTGTTCGGCCTGCTCTTCCTTGAGATTCCACAGCGATTTTTTGAGTTCCTGACCGGAGCGGAACGCGGCGACGTAGTGCGGATCGACGGAAAGCGTTTCGCCGGTTTTCGGATTCCGCGCGACCGATCTGCCTTTGCGCAAGCGCGGTTCAAAAGTTCCGAAGCCGCGCAGTTCGATCGTCGCGCCTCCCATAAGCGATTTTTTTATTTCCCCCAGAAAATTTTCCATCACCTCTTGAACGATGCGCCGTTCGCAATTCGTATTCCGGTACACCGATTCGATAAGGTCGTATTTTGTTATTTTTTTCCGAGGCATAGAATTCCCGATACGGCGATAAAAAAAGAACTCCGGCAGAAACCGCGCTGACGGCTTCCTCCGGAATTTTTTGGAGACAGGCAATACTTATTTTGCGGCCGCTTCTGCAGGAGAAGCAAAAGTCACATTGAACAGTTTTTTCATGCGGGACTTTTTGCGCGCGGCGGTATTGTGTTTGAGAACGCCTTTGCTGCGCGCGGAATCGAGTTCTTTTTGAACGAGATTGTACAAGTCTTCCGCCGTTTTTTGATCTTTGCGCTGCACAGCTGCAACGAAGTGTTTTACGGCCGTTTTGCACCGCGACTTAATCGCTTTATTATGAAGGCGGCGCGCTTCGCTCTGCTTAAATCTTTTTTCCGCAGACGTCTGTTTTTTTGCCAAAGGAAACCCCCAGTTAATGACCTAAAATGAATGTACATATAGTATCGAAGCGCTTCGCTTTAGTCAAGCGTACGGAAAATCTCATCGAAAAACTCATACATGATTTCGATATCTTCCCGAATTATACAAGTTACCGATTTACAGATAATTCATATTTACAATCGGGGACTGTACATTCTTTTTGAAAACGGCTATAGTAATCGAACGGATATAGAAATCAACCGGATATAAAACAGGAAGAGGTGCAATTATGAAAAATTACCACACAACACTCAGCGAAGCCGGAGTCAGACCCTCGGTACAGCGCGTCGCAGTCTATTCCTATCTGTGCGAACATCCCGTGCATCCGACGGTGGAAACGCTCTCCGCTTCCCTGTCGCCGGAATATCCGACGCTGTCGAAAACGACCATATACAATACGCTGAAATTATTCGAAGAAAAAAAGCTCGTGCATTCTCTCAAAATCGAAGACGATAAACTCCGCTACGACGCGGACATACGACCGCACATCCATTTTAAATGTGAAAAATGCGGCAAAGTTTTCGACGTCTTCGACGATGCGAACATCGCCGACTATATGCTCAAGTGTACGGACGCCCTTCCGGAAGGCTTTGCCATGACAAAGATGCAGACCAATATGTGGGGCATTTGCCGCGACTGCGCAAAGCGCTGACGCAATTTCGCTCAATCGTCCGCCGTTTTTTCCCGATATTCTAAAAAGAAATCTATCGGGAGAAAATACGATGATTAAAAAGACACTCACATACGCTGCCTCATTCATTTTCTGCTTTGTTATATTTGCATGTACGTCGACACCCAAAGAAAGATCCGTCGTCGCATTGATTTTAAGCGGTAAAGGAAACGAAGCGAAAAGCCTTTTCCAATCGAAATACGATATAAACGAAACCGGCGCATCGGGAAATACGCCGCTCCATGCAGCCGCGATCGTCGATGATGCGGATTTGGCACTCTTTTTATTGATAAAAGGCGCCGACGACACAAAAATCAATTCCGACGGAGATACACCTCTGCATGCCGCAATCAAAAATGACAGCTTAAGCGCAGCACGAGTTTTTGCCGAAAACGGAAGCGGTGTTTTCGTACACAATGCGGACGGAAAAACGGCATTCGAAGCGGGATTGGAAAAAAGCGATGTCTACGAAACGGCGTTTATCACGCAAAAAACCGGAAGAGAACGCGATACGGACGGCAACACGATCGTCCACTATTGCGCCGCGCTGAAAAACGAGAGCGCCGTACGCGCGTGCATCAAAAAAGGCATTCCCGTTTCCGTACAAAACAATGCGGGAAAAACGCCGCTCGACATCGCGCTCGAAGATTTCGGCGACGAAAAATCCGTCGTAATCGCAGCCGATTTAATAACGGCGGGAGCCGAAACGAACAATGTGCAATTTTCGTATTTTCAAACCGCAGTTTCCGAACGCAACGTCAATTACCGATTCGGCGACGGGCAGACACCGCTCCACATCGCGTCGATAAAGCATCACAAAAGCATCGCGCGCTATCTCCTTGTAAACGGCGCCGTTACATCGGCACAGGACATAACCGGCGCAACACCGCTTCACGAAGCCGTGCGTTACGGCGACATCGATATCGCAAAAGCGCTGCTCGAAAGCGGAGCTGACGTAAACGCAGAAGACAATCTCGGAAAAACGCCCGTCATGCTTGTCATTCCCGAAGATAAGCGCGAAGCGATATACCGCATCCTCATCGCGCACAAAGCCGACACCACAAAAAAAGACGCTTACGGCGATACCGTACTGCACACGGCGACGATGACATCTCTCTCTCCCGTTATCCTCGAACTGCTTGTCGCATCCGGGGCGGATGTAAACGCGCGGAACAAAGACGGCGTTTCGCCTCTTTTGATTGCGGTACAAAAACGCAATTTCGCCCACGTCAAATTCTATGCCGATCGCGGCGCCGACATCAATTCCGCCGATAAAGCGGGAGACACTCCCCTCACTCTCGCGTTCAAAGACGGACAGGCCATGCTCGAAATGCTCGTCAACCGGACGAACGCGTTTTCACACGATTCGAACGGCAATACGCCGCTTCACACGGCGATCATCGTCGGCGCACAGATCGAACAGATCCGCTACCTCGTAAGTCTCACCGACGATATAAACGCGCGAAACAAAGACGGCAACAACGCACTCTATCTCGCAGTCGAAAGGAACAATAAAAAAATCGGCGAACTTTTGCTTGCAAAAAATGCCGATATATTTTCGACAAACAACGCCAACGATTCGCCGCTCCACCTTGCGCTCAAAAAAGGAGGCGATACGCAAGGCTGGCTCATCACATCGCGCACGATCAGTGCGACCGACGGAAGCGGCAACACTGCTCTGCACTACGCAGTCGAATGGGGACTGAAAGCTGCGGTTGTGTCACTCATCGAAAAGGGAGCAAATCCCGAAGCAAAAAACGCAAACGGTGAAACTCCCCTTTTCAGTGCGGCAAAGACGAACGATCCGGCTATGATCGCCCTCATCGTAAAAGGCGGCTCGTCGATAAAAGTGCGCGACAATTTCGGAAGCAGTCCGCTTCATACCGCCGTCCGCTGGGATGCCGATGCATCCGTACGGGAACTCGTACAGCTCGGTATCGACGTAAATGCGCAAAACGTTGCAGGAAAATCCGCGCTTTCGGAAGCCGTGCTTGCGGGAAAACTTTCGACGGCGAAATTATTAATCGATTCCGGAGCCGATATAAACGCAAGCGACAACACGGGACGAACGATCCTCATAGATGCGATCAAAGGGCAAAACACAGGCGTCATCTCGATGCTGCTTTCAAATAAAGCGAATCCCCAGATTCAGGAAATCAACGGACGGAACGCGTATCACGAAGCGGTGCTGACAGGAGACGCACGCATCATCGCTTTAGTGCGCGATGCAGGAGGTAAAGCGCTCTCCCGCGACAAAAACGGAAACACGCCCTTTTCACTTGCGTTTGACAAAAGCGACGGCATCGTAAAAACCGTGCTCGGAAACGACAGGACGATAACCGACAGCGACGGCAATACGCCTTTTCACATAATCGTTCAGGCAAAGGGACCGCTTCGAATTCTTTCCCTGCTTGCCTCTCTCGGCTATCCCTTCGACACGCGCAATGCCGAAGGCATGACACCGCTCGGTTATGCGGTCGAAAACAACGATGAAAACTATGCGCGCATTTTACTGCAAAACGGCGCGAATCCTTTTTCATCGATCGACAAAAAAGGGCGGAACGCGGCAACGATCGCGCTTGCAAGCGAAGAGCGTATACTTGCCGATATAGCAAAATATGCCGGAACGAAATCCGATATACAAGGCAATACGCTCCTGCACTATGCATCTCGCACGGCATCGGCGGACACGATACGAAAACTCCTCGCATACGGACTCGACGCAAACGCAAAAAATATTTCCGGCGAAACGCCGTATATGACGGCTCTCCGCTGGAAACGAAACGATGCGGCAAACGTGCTGAAAGCTGCGGAAAACGCAAAGCGATAGGAAAGAAAAATGAAAAATGAATTGCACGATTTTATAACAAAATTGTCTGCGACGACATTGAATGTTTCAATGGCAATTCTTATTTTGATGCCGCAGGGATGGGCTGTCATTGCGGCAATACTATCGCTTGAAGTCGCTCTCTTTTATTTTTTTCTAAAACGCGAATATGAATTTAAAAAATTATTTTGGCGATTAGCGATTTCAAACTTAGTGAGCGGAATATCGGGATTTGTATTGTCATTGTTTTTAAACGGGGGTTGGCTGGGTGTTTTCTGGTTTCCGTGGGTAGGTTCCCACGAAATACAGTTTATGAGTCAGTTTTTTATTTTATATTTCTTCATTATATTCGCGATAACTTTATTGATAGAAATACCGGTAAATATAGTATTATTCCGAAGACTCGGCATACATCCCAAACAAACCTTTTTCATTTCTCTGATAGTAAATGCAATAACAAATATCGGTTGTGCATTCATTATTTATTTGTTCAGTTTTAATATTATAAAAATAGGATGACAAAGTCTGTTACAGCTTAAGCGAACGGATATCGCATACAGGATTAAGATATGAAAAAAAATTTTTTTGTTTTTGCTGTTTTGATTTTTGCAAGCGTATCTTCTTTTGCGGGAGAAAAAATAAAATGCGTAAAAGAAACGTATACCTATCCCGACTATAACGGCGGAGTTTATACAAATGAATTTTATTTTATAGAAAACTTTGTCATTCATCCTCTTAATTTTGCGGGCAGAAAATATATTTTGTTTTATAAAGATGAAGACGGTGAGGATTATTATTCGTTCGGAGAATCTTACCCGAAATATCTCGGCGGAGGAATATTTTCGGGAGCAGTTTACGGAGTCGGAGATCCGCCTGAAAGGTTGAGTAAAAAAACCGAAGAAATTTTATATGACAAAAACGACTTTTATCGTATTTTGGCAAATGAGTTCTACAGATGGTATTTAAAGAAAGAAGCATTCAGCTCCGATTTTGATTGTTTGGAAGATTTTATCTGCGGTACCATGAAAGTATTTTCAAAAGAAGATTTACGTATTTTGCGGAATACGATCTACGCAAAATACGGCTACATTTTCAAATCGAAAGATTTAAATGATATTTTTTCAAAAACCGAATGGTATACACCGAGTGAATATTTTAATGAAAAAACCTTCAGTCATTTGGATGATTGCTTTCTTGAAATTATTAAGCTCTTGGAAAAATGAAAAGATAGTAAGGATGAAAACCGTTTACCCTATAAGCCGAGTGTAGGATGCATATTTATGCAATTTTATGAACATCAAAAATTAATAATTTTTTTTGTAAATTTGTAAAAAAACGCTGAAAATCGACCTGTTTTAACGGGATCGCCGCTATTTCTGTCGAATTTTTTGATTGTATAAATATGCATCAGTATAATATATTTATGCAATCAAAAGAGCGGTCGCGGAAATAGAAGCATACGCATAAGGGGTTGCCGAAAAGGGAATCGACTTTTGAGACAGCTTCTTGACATAACGTACGATTATTCGTACGTTTATACTATGAGGGAGGTATGTAAATGGCAGTAATAACAGCGACGGCAGCCAGAACAAACCTTTATAATTTAATTGACAGAACAAAAGATTGTCATGAACCGATTATAATTTCCGGTAAAAGAAATAATGCGGTTTTAATTTCAGAGGACGACTGGAATGCAATTCAAGAAACCTTGTACTTGTGCTCTATTCCGGGAATGAGAGAATCAATCATTGAAGCAAGTAACGAACCATTGGAAGAGAGCATTAAGGAACTTGACTGGTAATGTGGACTGTAGTTTATTCAAAACAGGCGGCGAAAGACAGTAAAAAAATTGAACAGGCAAATCTGAAACAAACGGTAAAACATTTAATTGAAATTATAAAGAACAATCCTTTTGAAAATCCTCCGCCTTACGAAAAGTTAGTCGGTGATTTGACAGGAAAATATTCAAGAAGAATTAATATACGGCACCGTTTGGTATATGAAGTTTTCGAAAAAGAAAATACCGTTCGTATTCTAAGAATGTGGACTCATTATGAATAAAACCTGACACCCGCTTCAATGCTGACAACACAGTCAAGCCGTGTTGCAGGTTAAGCGGTAGTTAGGCGGATGCGTCATTAACACATGACATAATAAGAAAAGAGGAAAAAATGTTTAATAAAGGTGATGTTGTTAGATTAAATAGAAAATCATCCATCTAATTATATACTTAGGAATCGCTATTATCGCTTTTGGGGAAGGTTTAGGATTTCAAAAAAGAATATTGGATAATACTAATTAAGAAATAATTACAAAGGGCACATATATTTTATTAGATGATTTTAACACAAAAATAAACTCGAATTATGTTTCTTTAAGAGAATATAATCAAATACAAGCCGTATTCACATTATCCCGAATGCGACTGCTCGGCATCTTTTTCTTTTTTCCAATCGTTGATAAATTTTTCGTATGCGTCGATCTGCGCGTCGAGAGCGCGCTGTACGACGGCGCTGCGTCCTTGCCAATTGTTTCCGTCGATTTCATACAGTACCTTGAGCGTCATCTCGAGCGTTTCGATCGTCAAATCCTTATCCTGTTCACGACGACGGGCGAGCATACGCAGTTCACCTTCAAAACATTCGTCGTACTGCCGCTCGAGAGAAGTCAATGCATCTGTCATACAATTATAGTACACAAGATATTGGACTTTTACAAGCTTTCGTGATACTATGCATAGGATTTCAACGCAGGGGCGGAAACGGGTTATGAGCACACAGGCAGTAAAAAAAACAAAAAAAGGCGCGGCACAAAAAGCGCTCGAAGAAAGTTTTCAAGAACTCTGCCGCCTTATCGCCGAAACGGACGACGAGCGCTTTATCCGCGATTTTTTCGGCTGTCTTTTTACGCCTGCGGAACGGAAGGACTTTGCAAACAGGTGGCTTCTCGTCAAAGAAATCGACAAGGGCACAACGCAGCGGGAGATCGCAAGGAGATTCGGTATGTCGCTGTGCAAAATCACGCGGGGATCGCGCGAATTGCACAAAAAAGAAAGCGCGTTCCGCCGCATGCTCGAAAAATTAAAATGCGAATAAATGAAATAGGAAGTCGGCGGACGGCTTAGCCCGTCGCATACATACCGGCGCGCAAAATCGAAGGTTTAAAAGCGCCGCTGAAATGGCGCGGCGCTTTTAACTTCGAGTTTTCATTTGAAAACTCGCGATATACGTGTGCGCGCACGAATTGCACGCTCCTACATCCGAAGATTTACTCGCTGTGCAATTTTAAGGAAGGTTTAAATTGAACGTCTGAGATAGCGCCGTTCAATTTAACTTCGAGTTTTCTTTCAGAAAACTCGCGGATGTACGTGTGCGCGCTTGCGCACCAATGCGGCATTTTCGAAAATCGACATTTTCTGCAATGCCGCATTTTAAGGAAGCAGCCGCTACTGTACGAGAAGGCAGCGCACGCGGTGACCGCTTTCCGTTTCCGTCAATTCGGGAAGTGTTTCACAGCACGCTTTTTCCACATGAGGACAGCGGTATGCAAAGGGACAGCCCTTTTCGGCTTCGAGCGTCGTCTTTACTTCCGCGTTCGATGCCGCTTCTTTTCCGAGCGCGCCGTCGAACAAAAGCTTCGTATACGGATGCAATTTCGTCTCATACAGATCGGCGGCAGGAGCTTCTTCGACGAGGATGCCGCGGTACATGACGCCGATCACATCGCAAAAATAAGAAGCGGCTTTCAAATCGTGCGTAATAAACAAAAAACTTAAACTCCGCGTTTTTCGAAGATCGTCGAGCAGATTGATGATCTGTCCCTGAATCGAAACGTCGAGCGCCGAAATCACTTCGTCGCAGATGAGCGCTTCTGGTTCCATGATAAGAGAGCGCGCAATCGAAATGCGCTGCCGCTGTCCGCCTGAAAATTCCGACGGACGGCGGAAAAGGTCGGCTTCGCTCATGCCGACTTCTTTAATAATTTTTACTGCCCTTTCTTTTGCATCGTCTTTTCCGCGCCGTTTTGACGAATAGCGAAGCGGAGAGGTCAGGATTTCATAGACGTTCATACGCGGATTGAGCGAACGTGCGGGATCCTGAAAGATATATTTTACTTTTTCGCGGTAAGCGCGCATTTCGTTTTTCGTGTACGATGCGATGTTCCGCGCTTCCCCCTCTTCCGGCGCATAGCGTATTTCCCCCGATGTCGGTGAGTACATGCCGACCAAAAGACGCGCCGTCGTCGTTTTGCCGCAGCCCGATTCTCCGACCAATCCGTACGTCGTTCCCCTCCGTATCGAAAAGGATACGTCGTTTACCGCGTACACCGTCCGCTCTCCGCGCGCAAAAAATCCCGCTTCGAAGCTGAACGTTTTAGAAAGATGCCGTACTTCGATTATCGCGCCGCTCATTTTTTTGCTCCTCCGTCGATTTTCATCTCAGGGCACGACCTTCCGTCGGTAGCGCAGGATGAGCGCACAAAGGCGCATCTCGGAGCAAAGGGGCAGCCCCGCTCGGGTGCGGACGGATCGCATACTTTTCCCGGAATCGATTTCATGCGCTCTTTCGTATAATGCATACCGAAGTTTGCGGAAGATGCAAGGAGCGCTTTCGTATACGGATGGCGGGGGGATCGCACGATCGATTCGGCGCTACCCTCTTCCATCACTTTTCCGCCGTACATGACGATGATGCGGTCTGCGATGCGCGAAACGACATCGATATTGTGGCTGATAAAGATGACCGAAAGTCCCCTTTCTTTTTGCAGACGCATAAGAAGCGAAACGATCTGCGCTTGAATCGTCACGTCGAGGGATGTCGTCGGCTCGTCCGCAATGAGCAGTTCGCAGCCCTGTGCGAGAGCGAGCGCTATGCCGATCCTTTGCAGCTGACCGCCCGAAAATTGGTGCGGATAACTTGCCAGTCTTTTTCGCGGATCGGGAAGCCCTACTTCTTTCAAGAGCGCTTCGGCTTTTTCGTACGCAGCATCCTTTGTACAGCTTTTGTCAATCGTGCGGAGCGCTTCGAAAAACACGCTTCCGACGGTTTGCAGCGGATCAAAGGAAAGCGCGGGCTCTTGAAAGATCATGCCGATTTTTTTACCGCGGAATGTCCTCAACTCTTTTTCACCGAGCGCAGATAGCTCCGTCCCTTCAAAATACACGCGTCCCGATCGAAATGTGTTTTGCAGAAGGAGATCCGGGATCGCACTTACCGTCACCGATTTGCCGCTTCCCGATTCCCCGACGATACCGAGCACTTCGCCCCTCTGCATCGAAAACGAAACGCCGCGCACGGCATAGACATCGATGCGTTTTCCTTCACGGAAAACGGTAAAGGTAACCGAAAGATTTTCGACCGAAAGAAAATTGCGTGCCGCCGGATACGCACTTTGCACATCCGGCGCACTTTCCGTATCGTCCGCCGCGCCTATGTCGAAAGCGGAGGGAGCGGTACGGCTGATCTCGCCGAAAGCCTGCACTTTTTTTTGCCGAAACTTTTTTCCGGCGAAAACCGCGTGATACGGATCGAAGTAATCGCGGAGCGCGTCGCCTAAAAAATTGAACGCGAGCGTTACGATCAAAAGCAAAAGCACCGGCGCGAGCAGCCACGGATAATTTTGCAGGTTCGAAAGCGTTGAAATATTGCGGTTGATGAGTGAACCCCAGCTGACGGCAGGATCGCTGATACCCAGTCCGAGATACGAAAGCGTCGTTTCGCTCATGATAAAGCCCGGTACGCTGAGCGCAACGCTTACGATGAGTAGGCTCGCCGTCTGCGGTATGATGTGGCCGAAGATGATAACTGCCGGCGGGATTCCCTCAAGACGCGCGTTGAGAATAAAGTCTTCACGCTTTATCGCATGCACCATGCCGCGTATCGTTCGGGCACTCGACGGCCAGCCGACGAAAGCGAGGATCAGCGTGATGAGCGCGTAAGAAGTACCGCTGTCCGTCTGCGTGTGCAAAAGCGAACGCAAAAATAAAATGAGATACAGGCTCGGAATGAGCATAAAAAATTCCGCAAGTCGCATGAGGCTCCAGTCCGCAGCCCCTCCGTAAAACCCCGCAAGTCCGCCCAAAAGGACGGCGAGCAGGAGCGAAACGGCGGATGCGGCAAAACCTATCGTAAGGGAAATGCGGCTTCCGTAGACGATGCGCGAAAAAAGATCGCGGCCGAGGTTGTCGGCGCCGAGGATAAAGACGGGATAGAGTTCACCCTTTTCGTCGGGGATCGTGCCGAAAAGGTGTCGGCTGCACGGGATAAGCCCGAGCAATTTGTAAGGTTCACCTTTTACAAAAAACGTTACCCTTCGGTACTTTCCTTTGACGCGCGCGTATTTCCACGAAACGGGATCGAGGACGCGGCATTCCTGTGCTGCGACTCCCCGTTTCGTTATGCGGATGTTCGCAGGATGAAACGTATCGCGGCCGAAACTCATCGATGCGGGATAGGGCGCAACGAATTCCGCAAAGAGCATTACGATATATAAAATTGCAATGACGATAAGCGAAGCGAATGCGATGCGTTTCGTCTTTAAAAAATTAATAAATTTTTTCATGCGCGCCTCACTGACTTCCGTAGCGGATGCGCGGATCGACAAAGGCGAGCGCGATATCGGAAGCGATCATACCGACGAGAACGAGGAACGAAATAAACATACTGTTCGCAAGCACGAGATTGATATCTTCCTGCAAAACCGCTTCATACATAAGACGCCCGATGCCCGGATAAGAGAAGATGATTTCAAGCACGAGAGAACCGGAAAAAAGACCCGCAAGCAAATTCGCGCTTCCCGTGATATACGGATTGAGCGTATTGCGGAACGCGTGATTGAAGTACACCCGCTTTTCGCTCGTACCGCGGGATCTCAATGCGGTAATATAGGGCATTCCCATTTGATCGAGCATCGTCGCGCGTATCATGCGGAGCGTTGCGACCGTCCCGCCCAAAAACGAAGCGAAGAGCGGAAGAAATGTGTGATGCATATAAGAAAGCGCAAATCGTCCGGGAGAGAGCGAAAACGGAAAATCGGGATAAGCGGTCACCGGAAAAAGACCGGTAGCCGATGCGAAGAGCTGCAGCAAAATCAAAAGCAGTATGCCCGGAAACGCGTGAAAAAAAAGCGCGACGAAAGTTACAGCCGTGTCGAGTTTCGTACCCGCTTTGCTTGAAAGGTAGACGCCGAGCAAAAAAGACGTAAAGGTAATGCACACGAGCGAAATGAGATTCAGCACGATGGAATTGACCAGGCGCGATTTTATCAAAAAAGAAACCGGTGCGCGAGAAACGAGAGACACGCCCAAATCGCGATGGACGACGACGCGGACGAGCCACTTCCAATACTGCACGAAAAAGGGACGGTCGAGTCCGTACTCCGCGCGGAGGGATGCCATCTGTTCGGAAGAAAACGCGTTGTCGGCTTTTGCGCCGGAAGATGAAGGAGCGCTTTGCGCACTCGACATGATCTGCTGCGTCATCATCCGGTCGACGATATCGCCGGGAGCGAGCGCCATAAGAGCGAACATCGAAAGGCCGAGCAAAAAAAGAAGGGCAAGCATCGTAATAAAACGGGCGCTTATATACGACGCGAGCGGAAAGGTTTTTCGAAACCTCCGCCACGGAAACGAAAGCGAGCCGAACGCGGCAGCGATTATATTGTTAATATTGATTTTATCCGTACTACGCATCACAGTGTCCTATTGTTTAATAAAAACGTAATCGAGCATCGCACCGTTCAGATTGTCGTAATACACGTTCGACTGATCCCATCGGCTTCGAATCGCAAAAAAGCTCCGGGGGCGGACGAGATAGATGACGGGACACTCGTCGAGCAAAATCCGCTGGTATTCGTTCCAAATCGTAAAGGCCGCATCCCGATCTATCGTATAATTTCCCTTACTGTAGAGCCGGTCAATACGCGCTTCCCATTCGGTTGCGGGAGCCGCCTGCAGCGGGTGCCACAAGTGCAGGTTTCCGGACGAGGGCCACACGTTGCTCCCCTGCGACGGAAAGAGCGGAGTGCCGAGCGCGATGATCACCGACTGCCAATCGTAAGTTGCCGTCAAAGATTCGACGAGCTTTTGAAAATCGACTTGGCGGACGTTTACCTTTATGCCCGCCTTTGCGCATTCGTCGGCGATGATCTGCGCGATATCGTTTGCAAGCGTACTCGTCGACGGAATCGCCAAATCGAATTCGACAAGAGCACCTTTCGAATCATAGAGAACGCCGCCCTTCTCTTCCATGCCGCATCTCTTTAATAATTTCCGTGCTTCGTCGACGTCGTAGCGCCAGCGGAGCGTGATGTCGGGGTTGTAGTACGGATTTGCCCGAGAGAAAAAATAGTACATCGGCTCGGCAAGTCCCCGATACGTCTGCACGATGATGCGCTCGCGATTTAAAAGGCAGCTCATCGCCTGACGGAATTCCTTTTTCGTAAACCACGAATAAAAAGGTTTTTCTTCGTTTACGGGATTTTGATTGAACGACCACAGAGAAGATCCGAGCGAGCCTTCGGCGTTGAATACCGTAAAATCTCTTTGATCGGCGACCGCTTCGTTTACGTCTTCGGGACGGAGCTGATACGTTTCGAGTTTTCCCTGACGGAACAAAAGGTAATCCGTGTTTTGATCTCCGACGATCTGCAAAACTTTTTCTTCGGGATAAGGTTCCGCGACTCCGTTTACATCTTTATTCCAATAGTGAGGATTGCGCTTGAGCACGATGCGCTGAGAAGGCGCATATTCTGCGATATACCACTTGCCCGCCGAAGGGAGAGATCGCGGAGAAGACGCGATGCTGAAAAGATTTTTTACCGCATCGACGCCGCCTGCCTCTTTTGCCGGACGATAGATAAAAGACGGACAGATATTCATATTGACTGCAAGGAGGGGTTCGGCGACGATGCGCGGAAACAGAAAATCGAAACGCTTTTCATCGATTTTTACGATATCGATACGGCGGACGGAACCGTCGTCCATCGTCATAAACTGCTGCGGATAACCTGAGCTTTGAAAGGCTTTGTCGCCCGCAATTTCATCATACCAAAAAACGACATCGTCGCTCGTAACGGGAATCCTTTCAGGCGAATCGTAATACGTCCAGTACATATCGTCACGGAGCGTACAGTGCAGCGTGAGCGTCCCTTTTTGCTTGTCGATGTCGATCGCGTAAGAAGCGGCGCGCGGCGACCACTTTCGAAGCGTCGGATCGTAATCGAAAAGAAAATCGGTCGTCTGCGCGATAAGGGAACTCGACGATGCATCGCGTTCGGCGATATAGTGATTGAACGTTTTCGGATCGGTCATAACCGAATCGTACCACGTACCGCCCGCCCTTCCCGGAACATAGGGGCCGCCCGTCCACGGCTTCGATCGAGTGTGCGAAAGCATTTCGCCGTTCATCGCTTCAATCGCCGAATCGATTTCTTTTTCGGTCATTTCGGGAACGCGCGTACACGAAGCACAGACGCAAAGCAAAGTGGCGGCAAATATCGCTATACGCTTCATAGCTTATTGTCGCACATTGAAAAGAACGCGTCAACTTGCGAGGGTTTTCGTCTTATATAATATCATCGCTTATGATTAAATCTTTTTTTTGGAAATAAATATTGCGGTACTCCGAGGGTGAAATCCCTATGTACTTTTTGAAAATAGCCGAAAATGAAAATTGATTGTCAAAGCCTAAAATATGCGCGATTTCCTTGATCGATTTATCGGTTGCCGTCAAATAGCCTGTTGCAGCGCTTATTTTTAAATGATTAAAATAACGATGCGGAGTCGTATGTACTTCACCCCGAAAAAGACGTATAAAATATTCGGGAGATATATTCAATTTTTTTGCCAAATTTTTTACTTTGAGGTTTGTATTTACGGCTTTTTCCATATATTGTATGGCACGCACTATAATAATGGATTGTTTTTTATCGGTTAAACGTGTTTTTTCAATATAAGTATCTTTATCCGCATCAAACCATCTGAATATAAAGCTCGCCAGCAAGTATTCGGCCGCACGATTAAGATGAACTTCCGGAGATTTTGCAAGCGTATAAATTTCTTCAAGCTGAAAACGTATATGTATATCAACGGAAACGAATACGCGATGTTTTTTTAACGAAAAAGACAGTATCCGATAAAGGCTTTGCGATAGTTCGTCTTGATCTTCAACCGAAAACAAAAACGCATAGTACGTTATCGGCTTGATAACAGCTTCCGGTAAGATAGAATGAAAATCATATGCTCCGCTTAAAAATACTTTTCCCGGCTCTATGGGATACTTTGCCGTATTTTGCAAAAAAGAGCCCGTACCCTCAAGAAAAACATGTACTTCAAATTCTGACACGTCGTGCGCATGATACCTTCCGTGCCATCGTAACCGTTCTCCCGAAAACAGACGATATACATATACGGCATCTTTTATTTTCATAAACCGCATTATTATAGGTTTTAAAAATCCGTTTGACAAGACGTAGGGAAAGGCTGCGACTTTAGAGATAAATTTTATTCTATATTTCGATGTCGCGCTGCCATTTCAGAGTGCGTTATGTTTAATCTTTGCTGGAGCAGCATTATTATGATATCAAAGAGCAAAAAAAGGTGCTGTTCAAACAGGTTTCCCATCGGTTGAATCGATTCCACAACAGGATCAACGCCCAAATAGACGGCAGCCGGAACAAACAATACCTTATGTGCCAATTGCGATGCGGCTTTTCCGGACGGCGAACCGGTTACAACCGCTACCGTAGTTTGTGCAGCGAGCGCTCGCTCTATTACAAAATTTATATGTCCGATATTACCAGAACCGTTTACGGCAATCAATAAATCCCCTTCATGCATACCCGGGGTCGTATCATCCCAGATCCAATGAACTTCTTTTCCCAAATGCATTAACCGCATCGCAAAAGCTTTTGCAGCAATACCTTCTCGTCCCACCCCTATGACAAAGATTTTTTTTGTATTGGAAATTACATCGATAAAATCTTGTAACTGATCAATTGATTGACGCTCAAACACCGCCCGATGCTCCGCTAATATTTTTTCATAGAGCGTCTTGTATTCTTCCGCTAACTTCATTTATACCTCCTAATGTTAATCTTTTTTAAGACTTTTAAAAATCGCTTATTTTCCTGCGCTATTCCCATAACAAAAATCAACATAACTCCCCAAATTAATTTTGTTGCAAACGGAGATAGCTGCATAATGGTAAAAGCACTGAATAGTATTTGCATTAAGATAACGGCTGTAACTACGCCGAGCACTTTACCTTTCCCTCCTGCAGGATGAATTCCTCCTATAACGCACACTATAAGAGAACTCAAAGAGTAAGCCTCGCCATAACCGACCTTTGCAGAATTTACTCTACTTATAATGGTAATACTTGCGCATCCTGCCAATAACCCGATAATCGTAAAAGTCCAAAATGAAATCCTTGCATTATTGATCCCGGAAAACAATGCCGCTGTCGGATTCTCTCCATACAAATACAGCTTGCGCCCGAAACGTGTAAATGCAATAATTATTCCCAAACAGAGCGCCGTACCGATAAAGAAAATAAAAATAACGGGAATCCCGAAAATTTCCATCAGCCCTATTGCTGTAAAACGTTCAGGAAACCCTACAATACTTTTTCCTCCGGTTAAAGCCGTCCCGATTCCCGAATAGAGAGTCATAGTGCTCAATGTCGCTATAATCGACGGAACACCGAATTTCGAAACCAGAAAACCGTTGAAACATCCCAATAACGTGGAGACCGTAAAAATCACGATAACGGCACATACGATTTTCTGAGATTCGGGAATTACTTGCAAATACTTCCCTGTCAATATGGAAGCCGCCAAAATTCCGGATAAGTTTGCATTGGCGATAATTGACAAATCAATTCCCCCAATCATAAAGGCTAACATCATACCGAGCGCAACAAAGCCGAATTCAGGTATTTGATATGCCATCGACTGAATATTTCTGGCAGAATACATAGATTGCCCGAATAAAAAACCGCATAGTATTAAAACTATAAGTGTTACAAAAAGCAGTGCTCCCAAATTTTTATCGTACCCGTTTCTGACCGTTCGCATATACAACCCTCAGTGTTCACCTTTCAAAACTGAAAATCAACTGTTGTTTATTTTTTAGTAATGTACGCAATGATGTAATCGATGCGGCAATCGTTAAAACGCTTCCCACCGCCAGTTTATTCCAAGAAGACGTTAAACCTAAAAAGATAAGTGTCGAATTAAACAAATAAATCAATAGTATACCGAGTATAACGCCCAATATCTTTCCCTTTCCCCCGGTAATACTTGTTCCCCCTATAACGGCTCCGGCGATAACCATCAATTCGTCACCGACTAATTTATCCGGATATACGGCATTAACCTGACATACGTAAACCACACCGGCACATCCGGCAAGTATTCCCATATAGCCATACGCTATCAAACGGAGAAAAAGCGGATTAAAACCGGCACGGCGTGCCGCATCTTCGGAATTACCGAGCGCTACAATTTCTCTTCCGATAATTGTTTTGTAAATTAAAAACCATGTCGCAAATACTACAGCCGCCACTATAAGCACACTGGAAGTAAGACCGACGGTTCCGTTTTTTGTATGAATCAAAAACAAAGTCGCAGAACCGAATTTCGAAAACGATTCCGGCAATAAACCGGCACCGTATGTTTTCGCGCCTATAAAACAAGCCATGATACCGTGAAATAAATTTTGAGTGCCTAATGTTATAATAAAGGTGGGGAGCTTCAACCAACTGATAAGCCATGCGTTGAACAAGCCTAAAATCAATCCGATGCTCATAGAGATACCGAAAGCAATAACGATATTCGAAATATTTAATGAAAGCAGGATTTTCGTTGCCGTATAGCTTCCAAATAAGGCAATAGCCATAAAAGAAATATCAATACCGCCGGACAGCATTACGACAAACAGCCCCATCGCAATTATCAGTGTGCTGGAAGAAAATCTAATAATATCAAAAAAAGAATCTATATTTAAGAATGCGGGGTTGACGATTCCCACTCCCACGGAATAACACAACATAATTCCCAATAAAACAAATTCCGATTTGCTAATATGACTGAACCGTATTTTCATTATCTTTTTCCCCATAATCTTCATTTATAAATTCTGTTATACTATTTTTAATATTTGGTTGCGCCAACTCAGTTTCGTCAAAGTATTTGATACATTCTCCTTCCGTCATAACAATTACTTTATTACAGTTACAAAGAATCTCTTCGATTTCATCTGAGATTAAAATAATCGACATATTTTGCTTTGCAAGATTTTGTATAATCTCGTATATCTCAGCTTTTGAACCGATATCAACACCTACCGTCGGAGAATCCATGATAAAAAGTTTGGGATTAGTTGCCAACCATTTTGCAATTACGGCTTTTTGTTGATTCCCTCCCGATAAATTTTGTATTTGCGTCAGAATATCCGGCGGCTTTATATTAAGATTTTTTATCGCCTCTTGTGCATACTGCCTCTCTTTTTTTACGTCAAAAAGGAACGAACGGTGTACCAACATATCGATTACGGCAGAGGAAATATTCTGATTAACGCTTCTTTCCAAAAACAAACTTTGACTTAATCTGTTTTCCGGGAGCAATGCAATTTTTTCTTTTTTTGCAATACCGGGAGAACGCATAGTAAAAAGTTTACCGCCTATAGTTACTGTACCGGCATCCGGTCTGTTAAGACCAAAAAGGGACAAAGCCAATTCCGTTCGTCCCGCCCCCAAGCGTCCGATAAAACCGAGAATATCTCCCGAACAAATGTCAAAAGAAATATTTTTGTAATAACCTTTTTTAGTCAAATTATGCACTTTAAAAAACGCCTGTCGGTTTTTAGGCGGTTCATAGTGAGGATATTTTACGGTCCTTCCCGTCATATAAAACGAAAGTTTTTCTTTTGTCAATTCAGATCGGGGAAAATCATCTATTTTACAACCATCTCTAAAAACAGTTATGGTATCGGAAATTTTAAAAATTTCATCGAATTTATGGCTTATAAAAACAATCGATAAACCTTTTGCCTTTAAATCATTTACAATCGAGAGCAACACGTCAATCTCTCTATGGGTCAGTGCGGTCGTCGGCTCGTCCATAAATAAAATTTTAGCTTCGAGAGCTAAAGCTCTGCAAATAGCGGTTATTTGGCGATTGCTAATGGACACTTCTCTTATTGTACTTTTTATATCTAAATCCACCCCTATTTGACTTATCGCCTCTCGTGCGATTTTTTCTATATCTCTATTTGTTATTATACGCTTTTTAGCTTGCCGGATTTTATTTAACGCGATATTTTCTCCGATAGTCATATGTTCGAAAAGCGCCAAATCCTGATATATAACCTGTACTCCTCCAGCCATAGCTTCAGAAGGGGTTAATCTTGTATATTCACGGCCATTAATACGAATATATCCGGAATCGGGGGTATATACGCCGCTCGCTATCTTTACCAGAGTCGATTTTCCCGAACCGTTCTCCCCCGCCAAACAATGAATTTGTCCGCTTTTTAATACCAAGTCGACATTTGACAAGGCCGTTACACCTGGGAATGTTTTTGTAATATTTCGCAAAGTTAATAATTCCGTATGCTGCATTTGGTTTTCCTTGCGTTCGTTAACTAAAGCAATCCGGCATTAACGATATCCGGACTGCTTTTAATAATAATTAAAATTTATATGTACTTACATTTTCTGCAGTAAATATAAGAGGGGCAAATCCATAAGCGATATTATTTGCGACCGTAACATTTTCATATCCTTTTGCTTTCAAATCTGTTCCGGTTTTTACCGCTTCACCTTTTACAAGCAAATATGCGGCATATGCCGTCGCATAACCGGCATCCGCCGGCCGCCACGCTTGTCCGTGAACCATACTTCCGTCTTTTATATAATTTGCAGACATTGACGGCAATGCAAGGGATACCACTTTTACATCCGTTCTACCCTTGTCTTTTAAAGCTTGACAAATTCCTCCGCCGTGCGCAGAGCAATCAAAAAAAGCTTTTATATCGGGGTAAACTTTGAGAATTTCAACTGTCTTATTGTACGCCTGTTGAATACTGTTACCGTCTTCATATGCCTCAGACGAAATATTTTTCATTTCCGGATATTTGCTTGAAATTTCTTTGACCGCAGCATTATACCATTCCATATGTGTCGTCATCGTTAGACCACCCACAAAGCCGGCATACAAACCTTTACCGTTGCAGGCTTTAGCAAGCGCTGAAGCAAATATTTTTCCAAAATCTTCACCCTTAAAAGCTTCAACATCCAAATCTACATATTTTGCGATATCAGGCGCTTCATGCGTAACAACTTTGATACCGGCTTTTCTCGCTTTTTGGATGGTCGGTATAAGCGCTTTTGGGTCATTCGGTACAATGCAAATAGCACTAACTCCTTGGGAAATTAAATTTTCCATTATACCTATCTGCAATGCAGGATCGCCTGATGCAGGAGTTTGCACATAAATATTTAAACCGGTATCCTTTTTTAATTGTGCGATTCCCTGCGCCATATCATCAAACCACGGGTCGCTTTGTTTAACGATCATAACGATAGACGGCAGACCGGATTTTTCATTTTGTGCAACCGACGATTCCGCGCTACCTCCCGCAGAAACAATATTGACTAATAGAGATGATATAACAATTGTAAAGAAATAAAATTTACGTTTCATCAATTTCCTTCCTAAAAATAATCGAGTTAATTTTAAAACAAATAAACTCTGAATTTACTTGTTATCCTGTTTTTAAAGTCGGTTCTCCCTACCGAATACGCATGTATAAATACTCAAAATCATTTGTACTGACTATACCAATAAACCTCCTCAATTCAAATATTCCCAATATCAGCGCTGACCAGTATAATTATAAAATGCTTTTTTATAAAACCATATACCGTTTTTTGATTTCATATATAAAAAATTGATATCAACATCTTATGCAGGCGATAACTTCTTTTCATGCCTGCAATATATAAGAATATACAGAAAAGGAAAAATATGATAAAATTCAAAATAACGGACATGATAATTGAAGTAATTAGGAGGAATGCTGATATGAAAAAAATCGGTTTTATCGGAGTCGGGATCATGGGAAAGTCGATGGTTCGCAATCTCATGAAAGCGGGATTCGAGCTTCGCATATTCGCACGGCATAAGCAAAACGTCGAAGACGTCATTTCCGAAGGCGCCGTCTTTTGCGACAGCATTTCGGACTGCGTCAAAGGCTCCGACGCGGTTATCACGATCGTAGGCTTTCCGCCAGACGTCGAAGACGTGTATTTTTCTCCCGGAAAAATTATGGACAGCGCGAAAAAGGGAACATATCTCATCGATATGACGACGACGAGCCCGACGCTTGCCGAGCGTTTGTATCGCGAAGGAAAAGCGAAGGGCTTTCACGTGATCGACGCGCCGGTTACCGGAGGCGACACGGGTGCAAAAGCGGGTACGCTTTCCATTCTCGCAGGCGGAGACAAAGAAGATTTCGAAGCGTGTATGCCGCTTTTCAAAGCGATGGGAACGAATATTAATTATCAGGGCAAAGCGGGAAACGGTCAGCATGCGAAGATGGCGAATCAAATACTGATCGCGGGCGCACTTTCGGGCGTGTGCGAAGCGTTTGCGTACGCGAAAGCGAAAGGGCTCGATTTGAACGTATTGTTAAAATCGGTTGCAACGGGAGCGGCAGGAAGCAAGCAGCTCGACGCGTTCGGCCCGAAGCTCATCGCGGGCGACTACGCTCCGGGCTTTAAGCTCAAGCATTTTATTAAAGACATGAAGCTTGCCGACGACGAAGCGAAAAAAGCGGGACTGCATCTCGGAGTGCTCGAACACGTGCTCGAAAATTACGAAGCGCTCGAAAAAGAAGGATTGGGCGAAGACGGCACGCAGTCACTCATAAAGCGCTATTAGATCGAAGCGCCGGCGCGTACCGCACAGCTGAACGAGTCGGTCTGCCCGGCGTTTCTACATCTTTTCCAAATACGGCACGAGCACGAGATACATCGCGTTTTTTAAAACGGTGAGCGTGCATTCGGCAAGGAAGAGGCGCCCTCTCACGAGCTCCGTTTTTTCCGCGGCGAGGATCGGACACTGCTGATAGAATTTGCCGAACGCTTTGCTTACGTCGTACAGGTACTGCGCGACGACGCTCGGATCGAGCGCTTCCGCGGCTTTTGCGACGACGGACGGAAAATCGCCGAGTTTTTTTATTAAATCCCATTCGCTTTCCGACGAAAGAAGAGAAACGGCTTTTTCGCTTGTATCGGGAGCGATGCCGCTCTCTTCCGCTTTCCGCAAAATCGACGCGATACGCGCGCCCATGTACTGCAGATAGGGGCCGGTGTTTCCGGTAAAGGACAGCGACTCTTCGGGATTAAAGAGCATATCTTTTACCGGTGCGACGTTCAATAAATAATAATGGAGGGCTGCAAGCGCGATCTTTTCCGCGACATCGTCCGCATCTCCGACTTCCGCTTCTCTGCCTTTCGCTTCGATCTCCTTGAAAGCTTGGGCGTGCAGTTCGTCGATCAAATCGTCGGCGTCGACGATCGTGCCTTCTCTGCTTTTCATCCTGCCGCTCGGCAAATTGACAAGACCGTAACTTAAATGATAAAGGTCATTCGCCCAGTCGAAACCGAGTTTTTTCAGTATGTAAAAAAGCACTTTGAAATGATATATCTGTTCACTTGCGACGACGTAGACGAGACGGTTGAACGGCCAGTCATCGTGCCGGCTGATCGCCGTACCGATATCCTGCGTCATGTAGACTGATGTACCGTCTTTCCGGAGCAGCACTTTTTCGTGCTCGCGGTCGTCTTTACTTCCGACGACTTCGCTCACGTCTATGCGTACGGATCCGTCGGCCGCTTTGAAAAATATGCCCTTTTCAAGTCCCGCTTTGATTTCGTCTTTACCTTTGAGGTACGTTTCACTTTCGAAATAGAGTTTATCGAAGGATACGCCGGTACGCGCATAGGTTTTTTCGATACCCGAAAGCGTCCAATCGTTCATCGTTTTCCAAAGCGCGCGCACCTCCTCATCGCCTGATTCCCACGCTCTCAGCATCTCTTCCGCTTCGGATACGGCTTCGGGGTGTTCTTTTGCATATTTGTCGAATTCGACATAGCACCGGCCGACAAAGTGATCGCCTTTTATACCGAGCGTTTCAGGCGTGTCGCCTTTTGCTTCGTGAAAGAGTTTATACGCGAGCATCGACTTGCAGATATGTATGCCGCGGTTATTGATGATGTTCACTTTGTACACTTCCGCGCCCGCTTCTTTTAAAATGCGGCTCACGCTTTCACCGAGCGCATCGTTTCTCATGTGTCCGAGATGAAGAGGTTTATTCGTGTTCGGACTCGAATATTCGACCATAACGCGCTTTCCGTCGAAAGGCTTTGAACCGTCGTCGCTTTTCGAACCGTACTCGCTTTCCTCACCGGCGATACGCGAAAGGATGGCAAAAGAAGCCGCCGATTTATCGAGCTTAACGTTTACGTAAGGGCCTGCGGCAAGGAATTCGCCGACGGAAGATACGGAGATCCCTTCAAACGACGTTTCGGAATTGATAATATGCACGACGCCTTGTGCGATCGCGGGAGGCGCGAGGCGGAAAAGTTTTGCATAGGCAAACATCGGAACGCCGATATCGCCCAGAGCGGGATCGGGCGGAGTTTGCAGCGTCAAACTGTCGGCATCAATACTCGATGCGTCCGGATTTTTTTCGGCGATAAATCGATTCAAAGCCGCAGCGACCACAATGCGGCAAGCGCTTTTTGCATCATTCATAGGCGCTATGATAACCTTTACGGCGAGTTTTGTACATTCCCCGATAAAAAATATGTGCGACAAACACGCCGGACGCCGGCACGTATACATCCCCCCTTCCTTGTCAATTTTCCACTTTACATTTTTTTTGCAATTCGCTAGTATTTTTTGTGTGGATGTGCCGTCGGCACAAGAGGGAGCAATCCCCATACAAGACTTGCTGTAGCAAAGTAGCAGTGCAGAGGAACAAAAATTGGCATTCAAAGTCACGATCATCGGAGCCGGTCAAGTAGGCTCTACGATCGCGTATTCGCTCACCGTTAAAGGCATCGCGTCTGAAATCGTAATGATCGATATCAATACGCAAAAAGCTTTGGGCGAAGCGCTCGACATCAGGCAGGGTACGCCGTTCTGCGACCCCGTAACCATCTATGCAGGAACCTACGCGGATGCAAAGGATTCCGACATTGTCGTTCTGACATCGGGCGTCGCACGAAAGCCGGGACAATCGAGGCTGGATTTAGCGCAGACGAACGTCGACATCACGAAAAGCATCATCCCTGAAATCATCAAGTACGCTTCGACGGCGATCTACGTGATCGTTTCGAATCCCGTCGATATTTTAACGTATCAATTTTGCAAAATGTCGGGACTGCCGCAAAATCAGGTTTTCGGTTCCGGGACGATCCTCGACACTGCCCGCCTTCGCGCACGCATCGCCGAATACTACCACATCGCACAGCAAAACGTACACGCATACGTTTTCGGCGAACACGGAGATTCGTCGTTTATTCCGTGGTCGCTTGCAAATATCGCGACGATTCCCGTCGACGAATATAAATCCTGTCTCGAAGACAACGACAAACTCATCCCGCCGCTCGTTCACGAAGAAGTCGAATCCTATATCCGAAGCTCGGGTGGAAAGATCATCGAACGCAAAGGGGCGACCTTTTACGCCGTAGCGATTTCGGTCGCGCACATCGTCGACTGTATCAATAACGCCGCCGACACGACGCTCACCGTTTCCGCGATGGCGAACGGCGAATACGGCATTAAAGACGTAAGCCTTTCGATGCTTTCCGTCGTCGGCCGTACGGGATTTCACGGGCACTTGCTCGCACCGCTTTCCGATATGGAAATCGTACAGATGCGGCGGAGCGCGGACTGCTTAAAAGAAGTGATCAAACAGATACGGTTTTAGCATCGGCGATTTGGTGTGATTGCGGACGACTGTTCGCAGGATCGGAAAATGCGCCGAATACGAAGATCCCGTTTCTACTGAAAACGGGATATTAATAACCTGTCTGCACAACTTGCGCCGCTGCCCGATTATCGGTTTCTTTTTCCGAACACTATCCTCACCCGCAATCATTTCAGATCATTGATCGGTAAGCGAAACGAACGGTCAATTTCGATTTTAATAAAATACGAAATTGAATTATTAATTTTCGATAATAATTATACGGGGAAAAGCGATGGGCGATTTCAGAATTGAACACGATTCGATGGGAGAAGTAAAAGTTCCTGCCGACAAATATTGGGGAGCGCAAACCGAGCGCAGTCATGAAAATTTCCGCATCGGTGTCGGTATTGAAACGATGCCGCGGGAAATCACAAAAGCGTTCGGGCATTTGAAAAAAGCCGCCGCGCGCGCGAACTGTGCGCTGAAGCCTGAAAAGATGACGGCGGAAAAACTTTCGTGCATAGAAAAAGCCTGCGACGAAGTGATCGAAGGAGGGCTCGACGAACACTTTCCGCTCGTCGTATGGCAGACGGGAAGCGGTACGCAGTCGAATATGAACGCGAACGAAGTGATCGCAAACCGAGCAAACGAAATCGCGGGTAAAAAGCTCTGTCATCCGAACGACGACGTCAATATGAGTCAGTCGAGCAACGACACTTTTCCGACGGCGATGCACATCGCAGCCGTCGTCGAAATCGAAGATAAACTCTTTCCGGCGATAGATTTGCTTGTATCGACGTTTAAAAAGCTCGAAGCGGTAAACGAAAACGTCGTCAAAAGCGGGCGCACGCACTTGCAGGATGCCGTCCCGATTTCATTCGCACAGGAGATAAGCGGCTGGCGGACGTCGCTCGAAAAAGACAAAACCCTCATTTCACTCGCGCTTCCCGAATTGAAAGAGCTCGCACTCGGCGGTACGGCCGTCGGTACGGGACTCAACGCGCCTCGAGGCTTCGACGTAAAAGTTGCCGAAGAACTGTCTTCTCTCACCGGAAAGCGCTTTATCACGGCTCCGAATAAATTTCACGCGCTCACGAGTAAAGACGAAATCGTCTTTGCTCACGGAGGAGTAAAAGCGCTCGCGGCGGATTTATTAAAAATCGCAAACGACGTTCGCTGGCTCGCTTCGGGGCCGCGCTGCGGGCTCGGCGAAATACACATCCCTGAAAACGAGCCGGGCTCTTCGATCATGCCGGGAAAAGTCAATCCGACGCAGTGCGAAGCGGTGACGATGGTTGCGGTGCAAGTGATGGGAAACGACGTCGCCGTCGGTATCGGCGCGAGTCAGGGCAATTTCGAACTCAACGTATTTATGCCGGTTATCGCGTATAATTTTTTGCAGTCGGTACGTCTCCTTTCCGAAGCGATTGTGTCGTTCAACGACAACTGCGCGTCGGGTATTACGGCGAACAAAGAAAAGATGCATTTCAACCTCTACAATTCGCTCATGCTCGTCACCGCGCTGAATCCGTACATCGGTTACGAAAACGCGGCAAAGACGAGTCACAAAGCGTACGAAGAAAACATTTCGCTGAAAGACGCATGCGTATCGCTCGGTTTTTTAACTGCGGAAAAATTCGACGAAGTTTTTCATCCCGAAGAAATGGCGGGCGTAAAGCGTTGAAGCGCGGTGCCGGATGCGGCGGACTTTGCAAAGAGCACGACGCGCTCGGAGAAAAGTTTTATTGAGAGGTTTTTGAGTATGGACGATCACCGTATATATTCGTATTTTCCGGGATGTACGCTTCGAAACAAAGCGCTCGATTTGGATCGCTATGCCCGTTCCTCGGCCGAAGCGCTCGGGTTTACGCTCGAAGAGATTCCCGATTGGCAGTGCTGCGGCGGAACCTATCCGCTGGCAAAAGATGAAATCGCGACGAAGCTTTCATCGGTGCGCGCACTTGCGGCCGCCCGCGATGCGAAGAGGGAACTCGTTACGATATGCTCGGCGTGTCATAACGTCATAAAGCAGGTAAACGACGATATGAGGCGTGACGACAACGTCATCGTAAAAGTCAACAACTATTTTAAAAATGACGGCATCTCCTATCACGGGGAAACGAAGGTGCTGCACTATCTCGAAGTGCTGCGCGACGCGGTCGGCTGGGAAAACGTCAAAGCGAAAGTGACGAAACCGCTTGCGGGCAAAAAAATCGGAGCGTACTACGGCTGTCTCCTGCTGCGGCCGGGACGCGTTATGAAGATGGACGATCCGGAAAATCCGAGCATCCTCGAAGATTTTATATCGGCGATCGGAGCGACACCGGTGCGTTATTCGCTTCGAAACGAGTGCTGCGGCGCGTACACGATGTTCGACGACGGAGACATTCCCGAAAAACGGTGCAAAAAGATTTTGGATAACGCCGAATCGCAGGGAGCCGAGCTGCTCGTCACCGCCTGCCCGCTTTGCCGTTATAATCTCGTAAAAAATCGGAGCGCTGAAAACGTAAGCGTTCTGTATTTTACCGAACTGCTCGCCGAAGCGCTCGGCGTCAAGGAGCAATGCCGTGCTGCAGTCTGAACTCAATAAAATCCGCGATGAAATACTTTCGATCAGCGGAGTAAACGTGCGCAAGTGTATGCAGTGCGGAAAGTGTTCGGGTACTTGCCCGTCCTACGACGATATGGAATATCATCCGCACGAATTCGTACACATGGTCGAAACCGGCGATATCGAAGCGCTTTTGAAAACGGAATCGATGTACCGCTGTCTGTCGTGTTTTGCGTGTATGGAAAGATGTCCGCGCCAAGTCGAACCTGCGAAGATCGTGGAAGCGGTGCGCACGGTCGTCGAACGAGAGCGGGGGGCGGAACGCCTCGCTGCCGAAAAAGTGCCGTTTTATATCGACGGCGATATGCCGCAGCAAGCGATCGTCAGCGCATTCAGAAAGTATAGGAAGTGAGTATGCGGAAAATCGGAGTTTTTGTGTGCCACTGCGGCACGAATATAGCCGGCACGGTCGATGTAAAAGCCGTCGCGGACGCGCTCGGAAAAGAAGCGGGCGTCGTCTTTTCGACGGACTACACCTATATGTGTTCGCAGACGGGTCAGGATCTCATCGCCGATACGATAAAAGAACATGAGCTCGGCGGAGTTGTCGTGTGTTCCTGTTCGCCTCGTATGCACGAAGCGACGTTCCGAAAGTGTGCGGAAAAAGCGGGTATCAATCCCTATCTGCTCGAAGTAGCGAACATCCGAGAGCAGGATTCGTGGATATGCAAAGATATGCCGACGGCGACGGCAAAAGCGATTTCGCTCGGAAAAGCTGCGATCGCAAAAGTGCTGTTGAACGAACCGCTCACTGCGGGCGAAACGCCGGTCACCAAGCGCGCTCTCGTCATCGGCGGAGGTATCGCGGGCATTCAGACGGCGATCGACATCGCGGACGCGGGTTTTCCCGTAGACATCGTCGAAGCGAAGCCGACGATCGGCGGCAAAATGGCGCAGCTCGACAAAACCTTTCCGACGCTCGACTGTGCGGCCTGTATCCTCACGCCGCGCATGGTCGAATGCGGACAAAATGAAAATATCAGAATCCTCTCGTACAGCGAAGTGACGGATATCAAAGGATTCGTCGGAAACTTTACCGTGACGATAAAGCGCAAAGCGCGCTACGTCGACGAAACGAAATGTACGGGCTGCGGCGAATGCGTGCAAAAGTGTCCGCAAAAAAAAGTGCCGAACGAATTCAATATGAATCTCGACAAGCGCTCCGCGATCTATATTCCCTTTGCGCAAGCCGTTCCGAAAATCGCGACGATCGACGCCGCACACTGTATGAAGCTCACGTCGGGAAAATGCGGCGTCTGTTCGATGGTGTGTCAGGCGAAGGCGATCGACTACGGTGCAAAAGATACGTTCATCGAAGAAAAATACGGAGCCATCGTCGCCGCAACCGGCTACAATCCGATCGACTTGTCGAAGTTCGACGAGTTCGCGTATTCGCAGAGCAAAGACGTCGTATCATCCCTCGAATTCGAACGCCTCATGAATGCGGCGGGGCCTACCGGCGGCACCCTGCTCCGCCCTTCCGACGGCAGGCATCCCAAAACGATCGTATTCGTCCAATGCGTCGGAAGCCGCTGTTCGGCGGACGCGGAAAAGGGTCACGAATACTGTTCGAAAATATGCTGTATGTACACGGCAAAGCACGCGATCCTCACGAGAGACCACTACCCCGATACGGAGTGCTATGTGTTTTATATCGACGTGCGTACACCGGGAAAAAACTTCGACGAATTCTACCGGAGGGCGGTTGAACAGTACGGCGTGCACTATATCAAAGGCATGGTCGGAAAAGTGTCCGTCGAAGAAGACGGTACTCTCGACGTGCAAGGCTCGGATCTGCTCATGGATAAACAAGTGCACATCAAAGCCGACATGGTCGTGCTCGCCGCTTCCATCGAAGCGGATAAGTCCGCGCGCTCATTGGCGACGATGCTCACCGCGAGTATGGACACGAACGACTTTTTTACCGAAGCGCATCCGAAGCTCCGTCCCGTCGAAAGCCCGACTGCCGGCGTCTATCTTTCAGGCTGCGCACAGGGGCCGAAGGATATCCCCGAAACGGTTTCACAGGCAAGCGCGGCGGCGAGCAAAGTTATAGGCCTCCTTGTAAAGGATAAGCTGAAAAACAATCCCTGCGTCGCCGAATCCGACGAAGCGATGTGCAACGGCTGCTCGCAGTGCGAAAACGTGTGTCCCTACGGTGCGATCACGTATATCGATAAAGACTTCCGCGGCATAAACCGCACGACGGTGACGCGCCGAGTCGCGCAGGTAAACCCCGCCGTCTGTCAAGGCTGCGGCGCGTGTACGGTCGCCTGTCCCTCGGGAGCGATGGATCTCAAAGGATTTACGAATAAAGAAATCATGGCGGAGGTCGATGCGCTATGTCTGTAAAAAACGATACGGCGTTTGCACCCGGTATTTCGTCAAACGCCGGCACGAAAAGTGGCACGAAGCCGAAGACTGTCGATACGGCTGCCGGAAACGATGTTCTCGAAAAAAAAGGTGCATTTAGACCAAAGATCGTAGCCTTTTGCTGCAACTGGTGTTCGTACGCGGGAGCGGATTTGGCCGGCAGCAATCGCCTCGAATATCCGGCCGACGTCAAAATCATCCGCATTCCCTGTTCGTGCCGCCTGAACCCGATCTTTATCCTGCGCGCGTTTCAGCGGGGAGCCGACGGCGTCATCCTCTGCGGCTGTCACCCGGGAGACTGTCACTATACGAGCGGCAACTATTTTGCGAGACGGCGTATGACGCTCCTCTTTTCCATGCTCGAATTCCTCGGCATCGAAAAAGGAAGGACGAGAGTCGAATGGGTGTCCGCGGCGGAAGGCGCAAAATTTGCCAAAACGATGCATGAATTCGTCGAGGCGGTAACGGCGCTCGGAGAAAACAAACGGCTGGAGGATTTACGATGCAAAGCGAAATGACCGGCGAATTGGTAAGCCGCACAAAAGCGCTGCTTGCGGATAAAACCGTACAGCTCGTGCTCGGCTGGAGAAGAGGCCTTTTCGATTACGATGTAACGCCTTCGCTTTTTACGTCGGCGGACGATGTCGAAAAAAACTTCGTATACAACGAATACAGCGCGGCGAATCTGTCGAAATACCTCGTCAAAGAAACGCGCAAAATCGAAACGGCGAAAAATACCGTGCGTGCGAACAACGCGTTTGCAAAACAAAAAGACGCGAACGCCGAAACGCAGGCGGAACCCGAAGCGAAAATACTCGTGTTTTTAAAACCCTGCGACACCTACAGCTTTACCGAATTGCTGAAAGAACACCGCATTTTCAGAAGCGACGTATACGCGATCGGCGTTCCGTGCGACGGCATGAAAGACCCCGAAAAAAGAGAGCTGTCCGAACGCTGCGCCGTGTGCAAAAGCAAAAAACACATCGGCTGCGACGAACTTATCGGAGAAGACGGAGACGTCAGGGATTCCGCGCGCTTCGACGAAGTTGCAAAGCTCGAAGCGATGACGGAAGAAGAGCGCTTTGCGTTTTGGCAAAACGAACTTTCGCGATGTATCCGCTGCAATGCGTGCCGCGATGTCTGTCCCGCCTGTACTTGTACGACGTGCGTATTCGACAACCCCGCATCCGGCGCTGCACAAAAAGTCGCCGCATCGAGTTTCGAAGAGAGCATGTACCATATCATCCGCGCGTGGCACGTTGCAGGCCGTTGTACCGACTGCGGCGAATGCTCGCGCGTGTGTCCCGAGCATATCCCGCTGCACCTCATCAATCGAAAATTTATTAAAGACATCGACGAACTCTACGGTTCTTACACGGCGGGAAGCGATATGGAAACAAAGCCGCCGATGCTCACGTATAGGACGAGCGACGCGGAACCCGGCATCATCTATTCGCGTTCGGGAGGTACGTTATGAGAACTTTCGTATCGCTGCCGTTTGAAAAACTCGACGAACTCTTTGCCCTCATCGCACAAAAGGAAGCGCTGTATATTCCCGTAGACGACGCGTCGGGTAAAGCCGATTTTAAACGCTGGAAAAAAGGCGACGTCCTTTCGTCCGAGCTTAAAACGGTGAGGTCGGCAAAAGATTTTTTCTTTCCGAAAATCGAAAACCTCGTGCACTACAAGCTTTCGGACAAAAAAATCGAAGTCGAAGATCCGCGTACCGAATCGGAAGACTTTATCGTTTTCGGAGTGCGCGCGTGCGACGCTGCGAGTTTTGCGATCGTCGACGACGTGTACATCAATATGGAGCCGGTCGACACCTACTACAAAACGCGGCGAGAACACGGCACCGTCGTCACGCTCGCCTGCTCGGAACCGAAAGAAACCTGTTTTTGTAAACTCTACGGCATCGATGCGGCCGAGCCGCAAGGAGATGCGAGCGCGTGGATCGCCGACGGAAACGTCTTTTTTCGCGCAAACACCGAAAAGGGAGACGCGTTTATCGAAATCATCAAAAGCATGACGAGCGAGAGCGGCGCGGATATCGTCGAAAAACAGCAAAAGGCGACGCGGGAAAAAATCGACAAACTGCCTTTCGTCGATATCGACCTTTCGAAATTTCGCGGCGAAAACATGCTTTCGATTTTCAATCTGCCGGTGTGGGAAAACCTTTCGGAAGCGTGCTTGGGCTGCGGCACTTGTACATACGTGTGTCCGACGTGCATGTGTTTTGACATCAGGAGTTTCGATACCGGATGCGGCATACGGCAGTTTCGCTGCTGGGACAGCTGTATGTTTTCGGACTTTACGAAGATGGCGGCGGAAAATCCGCGGCACACGCAAAAGGAGCGCTTCCGTCAGCGCTTTATGCACAAGCTCGTGTATTATCCGATGGATCACGGCGGCGTTTACAGCTGCGTCGGCTGCGGAAGATGCCTCGAAAGCTGCCCCATCCGCATGAACATCGTAAAAGTTATGAAAACGATAAACGACGACGCCCGAATCGAAAAGCCGGAGGTACACGATGGAAAATGACATGTTGATTCCGTACATCGGCGTAATCACCGACATACGCGATGAAACGGGAGACGTAAAGACTTTCCGCGTGGTCGGACGCGACGGAAAAAAATTATTTTACCACAAGCCCGGGCAGTGCGCGATACTCTCCGTTCCGGGCGTCGGGGATTCCATGATTTCGATAACGTCTTCTCCGACGGTCGAAGCATATCAGGAGTTCAGCATAAAAAAATGCGGATGCGTCACGTCGTGGCTGCATGCGGCCGAAAAAGGACAGGAGATAGGCGTGAGAGGCCCGCTCGGAAACGGCTTTCCCGTCGACACCGTTTTTAAAGGCAAAGACTTGCTCTTTGTCGCAGGCGGTATAGGTCTTGCTCCGCTTCGAAGCGTTATCAACTACGTCCGTTCTCACCGAAGCGATTACGGCAAAGTGACGATCGTTTACGGTTCGCGCTCGAAACAGGATCTCGTCGCGTACAAAGAGATCACCGAAGAGTGGATGAAAGCTCCGGACTTTACCGTATATTTGACGATCGATAAAGCTCAAGACGATTGGGACGGTCACGTCGGTTTTGTGCCGCCCTATGTCAAAGAACTCAACCCCGACACGAGCATGACGGCGATCATGTGCGGTCCGCCCATCCTCATTCACTTGACGCTCGCCGGACTCAAAGAGCTCGGCTTTAAAGATACGCAGATATTTACGACGATGGAGATGCGTATGAAATGCGGCATCGGAAAATGCGGCAGGTGCAATATCGGCGACAAATACGTATGTAAAGACGGGCCGGTGTTTTCGTTCGACGAACTCGGAGCCCTTCCGCCCGAATATTGACGGCAAAAGAAATCAAGGAAACGAGATATTAATAATTTAAAGAGGATTGTGCCATGTCGGAAAAATTGATAAACATTTACCTGTTCGGGAAACGATATGAAGTGCCCGAACATCTGACGATCATGAATGCGATGGAATACGCGGGGTACGAACTCGTGCGCGGCTGCGGGTGCAGAAACGGTTTTTGCGGCGCATGCGCGACGGTGTACCGCATCAAAGGACAAAACCGCCTGTACACGTGCTTGGCGTGCCAGACAAAAGTCGTCGACAATATGTACATCGCGACGCTGCCGTTTTTTCCGCTCGTAAAACAAGTGTACGACATCGATGCGGTCACGGCCGAACAGCGGATCATGATGGAGCTCTATCCCGAAATCTACGCGTGCGTCGGCTGCAATGCGTGTACTCGCGCGTGTCCGCAGAATTTGCACGTCATGCAGTACATCGCCTATGCGCAGCGCGGCGAATTTCAAAACTGCGCGGACGAATCTTTCGACTGCGTTATGTGCGGCATCTGCTCGTCGCGCTGTCCGGCAGAAATCAGCCATCCGCAAGTGGCCGAACTCGCGCGCCGCTTAAACGGCAAATACATCCAGCCGGAAGCAAAGCATTTGACCGAACGCGTCGGAGAAATCAAAGACGGAAAATTCGAAAGCCTGATTCAAAATCTCATGGCAAAGCCGATCGATCAAATCAAAGAGCTGTACAACAGCCGCGACATCGAAGCGTGACGAAAAGGAGCGTGAATATGTATACGGGCATTATGAAAGAGTCTGCGGAAAAGGTCGCCGCAAAGAGAAAGGAAAACGCCGCATTTGAACCGCGCCGCATGAGCGCGGAAGAAAAAGAGGCGGTACTGCGGGAATATCATCCCGATCATATAACGGAGCAGTTTACCGAACTTGAAATCGGGCCGAATAAGGGTGAAAAAGCGCCGCTTGAGCTTGCGGAAATTTTACAAGGCATACCGCGCATAGAACCGGACAAAATCGATTTGACGAAAGCCGATTACGAAGCGGACGTGCTCATCATCGGAGGAGGTGGTGCGGGAACGGCGGCGGCGATCGAAGCGGACAACGCGGGCGCAAAAGTGCTCCTCGTCACAAAGCTCCGCGTCGGAGATGCGAACACGATGATGGCCGAAGGCGGCATTCAAGCGGCCGACAAAGCGAACGATTCGCCGGAACGGCATTTTCTCGACGCTTTCGGCGGCGGTCACTTCGACGCAAAAAAAGAACTCGTGTACGAACTCGTCACCCGTGCGCCCGAAACGATTCAGTGGCTCAATACGCTCGGCGTCGAATTCGACAAAGAAAAAGACGGCACGATGATTACGACGCACGGAGGCGGCACGAGCAGAAAGCGCATGCACGCGTGCAAAGATTATTCGGGCGCTGAAATCATGCGCACGCTCCGCGACGAAGTTTTAAATCGCGCCGAGCGGATCACCGTCGTCGATTTTACGAGCGCGGTGGAATTGTTAAAAGATGAAAAAGGAAACTGTGCCGGTGCCGTGCTCATGAACATGGAAACGAAAGAGCTGCTCGTGGCAAAGGCGAAAGCCGTCATCATTGCGACGGGGGGAGCCGGACGCATGCACTATCAGGGCTTTCCGACGTCGAACCACTACGGCGCGACGGCGGACGGACTCGTGCTCGCGTATCGCGCGGGTGCAAAACTCCTCTATCAGTATTCGCTCCAATACCATCCGACCGGCGTCGCCTATCCGCAGCAAGTGTTCGGTGCGCTCGTTACGGAAAAAGTGCGCTCACTCGGCGCAAAAGTGTGCAATATCGACGGGGACGCTTTTATCCATCCGCTTGAAACGCGCGACGTGGAAGCTGCCGGCATTATCCGCGAAGTAAAAAAAGGCAAGGGTATTCCGACGGGTATGGGAGAAGGCGTATGGCTCGACACGCCGATGATCGAATTGAAAAACGGCGAAGGCACGATCGAAAAGCGCATACCCGCGATGCTGCGCATGTTCGAAAAATACGACATCGATATCAGGCGCGATCCGATCCTCGTCTACCCCACCCTGCACTATCAAAACGGCGGCGTCGAAATCGACAGGGAATGCAAAACGAATATCGGAAACCTCTTCGTCGCAGGCGAAGCATCCGGCGGCATTCACGGGACGAACCGTCTTATGGGAAACTCGCTTTTGGACGTCGTCGTCTTCGGACGCATCGCGGGAACGGCTGGCGCGCGGCAAGCGCAAAAAAACGCGATGCCTGAAAAGCTTTCGCTCGAACACGTAAAGGGTTTCGAAAAAGAGCGGGCGGCGGCCGGTATAAAAACGCAAACGCGCTCACCCCGCCTTTTGCCGCATTATACGCATAGAGACGGTGAACTCTAAAAATGATATATTTGCACAGGGAGGAATAATTAAATTATGGAACATCAGGTGCTTGAATTTCTCGGAATCTTAAAAGACGGCGTATTTTACCCCGCGAGTATTCTCGAATCGATTATGATTTTATGCTTCGGTCTTTCGTGGCCGATGTCGATCGCTCGTTCGCTGAAATCGAAGTCGACCAAGGGCAAAAGTCTTTTGTTTATGTGCTTTATCACTTTCGGCTATATCTGCGGCATAAGCGCAAAACTCCTCGAGCACAAATACAACCTCGCCTTTTGGTTTTATATCCCGAACATCGTCATGGTGACGACGGATATATGCCTCTATTTTCGAAATAAGCGAATCGAAAATTCGCTAAGCGAAACGATTATCATCGAAGCGTAAGCGCTTACCGCCTTCCGCAAGCGGTTTTATTTTCGTGCGGTACACTTTCACCATAAAAAAGCACGAAAGGCCGACCGACATGACTTCCGCTATCGGAAAGGCAAGCCATACGTCGTCGATATTGCGGGCAAGCGACAAAAGATAGGCGGCCGGCAAAAGCACGAGGAGCTGACGCGCAAAAGAAACGAACATGCTGTACATCGCCGAACTGAATGCCTGAAAGACCGACGACAGCGAAATCGCGACTGCAGCACCGACAAAGCTCGATGCGATAATGCGCATTGCGGGCACTCCGATCGCAAGCATCGCATCCGAAGCTTGAAAGAGTTTTAACAACTGCACCGGAAAGAGTTCGAAAATAAGCGTACCGAAAGCCATAATGCAGACGGCAAGGATGATACCGCTTTTGATCGCCTGCATGATACGCTTTTTGTGTTCCGCTCCGTAGTTGTACGCGATGATCGGAACGATACCGTTATTCAAACCGAAAACCGGCATAAAGATAAAGCTGTTCAGCTTAAAGTACACGCCGTATACTGCGATCGCCGTCGACGAAAACGATCCGAAAATGAGATTTAAAAAATACGTCGTAACCGACGTAATCGAATTGAGCAGGATCGACGGTACGCCCACTTTATAAATCTGCTTTATAACGAACACGTCGGGACGAAAGCGCGAAAAGCGAAATTGAATCTCTTTATTGATTTTTATATTAAAGATAAACGACAGGCACATACTGAGCCACTGCCCGATAACCGTTGCAAGCGCCGCCCCCGTCATACCCATGCGCGGAAAGGGGCCGATGCCGAAGATGAGCAGCGGATCCAAAATGATATTCGTGAGTGCGCCTGCCGTCTGCGAATACATCGTAAAAACCGTGCGCCCCGTCCCCTGCAAAAGACGGTCGAGCATGATTGCGGAAAACATACCGAAAGAGCCGAGCACGACGACATTCAAATACTCCATGCCGAAATCGATAATTTCGCGGTTAGCCGTCTGGCTTGTAAGATAGGAGTGCATACAAAAAAGGCCGATAACAAAAAAGACGATAAAGCTGCATACGGCGAGAAAGAGTCCGTTTTCCGCAGCGGCATTTACTTCGTCCTGTTTTTTTTGACCGAGCCGCATCGAAAGGAGGGCGTTTACGCCGACGGCCGTTCCGACGCCGACGGAAATCATAAGCCCCTGAACGGGAAAAGCGAGCGATACGGCCGTCAGCGCGTTTTCGTTTATCTGCGCGACGAACACGCTGTCGACGATATTGTAGAGCGCTTGCACGAACATCGAAAACATCATCGGAAGCGACATATTCAAGATAAGCTTGGTGACGGGCATCGTGCCCATTTTATTTTCCTGCATTTTTACCAGTGTATAAGGAATGCCGCCCTCTGTCAAACCGATTCTGCGGTCAACCGCGGAAATCAATTTTCAGAGGCACTGTTTAAAAAGTTGATAAAGTGCTAGAGTGTCGGTATGAAACGGGAAAAAGCGGAAGATGCACTTGCAGTGCTTGAGACGGAGAGGGAATACGACGGATATTTTTGCAGCATAAAAGGCGCGGTTATCATCGCGTGCCGGGAATTACACTAATCCGACCGCCCTCAAAGCATGACAAAGCTCCGGTACGGGGCGTTTTTTTGTGTGCCGCAAGACAAAAATATCCGCATTTTAATTGTCAACCTATTGTATTTATTTAGCACTGATTGTAAACTTTCGGTATGAAAATAAACAACACTCGTTTTATCTTTATCGTTTTGTTTGCGGCGATTATCTGTGCGGGCTGCTTTATCGCAGTACCTATAGGCCCCGGCGGCATTCCGATCGTCATGCAAAATATGTTCGCCGTACTCGCAGCTCTCACGCTCGGAGGCTTCGGCGGATTTTTTTCGGCGCTGCTCTTTGTCGCAGCCGGCGCGCTCGGACTTCCCGTCTTTTCAGGCGGCGCGGGCGGGATCGCGCGCCTTTTGGGGCCGACCGGCGGATTTCTCGTAGGCTATATACTCGCAGCTCTCGCCGCAGGCTGCATCGCACGAAAGCCTCGCGCAGGTGAAAAAGCCTTCAGCGCAAAAAATATCGTAAAGCTGTCGCTCGCCTCTCTTACGGGATTTACCCTCATCTATGTTCCGGGCATCCTCCGCTTTATGCAGCTGACTCACCGAAGTTTTTCCGCGTCGATTGCAGCCTGCCTCATTCCGTTTATACCCGGAGATCTCATAAAGCTCGTTCTCTCAGTTCCGCTTGCGGCAAAGCTCCGCACGGCGGCTGCCCGTTATTTTACCGACAAAAGCGAATGACGCAGGACGATTCAGTTCCGCACGCCGCTTCGTTTCCGAACGGCGCTTCCCTTTCCGTCGAAAAAGTGACGAAAACCTTCCCCTCGTATGAGGGGGAACAAAGGTTTACAGCTCTTTCGGAAGTGTCGTTTTCGCTTTGCGAAGGAGATACCGCCCTCATCGCGGGGGCGAACGGTTCGGGAAAAAGCGTACTCATGTCGATCATCGCTTCCCTCGACAAATCCGATTCCGGTACGGTGGAAATCCTATGCGGCGGAAAATCGGCGCAGTGCGGGCTTGTATTTCAGGAAGCCGAAATGCAGCTTTTGGGAGAGACGCCGATCGAAGACGTGATGTTCGGCTTAAAAAATATCGGATTAAAAAAACGGGAAGCCGAACGAAAAGCGCTCGACGTGCTCGCGGAAGTAGGTCTTGCGGGAAAAGAAAGATCGAGCGCGCGATTTTTGTCGGGAGGTGAAAAAAGACGGCTTGCCGTCGCGGGCATCATAGCGCTCGATATGCCGCTCATCATATTCGACGAACCCTATGCGAACCTCGATTATTCGGGCGTGCGGCACGTAAACGCGCTTATCAAACTGCTGAAAAAAAAAGGAGTGACGATCATCATCCTCACGCATGAGCTCGAAAAATCGCTTGCTCTCTGCAACCGCTTTATCGTGCTGTACCGCGGAAAAAAAGTATTCGACGGAAAGCCATCCGAAGGGGTGGCGCAAAAGCTCGAAGCTTGGGATATCAAAAATCCGCTCGCTTCCTATAAAAATCTTCGGGATCTCGAATGGTAAGGCTTTTCGGCTACCGAAGCGGCTCATCTTTTTTACACAAATGCGATGCGCGCATAAAACTCGTTTTACTTTTTGTACTCGGCACCTTCGTTTTCATCTTGCCCCGAAACGCCGTAATCGCCTGCATCGCGATTTTTTTTGCGCTTTCGCCTGCCATCCGCTTTCCGATGAAAGAAATCCTTTCGTCGCTCAAGCCCGTTGTGTATTACGCGCTTATACTTTATAGTTCGTCGATAGTATCCGCCCTTTTCGCTCACGCTCCCTTTCCGCTTCCGTTCATCCCTTCCGAACGCGACATCGTCATTTTGTGCCGCCTCGCCCTCGCCTTTTTAATCGCAAACGCGGTCTACCGCACGACGAGTCCCCTCGAACTTAGAGAAGCAGTCGAATCGATCGAAAGAGGTGTCGTGCGGATCTTTCGGCAAAGAGCGGAATACCGCCGGCTGCTTTTTTCGGAATCTTTATCGCTTTTAATCGTACTCATTCCCGAAGTATTCGCCGTGTGGCAGGCGGTTTTTCGCGCGTGGAAAGCGAGGTGCGGAAAAAAAGGTATCCGCATGGTGTTAACCCTTTTTCCGGTCTTTATCTCCGTATGCATGAAGCGTACTTATATAATGTCGCTCGCTCTAAAAGCCAGAAAGCTTCAAAAATTGATAATGGGTAATTAATAATCAGTAATTGTGCGGGTTCCGGATATATTTCCGTTTATAAAAATATATCCGGCTCCGGTCGGCACGTACAATGAAGTACCTTTAAATCTTTACTTTATATCTTTTATTTTTTCCGCCGAGAACAAGTAATCTTCATACGCCTCTTTTATATGCGGCATATCCAATTTTAAAGCGTCGGTCGGAAATTCGGTGAGCGATTGTGAGCGCAAAACTTCTCTGCGAAGCGTATTCACAAAGGTTCTAAAACTTTTATTTGTGATGCGGTTATATTCTATTGATTCAAGTTTGCTTTGACGATAAAATTCCCGTAAAACTGGATTTTTTATATTTTCTTTATCGTCGGCAAAAATCTCATCGTATTTCAAATCGACGATTTTCCCTTTTTCGTATATCACTTCGAGTCTCGTGCTTATGCCGCAATCATAGGGCTGCGTTATTCCCACATACCTTTTATCGGTCGCTTTTTCTTTAACTTCTTTCGCCATCTCTTTGAGTAAAGGAACAAAACCGTTTCTCGCACTGTTGGACGAACCGAACAGAGTTTTATAATCAAAGTCCAGTTTTTGATTTTTTAATACCTGCCATTCCAAATAGCTCATTCCGTTTATGAGTGTAACCAGGGTATAGTCGGTTCTCGGACTTTTCGCCTGAAAAAAACCGTAACCCGAACGACGCTTTGTTTCTCCCGCCCATTCGGCAGCATAGTATGTAACGGGCGGTCTTTCATTCAATTCTATATGCACGATTTCGTTATTATTAACCACAACTTCGGCATACGCTTCATAGCCGCCGTCAAAAACTTTTTGGCCGGAATAATAGTCGCCTACGATAATTCCCTTGGGAGGCTGAACCGACCAGTACATAGCATCGATTTTTTCCTGCCCTTTTTTTGTTTTTTTCTTTGCCAGTTCCATAGCTTCTTTAACTTTAGGGTCCGCTTCCAATTCTTTGGAAGCTCCTTTTTTACCGTCGTATTTTAATGTCTGGGAGTGATTTATCATGTCGGCGGCGGTTCTGGACGCTCCGCTCGATGCGTCGTAATCATACACTTTGCCGTTTATGACGATTTTGTCTGAGCTTTTATCGATGTATTTATAATAATTCGGAGTGTAATTTATTTTTTCCCGTTTTTTATTATTACATACATAGTCATCCAAGTTGATGAGCGTTTTCCATTTATCGACCTGGCTCACTGTCGGAGTCGATACGGCATCGACTTTCTTTGTCGCCCCCGCTTTCGCGTCTACCTTGGAAGGAGTCCGGGCATTAGCCTCTACTATAAATACTCCCAGCAATAAAAAAATCTTTAATAAATTATTTCCGTTCCTCATAATGTATCTCCCTATTTTAGTAATAATTTTAAATGATATTAACAGATTTTCCTAACCTTGTATAGGTAAAAGCTGTGGCATTCTTTTTTAAATAAAATTGATTTTTGCACCCGGAAAACACGTAAAAATCGCAAAAAAACGGAAAATTTTCGACGCGGCATCTTGCAATATCAGCTATAGCGTTGTATAGTATTAGCATATCGTTTAAAACGCTATATTTAGAGTACAAATTTTAAATAATTTGTTATAAGGGATCGATATGCGGTGTCCGTATTGCGGAAGTCTCGACGACAAAGTTATAGAATCGCGTGCGATGGCAAACGGTGAAAGCATCAGGCGGCGTCGCGAATGCCTCGGCTGCGGCTACCGTTTTACGAGTTACGAGCGTATCGAAGAAAAACCCTTTATGGTCGTCAAGCGAGACGGAAGGCGCGAACCCTTCGAGCAGGCAAAGCTCGAAAAAGGCATCAGCCGCGCCCTCGAAAAGCGGCCGGTATCGATGCGGATGGTCGAACAGATCGTATCCGAAATCGAAGACAAAGCCGTTATGAGCGGAAAAGTGAGCCGCGAAATCTCGACTGCGGAACTGGGGGAACTCGTGCTGCAGCGTTTGTATGAAATCGACAAAGTGGCGTACATCCGCTTTGCTTCGGTATATAAGCATTTCGAAAACCTCGACGAATTCATCACCGAGGTAAAAAACATAGAGGGGAAACAGATATGAGCGGTCAGGCAGTATTTCCGGAATGGCGGAATTTTTTGGGCGGGAGCGGAGATAAAGAGACGGAGGGGTTTATCAAATCCGTCGTAAAGCGATCGGGCGACGTTGCAAGCTACGACCGCAAAAAAATCGAATCGGCGATCGGACGCGCGATTGAAGCGGTCGAAAAACGGAAGGATCCCGAACGGGCGGAAAAGCTTACGGACGCAGTAGAAGAAAGGCTCCGCCTGCGCCTTGCGGGAAGCAGAACGCATTCGATTCCCGCCATCGAAGAGATTCAGGACGATGTCGAAAGCGTCCTCATCGAAAACAACGAAGTCGAAGTCGCAAAAGCGTATATCCTCTACCGCGCGCGGCACGAAGCGATCCGCGGTGCAAAGAACCTCATGCTCGACATCAATAAGACGATGGACGAATATTTGAGCCGAAGCGATTGGCGCGTCAAAGAAAACGCGAACGTCAATTTTTCCCTCGGCGGTCTCATCTTGAGCAATTCCGGCGCCGTTACGGCAAACTATTGGCTCAACAATATCTATCCGAAAGAAGTGGCGGACGCGCATAAAACGGCGGCCTTCCACATTCACGACCTTTCGATGTTTTCGGGTTACTGCGCGGGCTGGTCGCTGAGACAGCTCATTCAAGAAGGACTCGGCGGCGTTCCCGATAAAATCACATCGACGCCGGCAACACACCTTTCGACGCTCGTCAACCAAATGGTAAACTTTCTCGGCATCATGCAAAACGAATGGGCGGGCGCTCAAGCGTTCAGCTCTTTCGACACCTATCTTGCGCCCTTCGTCAAAATCGACAATCTTTCGGAAAAGAGCGTGCGGCAGTGCATCCAAAGCTTTTTGTTCGGCGTCAACACTCCGAGCCGCTGGGGAAGTCAGGCGCCCTTTACGAACGTCACGCTCGACTGGGTGTGTCCCGACGACCTCAAAAACAAAAAAGCGATCGTAGGCGGCGAAGAACAGGAGTTTACATACGGCGACTGCCAAAAAGAGATGGATATAATCAATAAGCAGTTTATCCTACTCATGCTCGAAGGAGACGCTTCGGGGCGGGGCTTCGGCTACCCCATTCCGACGTACAATATCACAAAGAATTTCGAATGGGAAAGCGAAAACGCGGAATTGCTTTTTAAAATGGCATCCCAATACGGCACTCCCTATTTTCAAAATTTCGTCAATTCCGATTTGAATCCGAGCGACGTGCGCTCCATGTGCTGCCGTCTCCGCCTCGATAAACGCGAGCTTCGAAAACGCGGCGGCGGACTTTTCGGCTCCGACGAGTTTACCGGTTCCCTCGGCGTCGTTACGATCAACCTCCCGCAGATCGGTTTTCTCGCAAAAGACGAAAAAGCGTTTTTCAAGCGGCTCGACTATCTCATGGACATCGCGCGCGACAGCCTGTGCATAAAGCGCAAAGTGATCCAGCACCTCCTCGATACGGGGCTCTATCCCTATACGAAGCGCTATCTGCACACCCTCGACAATCACTTCAATACGATAGGGCTCTGCGGCATGAACGAATGCTGCCTCAATTTTCTCGGCACATCGATCGTCGATCCGAAAGGCAAAGCCTTTGCCGAACGCGTACTCGACTATATGAGAAGCCGCCTCGCCGACTATCAGGAATCGACGGGAGAGCTTTTCAACCTCGAAGCGACGCCCGCCGAAAGCACATCGTTCCGCCTCGCTTCCCATGACAAAAAGAATTTCCCGGGAATCATCACGAGCGGCACGGACGAAAGCCCCTTTTATACGAATTCGACGCAGCTTCCCGTCGACTATACGTCCGACATCTTCGAAGCCCTCGATTTACAGGAAAGCCTGCAGACGCGATACACCGGAGGCACGGTTTTCCATACCTTTATGGGCGAACAGATAAAAGACTGGAGGGCGTGCCGCGATTTGGTAAAAGCGGTTACGGCGAACTACCGCGTACCTTACGTGACGATTTCTCCGACCTATTCGATTTGCCGAAGCCACGGTTATTTGAACGGCGAGCACTTCGAGTGTCCGAAGTGCAAAGCGGAAAAGGAAAGAGAGCTGCGTTTAAAGCTCGAACGGCTCGAAAAAGAAAAAGAGGCCGTGCTCGCATCCGAGCGACTATAAAAATACGGCGGCCAGCAGGACTGCCCGCGGGGTTGCTGCAGTACGGCAGATCTGCGGCATGGTACAGCCGATTTTATACGGGCGCGTTTTCGGAGCGTTTTCCGATACGCACTGCTAAATATAGCGTAAAAAACTTGACATAGGGTCAAAACAACACTATAATTAGCGCATATATTATATCTAATACATATATGATATATTTACAACTATGGGCTTAGGGGGAAATTGCTATGACTGAATTGAAACGAACGATCAAAGAAATCGATGCGGATATCGAAGCGACGAGGGCGGCGCTTGCGGACGTACACGGCTCGGAAACCGAAGTGTATGCGCGCATCGTCGGCTATTACCGCGCAGTCCGCAATTGGAATAAAGGCAAACGCGAAGAATACGATCACCGGAAAATGTTCGCCGTTCCCGAAAGTGCGGCGTACGAAATCACCGAAGCGGACAGCGCATGCGAGTGCGCATCCCCTGCACGAGTTACACAGCCTGCGGCAAAAGTCGCCGCCTCGCGCGCATCGGGTTTTGAAAAAAGCGGCAGATGGGAACTCTTTTCGAGAAAAACCTGCCCCAACTGCCCGCCGGTACAAGCGTATATGGCAAAGCTTTCGATGAGCGGCAAAACGATCGACGTCGACACCGATGAAGGACTTGCCGAAGCTGCAAAAAAAGGCGTATTCGCTTCTCCGACGGTTATCGTCTATGACGAATCGGGTGAAGAAAGCGCGCGGTGCCACAGCGTTGAAGAGCTCGACGCAGTATTCGCTTCCGTCACCGCATGACGGAAACTTCGATTCCCGAAACGCTCCTGCACGTAAAAGCCGGTGTCCTCATAAAGACGACGCTCGTCGATTTTCCCGGGCGCGTCGCCTCTTGTCTTTTTTTGCGCGGCTGCAATCTCCGCTGTCCCTATTGCTATAACGCCGGCCTCGTGCTCGGCGGAAAAGCGGCAGCGGACGATATCTATGCGACGGCGGAAGAAGTCTTTTTACACCTCGAAAAACGGAAAAATGTCCTCACGGGTTTTGTCATAAGCGGTGGAGAGCCCCTCGTAAATCCGCTTACGCCCTACCTCGTCCCTTATGCAAAAGCGCTCGGCTACCGTGTAAAGCTCGACACGAACGGCACATTGCCCGACGAACTGAACGCTCTTATCGAAGACGATAAAATGCGCCCCGACTTTATCGCGATGGATATAAAAACCTCCCCGTCGCGCTACGGCGAACTCTCGGAAAAAGCAAAAACGCAGGACAAATCGGCTGCGGCAAAAATCGCGGAGGATTTTTCATCCCGCATTGCACAAACCGCCCGCCTCACGTCTTCTCTCCCGCCTTCTTCGCGCGAATGGAGAACCGTACTCGTCCCGCCCCTCGTAACAAAGCGCGACATAGAAGAAATGGCCGCCCTGCTCCCTTCCGACGCATCGTGGAGATTTGCGCAGTTTCGAAACGAAAACTGCATCGATCCCGCATATAACGATATCGCCCCGTACTCCGATGCGGAAGCCGCTTCTCTCGTCGCATACGCAAAAACCTTTATTAAAGATTCCGAACTCCGCTGATACGAAAGATGCGAGCCAACTGTATTTTATCGATACGGTTGCCATATATATGCTGTCGGTAACCGTTTTTAAAATTGCAAGAATCTTGCAGTTCTTGCACGAATTCTTGCAAATCTTGCAAGAACGGGAAACTTACCGTATGCAGGATGAGGGCATCGAAAAGGTCGCGAACACCTTATTGACAAAAATAAAAGAAATATGCTATGCTCGGTTTTATCATGGCGGCATAGCTCAGTTGGTAGAGCATACGGCTCATATCCGTAGTGTCTGTGGTTCAATCCCACATGCCGCTAAATACGCTCACATACTTATGTAGAATAAGCAATATACAAAATAAGCTTCCGACCTGAAAAAGCCCGGCTTTTTCAGGGACGCGGCGGTGCGATGCTTTCGCATCGCTTAGGGTAATCCGCCGCGGGTTCAATCCCACATGCCGCTAATAATTTTACACGATTGTGCTCAGGTAATTTACAAAACTTTCCATTCAAGCTACTATATTCGTAAACAGTTATGGAAACATTTAAAGCTCCGTTTAAAGGGCGATCCCTCCTCAATTGGATCGATTGGTCGCCGGACGAAATCGAAACCCTGCTCGACATCGCATGTACCGTAAAAGCGGAAGCGAAACGGGGAGAAGTTCACGCTCGCTTTGCCGGAAAAACTATCGCACTTATTTTCGAAAAACGATCGACGCGCACGCGAAGCGCTTTTGAAAGCGCATTCGGCGAAGAAGGCGGGCATCCGGTTTTTATGTCGACGCAGGACATCCAGCTCGGTGCAAAAGAATCGGTCAAGGACACGGCGCGCGTGCTCGGCCGGATGTTCAACGCGATCGAATTCCGCGGGTTTAAACAGGAACACGCAGAAGAGCTCTCCCGCTGGTCGGGCGTTCCCGTCATCAACGGGCTGACCGACGCCTTTCATCCGACTCAGGCGCTCGCCGATGTGATGACATTGAAAGAGAGGTTCGGGAAACTCAAAGGACTCAAATGGTGTTTTTGCGGCGACGGCAGAAACAACGTCGCGCGGAGCCTCATGCTCATTTCGGCAAAGCTCGGAATCGACTTTTCGGTCTACAGCCCCAAAGAGCTTTTCCCGGACGAAGCGATTCAAAAAATCTGCGCTCCGTTCGCCGCTCAGTCGGGAGCAAAGATCACTCTCGGCGACGATAAAAGCGTCGTCCGCGGTGCCGACTGTCTCTATACCGACGTATGGGTGTCGATGGGAGAAGAAGCGCTGAAAGATGCGCGTACAAAGCTGCTCTCTCCTTTTCGCGTAACGGAAGAGCTCATGAGAGAAACCGGCAAATCGACATCCGTCTTTATGCACTGTCTGCCTGCGGTCAAAGGCGAAGAAGTGAGCGAAGCGGTGTTCGAAAGCGAAGCGAGTATCGTATGGGACGAAGCGGAAAACAGAAAACACACGATAAAAGCTATTATGCTCGGCATAATGTGACGATACATAAAATAAGCGGTTTTTCCGCGCATAAAGCGCGCGAGGTAAACTCGATTACCGGTTTTTAAGGAGTTTTTATGGGAATTGTTATGAAAAAGATTGTCCTGTGTTTTGCAGCCCTTGTGCTCTGCGCCGCAGCTTTGACGGCGCAAAAAACGACGCAGCCGAAGCTCGACGAAAGCAAATGGTCTTCCGTTACCTATTTTACCGTTCCCCTATATAAAGTGCTGCAGACGGAAGACGCATACGTTGTCATCTATGCAAAAAATAAAGTCGGAGCAGGTTCGACGACGATTCCGAAAAAATGGGCAAAGGGCAATACCGAAAATCCGCGCAAATTGAAATTCCGCACGGTGCGCGGAACGCTTCAACCCTTTATGACGATCGTCAAAGACAACGGCAAATTTTTACGCGTCATTTTAAGCGTCCCCCCGACGAAGAACACCGATTTTTGGGGATTGGCCGATCCGAATAAAGTGACGGATACCGACAAAGATACGCTCGAAGAACTCGACTTAAACTGAGCGCAATCTTTTATGCAACTGCTCACAGAAACGGAAGCCGCATCGTTCCGAGATTTTATCGACCGGCATGATTTTTTTTACATCTGCGGTCATAAAGAGCCCGACGGCGATTGCATCTGTTCGTGTATCGCGCTCGGTATGCTCGTTCAAAAAAAAGGCAAAGAGTTTCAGCTGCTTTCCGCAGGGCCCTTTAAGCGTACCGAAATAAAGCGATATGAAAATCGATTTTCTTCTTCGATGCGTTTTTTAAGTGAAGAAGAGCGTAAAAAGAGCGCACTCATCATCACGGACTGCTCGGAATACGCGCGGCTCGGAGACATCGACGGTGACTTGCACAACCTCGATACTTGCGTCATCGATCACCATAAGACAGCCTCTGCTCCGGAGGGCGCGCTTTGCATCATCGACCCGTCTTCCCCCGCCGCCTGCGCGATCGTTCAGATTTTGTACGAAAGCGTTGTCGGCCCCATACCGAAAGATGCAGCGGAAATTCTTTTTACCGGTTTGTGCACCGACACGGGATTTTTCCGCTTCCTCGAATCGGATTCCGCCGAAGTGTTCAAAGCCGCCTCCCGCCTCGTCTCTTCGGGCGCAAATCCGAGAGCAACCTACGACTTTATTACCGGCGGAAAGCCTTACGAAACGCGGAAACTCCTCGGTTCCGCTCTTTCCCGCGCGGAACGCTATCTTGACGGAAAACTCATCGTCACGAGCGAAACGACGGACGATACGCAAAAATGGGGCGCCGAAGGCCGCGATTCGGACGCATTGTATACGCTGCTTCTCGCTTCGGAAAAAACGCTTGCTGTCGTTTTCGTAAGACAGGAAAGCGAACATTCGTGTACGATAGGATTCCGTTCGCGCGGAAACGTCGACGTGAGCGCGGTCGCGGCAAAATTCGGCGGCGGCGGGCACAAAAACGCTTCAGGCGCAAGTTCGAGCGGAAAAATCGATACGCTCATCCCTCAAATCGTCAAAGAATTCGCCCGCGTTTTATAAGGGCGCGAAGAGAGATATTGATTTTCAAGGAGATACGATAAAAAGCGCCGTCTGAAATATCGCCGACACTTTTTATCTCGAGTTTGCTTGGATGTTTGCAGAAGACGTGTATACGTGTTATTTCGATAAAAATCGCATGACTAGGATACGTTTTGTTTTGCAAACTCGACTATTGAACGTGTGCGCACACGCGCACGGCTAAAAACTTTTTCGGAAATTGATATTTCCTGCAAAAGTTTTTATGGGAGTATATATATGAGCATTACAAAGGTTGTTGTAGCGGGCGGCGGCGTATTGGGAAGTCAAATCGCATTTCAAGCGGCATACAAGGGATTCGATGTTACGATATGGCTGCGTTCCGACGCGTCGATCGGACGGTCTCAGCCGAAAATCGACAGGCTGCACGGAATATACCTTGCCGAATTGACCGATGCCGAAACGAAAATCGGCACAAAGGGAGCGATCTTTTCAAGAGGCCTCATAGACGACAGCGAGCATATAAGCGCCGAAAAAATCGCCCGCCTCAAAAAAAATGTCGAAACGGCGTATAAAAACCTAAAGCTCACAACCGACCTTGCTTCGGCAGTCAAAGACGCCGACATCGTCATCGAAAGCATGGCTGAAAATCCCCAAGCGAAAAAAGAATTTTATGACGCGCTTTCGGCCGTCCTTGAAGATAAAACCATTGTCGCGACAAACTCGTCTTCTATGGTACCGAGCATGTTCCGCGATCACGTCAAAAATCCGAAACGCTATTTGGCCATCCACTTTGCAAACAATATCTGGCGCAACAATATGACCGAAATCATGGGACACGACGGAACCGATCCTGCCGCATTCGATGCGGTCGTCGCCTTTGCCAACGACATCGGCATGATACCGCTCAAAGTTCTAAAAGAGCAGCCCGGCTATCTCCTCAATTCCATGCTCATCCCCTTTTTAACGGCCGGCGAAGCCCTGCTCGCAAACGAAGTCGGAGATGTAAAAACCATCGATTTGGCATGGAAGCTCGGCACGGGAAGCCCGCTCGGCCCCTTTCAAATCCTCGACATCGTCGGTTTGGAAACGGCGTACAACATTACGATGAACCGTCCCGACTCTTCCGATCCGGCTTCGCTCCACGGGCGCATCGCGAAAATCCTGAAAGGTTACATCGACGAAGGTAAAACGGGTATCAACGCGGGCGAAGGCTTTTACAAATACAAATAAACTTATCTCCGCAGTGCTTTTACTCGAAACACCGATCGATATCCGGTCGGTGTTTTTTTTGCACCGCATAAAAACATCGACCCGCCGCAGATTTTGGCATAAATATTGCTATCTCTAACAGTATCCAAATGGAAAGGAGACAGCAAATATGGATACAAAAAAAATCGATGAATTGCCGAACCTCGTCAAAGCGGGAATGATTTCTCGAACGGAAGCCGTCAAGCATATCGCAGAAAATATACACCGCGAACCCTACCGTTTCGGCCTTATGGGATTCGACGAAGATTTTAAAAGCGAAATCATTTTGACTTTTTTGCAAAAAGGCGGACAGATTTTCGAACGATTCGATGAAAACTGCGGCGCGTTCCGTTCTTACCTCTACGCTTTCGTACAGGGGTTGATTTTGACGCGAAAACGCGACGAACTACGACGATTTATTGCGGACAACACTATAAAATCGTTTTCGTACTCCGAAGCTGTCGAGCGTTTGCAAAACGATACGGTACTTACCGTTGCGGAAAAGGCCGTAAGCTACGCACCTGTTTCTAACACGAAAATCTGGAAAACGCTCACACGAAGATGCAAACCGAAAAACGCAAGCGATGCGAAAACCGCGCTCATCCTCGCGCTGAAATCGAGCTACTACATTTCCGCGTCTTCCGTCGACGACGTGTGTTCATATTGCAAACTGCAAAGCGCGGAACTGCAGCGCCTCATCGCCGAACTCAATTCACTTTTGTATTCGCGGATCGAACGACGCAACACGATTATCAGGCGGCGGGACAATGCATATTACTTTCACCGAAAATACTATATACAGATGAAAATGTGCGACAAAGAAAAAACCGATATGGAAAGGCTTTTGAAAAAATACCGCAAGCAAACGGAAAGTTGGGAACACAAAAACAAAGAACTCCGGCAAAGCCGCTGGCGCGTCTGCCCGACAAATAAAATGATTGCAAACATACTCGGCATCTGCGAACGGCAAGTAAGCCACTACATCACGAGAGCACAAAAGCTCGTACGTGAAGAACAAAACGAAACCGAAACGACGGATATTCCCGAATGAAGCTCGGAAAGAACACGGAAAATAGAAGCGCAAAGTTCCGTCCGCGTTGCGAAAATCTTGCTTCCGCTGTATGATGGATTGTATGAAACTCTACCTCGCTACGAACAATGCGCACAAAAAGCGCGAAGCGGCGGAAATCTTTTCGCCGCACGAAATCGTCATTCCTGCAGACGAAAGAATCGATTTTGATCCGGAAGAAACGGGAGCGACGTTTTTCGAAAACGCTTTGATAAAAGCGCGCGCGCTCTACGACATCGTGCGCTGCCCGGTCCTCGCCGACGATTCGGGCATTTCGGTCGACGCACTCGGCGGGAGACCCGGCATTTTCTCTTCGCGCTACGGCGGACGGGATTTTCCACGAGGCAGAGCGGACGGCAAAAAGACGGCGCAGGACGCGCAAAACCGCTTTCTCATCGAAGAGTTGAACGATACGATTATGCAGAGTTCGGGCGATTGTCGTTTTTTGCACGGCGAGCGGAGTGCGCATTACACGTGTTCGATGGTACTCTATTTGGGGGACGAGCGCATGTACGCTGCGCAGGAAACGATGGAAGGGCAAATCGTCGCATCGATCGAAGATTCTCGCGGAAACGGCGGCTTCGGCTACGATCCGATTTTTTTTATCCCCGAAATCGGAAAAACCGCAGCGGAACTTTCCGACGAAGAAAAAAATGCAATTTCCCACCGCGGAAAGGCGGGGCGCAGTATGCGGCGCATCATCGAAATGCTCCGATGATCCATTGAAAAAATCGAAAAAAATTTAAAAATTCGCTAAAGTTTTTTGTTCTCCGTGCCGATAGTGAATAAGGATTGGAATTTGCGGCGCGACTTGTTAAGCCGTACCGTTGCAAATTTACAATTCACTTGCAGAAAAGTGTAGATGTAGCCTTGTAAACAGATGCACTTTTTTGCAAACCGGCAGAAAGGATTCTGCCGTACATCTATTCCACGGAGGAATACCTATGGTTATCAACCACAACATGTCGGCATTCTTTGCCAGCCGTCAGCTCGGCGTTACCGGTGTCAGTCTTGCAAAAGATATGGAAAAGCTTTCATCGGGCGAACGGATCAACCGCGCGGGAGACGATGCGTCGGGACTCGCCGTATCTGAAAAGATGCGCAGTCAAATCCGCGGTTTGAATCAAGCGTCGACGAACGCGCAAAACGGTATCAGTTTTATCCAAACGACCGAAGGCTATCTGCAGGAAACGACGGACATCATCCAGCGCATCCGCGAACTGGCTATCCAAGCGTCGAACGGCATCTACAGCGATGAAGACCGCATGCAGATCCAAGTCGAAGTTTCTTCCCTCGTAGAGGAAATCGACCGCGTCGCAAGTTCCGCCCAATTCAACGGCATGAACATGCTCACCGGACGTTTCGCCCGCCCGACGGGAGAAAACACGGTTACCGGTTCCATGTGGTTCCATATCGGAGCGAACATGGATCAGAGGATGCAGGTGTACATCGGCACGATGTCGGCGACGGCGCTCGGACTGCGCGTGCTCGGTACGGAAGAAAAGGTTTCGATTGCAACGCCGGAAGAAGCGAACCGCGTCATCGGCACGCTCGACGAAGCGATCAAGCGGATCAACAAACAGCGAGCCGATTTGGGCGCGTATCAAAACCGCATGGAATACGCGATCCGCGGCCTCGATATCGCAGCCGAAAATACGCAGGCGTCGGAAAGCCGCATCCGCGATACAAACATGGCAAAACAGATGGTCGAGTTTACGAAAAATACCGTTTTGCAACAGGCGGGAACGGCGATGCTCGCACAGGCGAACGCGCAGACGCAAAATGTCTTGTCATTACTGAGATAGTGTAGTACACTTATAGAGGAAAGGCGGGTTCCGCCCTATTTCCGTGTGTACTGTAACTATCGAGCATGCGTTCGGACATGCTTTTGTTCTTTGACAATGTGCAATCCATAGGTTGTGGCGGCAGGAAAAATCGGCTTGCAAAAAGGCTGATTTTTCCTGCCGTAACGGGTCTGAATCTGCTTTCCGGGGGCGCACTAACCGGAAAGTCAGCCTTCACGGCAAGGTCGCAGAGCATGATGTTCTGCGGTACGTAAACATGGAGGGCACAAATTATGATTATCAATCACAATATGAGTTCGCTCTATGCGGAACGTGTGCTCGGCATTTCGAATGCCAACATACAGGGAAACATCGAGAAACTCGCTTCCGGCGAAAGGATCAATAAAGCCGGAGATGATGCATCGGGTCTTGCAGTGTCCGAAAAGTTGCGGAGTCAAATCCGCGGTTTGAATCAGGCAGGGCGAAACATCGAAAACGGTGTATCGTTTTTGCAGACGACGGAAGGCTATCTTCAGGAAACAACGGATATCCTTCAGCGCGTCCGCGAACTGGCGATTCAAGCGTCGAACGGCATCTACAGCGATGAAGATCGCATGCAGATTCAAGTTGAGGTTTCTCAGCTTGTGTCGGAAGTCGATCGTGTCGCAAGTCAAGCGCAATTCAACGGCATGAATATGCTTACGGGCAGTTTCGGCCGCTGGGACGGCGCAAAGACGATGCAGTTCCATGTCGGTGCAAACGTCGACCAAAACGTCCGCGTATACATCGGCACGATGACGGCAACGGCGCTCGGCTTGAAAAACGCAAACGGTGACAACGAGCAGATTTCGATTGCAACGCCGGACTTGGCAAACGCCACGCTCGGCGCCGTAGACAGCGCGCTGCTTCGAGTAACGAAACAACGGGCGGATCTCGGTGCGTATCAAAACCGCTTCGAGATGGCGTCAAAAGGCGTAAACGTCGCTGCGGAAAACATGCAGGCTGCCGAATCGCGTATTAGAGATACCGATATGGCTGCGGAAATCGTGGACTACACGAAAAACTCGATTCTCACACAATCGGGAACCGCGATGCTTGCACAGGCAAACAGCCAAACGCAAAACGTTTTAGCGCTGCTGCAGTAAAGAAATCGGATTATTGTCCGAGAGACAACCGGATGTCGTCTTTTTGACAATAAACGTAACGGAAAGGATGCGCCCCTTCCCGTTCTTTTTCAGGAGGATTGCCCTATGAATACAATTACCAGCAGTATCGGGCAGGCTTTGGCAATGGATGGCCAGAACTACTTCAAAGTCGCTCCGCAAATACCGGGTGCCGGTACGGCGACGGCGGGAGTCGCCCGCTCGGTGCCGGGAGGAGCTGAAGTAGCGCAAAACATTGCACAAAATCTCGCCGAAATACGGGAAAACGCACAGCAGCTCCAACGGCTGTCCGATATGGTGATGGGACGAAGGAGCCTGCGCTTCAGTGTCAATGAAGAGCTCGGACAAGTCGTCATCAGCGTATTGGATCCGAGCACCAACAAGGTGATCAAGGAGATACCGTCCGAAGATATACAGAAGATGAAAGTCAGCATGAAAAAAGCGATCGGTTTGCTTTTTGACGAAATGATTTAATCGAATCGTTCGGACGAACGCGGATTATGCCAGGATTGAACATACCGGGTGTCACCGACAAATACAACACGAACGACACGGTAGAAAAACTTATGAAGGTTGAGCGTGTCCCGCTCACAAGGGAACAGGACACGCTGAAAACCTACCAAGCGCAGCAAAACGCGTGGCGGGACGTTAACCGAAAGTTGACGGAATTCCGCGACAGCGTTAAAACGCTGTATTCCCACGAAAATCCGTTCAACAATAAGCTCGCCTCATCATCCGACGAATACGCGATTACGGCGGATGCGAATCGGGGCGCGCAGTATCAATCATTTAAAGTCAACGTCATACAGCCGGCGACCGCCGACCGTTTTTTATCGTCCGAACTCCCCGATAACACAAAAGTCCCCCAAGGCACTTACACGTTTCGCGTCGCCGACAAATCCGTTTCGTTTAACTGGAAAGGCGGCTCTCTTACCGATTTTTCAAAAGCGCTCAACAAGAGAGGCGGCGATCTTATCAATTCGCTCGTCATCGGATCGGGGGCGGGAACGAAAACGATCCTCATCGAATCGAAAAAAACGGGAGAAGCGAACCGTCTCACGTTTGAAGACGAAGCGAAAACCTTTGCGATCGAAACGGGGATGATAAGAGCGGTAAAATCGGATGCGGCGTCATTCGGAAAGGTAAAAACGGAATTCCGCCCCGCTCCGCCGCAAACGACCTCCCTCGAACAGGAAGGACTCCCTCGCCTCACGAATGCGGCAATCGCCGTTTCAAACGGAAGCGTGACGATTCCGCCGAGAAGCGGATTTTCCCTTGCAGTGCCGCAGGGAAATGAAGGAAAGCGTATTTCGTTTACGCTCACAAAAGAAGCGGTCGAAGACGTAACGGAAGCGCTCAATAAAAGACCGCTTGCGCCCGAACTTCCGAGCGCAGGCTATGCGTCGTTTCAGGATGTCGTCATCGACAACAATCCGTCGGATACCATGCTTCCGAAAAATACGGAAACGAAAAACACGGATCTTTTACCCGTAACGTCGGCAAGCGTCGTCTACGCGGCCATGAGCGACGGGAGCGAAAAAGAAATCGCGACGCCGAATATTTTGACGAGCGACAAAACGACTGTCGATATCGACATGAACGATTACCCGGGTATCGCTTCGATCGTCATCCGAAACAGGAACACGGGAAGCGCTTTTACAATGTCGTCCGTTTCGCTCTACGATCCGAAGTCCGCAGGCGGTTTTACGCCGAACAATGCCGCATCGACGGCGCAAGATGCGATCATCACGTACGAAGGCATTACGATCAAGCGGCCGACGAACGATATCGACGACGTCGTGCCCGACGTAACGCTCCACGTACATGAAAAAACCGAAAGGACGGCGACGATCAAAATAGATCCTGATGTCAAATCGGCAAAAGACGCGCTCATCACTTTCGTCGGAAAATACAACGAATCGATCGCGCAAATCAATATCCTTTCGCAAAACAAAAGCGAAATCGTCGACGAGCTCACCTACCTTTCCGACGACCGGCGCGAAAAAGAAAAAGAGCGGCTCGGTCTTTTTATGGGCGACTTTTCGCTTACGAGCATGAAATCGAATTTTCAAGCGATTCAAAGCGCGCGCTATCAGGCAAAAGGAGATGCGGTCATAACAATGCTCTCGCAAATCGGCATTTCGACGAACGCGAGCGGGAGCACCGGAGGCTATACGCCGAGCCGGCTGCGCGGTTATCTCGAAATCGATGAAAAAAAACTCGACGCCGCCCTCACCTCTCACCTTGAAGATATTAAAAATATGTTCGGCTATGACAGCGACGGAGACCTCATAGTCGATTCGGGCATCGCATACCGATTGGATCGCGAACTCGGCGCATACGTTCAAACGGGCGGCATCATCGGCACGAAAATAAGCGCGCTCGGCACGCGCATCAAATCGTCCGAAACGAAGATAGCGCAGCTCGAAACGCAGATGGATAAAAAAGAAAAAGAGCTTCGAAGAAAGTTTGCGAGCATGGAAGGGTCGCTGAACAGTCTCGAAAACCAGCAGACGACCATTTCGAATTTTATGCGGCGAAACAACAGAAATAACGAATAAAAAAAATCGATTAAGGAATTGTTATGGATTTATTTGTCAACGGTGCAAAAATCGACGTGACGCTTGAAGGCGAAAAAACGATCGGAGACGTGTTACGCTCGTTTGAAGCGACATGCGAAGAAAACGACGCTGCCGTCATCGGTATCTACATAGACGGGCAAAAAGTCGACGCTTCTTCGTTCGACGAATATGCAAAGCTTCCGCTTGCACCTGCGATGAAAATAGAATTCGAAGTTGTGACAAAACAGTCGATAGCCGATTCTTTTAAAAAGCTTTCCGGTCTTTTTTCATCGCTTGCCGAACGCATGGAACGCGTTCCCGTCGATCTGCAAAACGGCAAAGGAAAAGAAGCGACGAAATCGATCGCAGAGCTTGCCGACGATATCGAAGTTTTTTGTCGGACGGCTTCTCTGGCATCCCTTTTTCCCGACACCTACAGCGCAATCGTCATAGACGGAAAACAAGTGTCCGAGTTTTTTGCCGACCTTACACCCGTACTTTCGGACTTCGAAGAAGCGCTCAAAGCGAACGATACGGTGCTCGTCGGCGATTTGGCCGAATACGAAATATGTCCGCGTTTAAAGCTTGCCTCAAAAGCGCTGGAGGTTTTCCATGCGCTATAACGTACCGAGCGGCATCACGCCTCTCCAAGCGCGGCTTGCGACAAAGTATTACGCATATTTACTCATCCCCGCCTTTATCATACTCGTCTTTTTCGTCATCTACCTGTTGTATCAAATACGAAAGCGCATCCGCTCTTCTCCCGAATGGATTGAAGCGCAAAAAAAACGGCCGACGACCTACGGCGACATCGAAAAGACGGCAAAGCGGCTTTCGCTTTCGAAGGACGAAGCTTCCCTTTTGTGGGAGATCTGCCGCGCGAATAAAGCGCCCAATATAAGCTATCTCATCTACAATGCGGCCGAAGTCGATAAACTCTTCAACGCTCACTACGCCGCGATGGTAAAAAACGGCAGCTCCGAAAAAAAGATCACGTCTCTTTTCAGACTCCGCCGTAAAATCGAAATACAGGACGCAGCGGATACGTGGATCACGTCGACGGCAGGCATACCCGAAGAGACAAAACTTTCATTTTTGTTGTTGCCGGGCGTACAGATCCGATGCACCTTGAAAAAAAATACGGCGGAAAATATGACGCTTTCCATTCCGCGAACGCTATACAACTCGGAACGTAAACCCGCCCCGCTTTCAAAAAGCGATTTCGTGTTTATGACGAGGAGCGGTATGACCTACCGCTTTCAAACACGCGTCATCCGTTATTCGATCGGTTTCGACGACGGTACTGAGATGATATTGTCGCATACAAACGATCTGCAGCCGCAGACAAAGCGGAAATCGAAGCGCAGTGCCATCAACGTTCCCTGCGTTTTTTTTGCGGCGAACGACAGACAGGAAAAAACAAAACCGCACAACGGCATCCTTGCGAACGTTTCCGGGGACAGCTGCGCGATTGTGACGAATCTCCCGATAAAAGAAAACCAGCGTCTGCGCGTTTCGATCATGCTTTCCGAAACGACATACGAAGCGACGGGACTCATCGTCGGCGTTCATAAAAACCCCGCAAACAATACGTTTTCCCTCGGCGTTCTCTTTACGGACATATCCGATAAAGCACGGAATCGCATCTTCGCATACGTGTATCGATACGGCGCCGTACCGGACGACGAACGGAATATCCCGTCTTGATTATTAAACTTTATTACGGTATCGTACAGAAATGAGAGTTGTAGAAATTCGGAACATCTGCCGCGAAGAAGGCAGCATTTATTATCTCCGCAAATTCAAAGGAGAGGCTATCATAGAGCTTCCCGGAGGCGATTTTGAGACGCCTGTGGAGTTCAGCATAGAAACCGATCCGCTCGGTACAAAAAAAATCGACGTAATCATTTCGGAACCGATCAACTATCCCGTTGTTCCGATTAAAAGCGCATTGAGGACATATATCATCACAGCGGATTCCAAAGGAAAGCTGCCCCTATGACCTTTACGACGAAGAGCGCCGAAGAAACCGAAACGCTCGGACAAAAAATCGGCGCGCTCCTGAAAAAAGGCGACATACTTGCCATGCGCGGTCCGCTTGCTGCAGGAAAGACGACGCTCACCAAGGGCATCGCACGTTCCCTCGACATACGCGATGAAATCACGAGTCCCACTTTTTGTCTCATCAGCGAATATTCGGGAACGATGCCGCTCTACCACATGGACGTCTATCGTCTCGACGGCGCCGAAGATTTTATCAATCTCGGAACGGACGATATGCTTTACGGAGAGGGCGTATGCGTTATCGAATGGAGCGAAAAGATCATGAGTGAACTGCCCGATACGGCGATTGCGATCGACATCGGCGTAAACGACGACGGCTCGCGCACCGTGCGCATCTCCAACTGGCCGCACGAAACGATACGGTAGGGCGCATTTAGATTTTTCGGGAGGATTATGTGAAAGCGATTGCGATAGATTCCGCCGGAACGCGCCTTACAGTCGCTGCAAAAAACGATGATGCCGTCGTCTCTTCGGTCTACGATATCGGCATGAAACAATCGGAAACGCTCCTTCCCGCAATCGATGCCGCCGTATCGAAAGCGGGCTTACGGATAGCGGAGCTCGACTATACGGCGCTCTGCCGAGGACCGGGTTCTTTTACGGGACTCAGGCTCGCCTTTGCCGCGCTTAAAGCCGTCGAACAGGCGACGGGCGCGCCCATCTACGGCATCCCGACACTCGAAGTCTACGCCTATCCCTACCGCGCCCTCCCCTTTCCCGTCGTTTCCGCAATCGATGCGAAAAAACACAGATTCTACGCAGCGGTTTTCGAAAGCGGAACGGAAATGCTTCCGTCCGGAGATTATGAAATCGAAACGATACTGCATGCCTTAAAAGATGCGAAAGAAGCGCTCTGCACGGGACCCGATGCGAAGCGTTTTGCCGAAGCCGCCCGACAAAACGGTGTCGGCACAACGCTGTATGCGCTCGATTTTTCGGAACTTACGACCGACTCGCTCTTTGCACTCGCCGAAGCGAAAATCGCAGCGGGAGAAAAACCGCTTGCCGATTTCGACGGCCCCGTATACATCCGCGCAAGCGAAGCGGAAGTCAAACGAAATTCGAGCGAGTAGCATACCCGTATCGTTCCGTCTGTGAAGTGCGGCCGCACGGCTTTTACAGAGTCGTTTATCGAATTGTAAAACGCGGACGGCTGTGCTATAATGAAAAACCGTGAACAGATCCGACAAGCATTTGTACATAATCGGCGCGGGATTTGCAGGCATTTCCATTGCCGGCGACATCAAGCGTAAAAAAATATTCGGCAAAGTCGCAGCCTTTCTCGACGATGACAAATCGCTCATCGGCCAGGAGTTCGACGGCATTCCGGTGCTCGGTCCTGTTGCCGACATCGCAAAGATTATCCGCTGTACCGACAGCGACGAAGCGATCATCGCGATTCCGAGCGCAAGCGTCGAACGGATAAAAGAAATTTACGAAACGCTCAAATCGGGCGGCTTTAAGCATATCAAAATTCTTCCGAGCGTGAGCCAGATCGTAAACGGTACGGCGCATTTGGTGCAGGCGCGAGATATCGATCCGCTGGACATACTCGGACGCACGCCCGTAACGATTTCGCTGAAAGAAAGTCTTTCGTACTTGCGCGGAAAGCGCGTGTGCATCACGGGAGCCGGAGGTTCCATCGGCTCGGAGCTTTCGCGTCAGCTTTTGTCGGGAGGAGCCGAACGTTTGTACCTCTTCGGTCACGGCGAAAATTCCATCTATCAAATAGACCGCGAACTGCACCTTTTGCAAAAAGAAGGCGTCGGCGAAAAAGCGACGGTCGTGCCTATCATCGGCGACATGAAAGATAAAGACTATGTCGACTACATCGTTTCGCACACGAAATGCGACGTCGTCTTTCACTGTGCGGCTTATAAACACGTTCCGCTCATGGAAGAAAATCCCGTCGCCGCGATCGAAAACAACGTATTCGGCACGAAAAATCTTCTCGATGCGTGCATCGCTCACGGTGTCCGCCGCTTCGTGCTCGTTTCGACCGACAAAGCCGTCAGTCCCGTTTCCGTCTACGGCGTATCGAAAATGCTGTGCGAAAAACTCGTGCTCTCCTATGCCGATAAAGCGCGGGACGGAACATCGTTTATGTTCGTCCGCTTCGGCAATGTACTCGGTTCGCGCGGTTCCATTTTACCGCTCTTTATGGAACAGATTAAAAACGGAGGCCCCGTTACCGTCACCGACAAAGCTATGGAGCGCTATTTTATGACGATACCCGAAGCGTGTTCCCTCGTCTTGCGTACGGGCGGCGTCGGCGAAAACGGTTCGTCCTACCTCCTCGATATGGGGCAGCCCGTAAAGATAACGGAGCTCGCCGAACAGATTATCCGTTTCAGCGGTTTCGAACCGTACAAAGACATCGACATCGTATTTACCGGAGCGAGAAAAGGAGAGCGGGCCATCGAACCCTTACGGCTTCCCGAAGAAGAAGCGCAAAAAACTTCGTACAAAAAAATTATGCGTTTGAAAAACACGCCGTACGCCGAAGCGCACTTGCGCTCGCTCCTTGAAAAGCTCTATCCCGTATGTTTCCGCACTTCAGGTGAAGAAAAAAAATACCGCAACAAACAATATCTCGTGTCCGTACTTTCCGAAGACGTCCCTTCTCTCAAAGCCTTTTACGCGGAGGCAAACCGTGGCTGACATACACGTTCCCTTTTCCCGCCCCGCTATAGGCATCGAAGAAGAGCGGGCGGTGCTCGAAGTGCTTAAAAGCGGCTGGCTCACGACGGGAAAATACGCGCTGCGTTTTGAAAGCGATTTTTCCGACATGATGAACGCTGTGAAAAGCGACGTCCTGAGCGCAAGAGAAGCGCTTTCGCTCGATGTGCAAAACGTGCAAAGCTTTGCCGTAAACAGCAATACGAGCGGTATGATCCTCGCGATGGATGCGTGCGGCGTTACAAAGGGAAGCGCCGTAATCACGACGCCCTACACGTTCGTATCGACCGCCGCATGCGCGCGGCATTTGGGAGCGGACGTATTTTTTGCCGACATCGAAAAAGATTCCTACAATATCGACGTGCAAAACATCGAAGCCATATTGCAGAGCGAAAACGGAAAGCGAGTAAAAGCGATCGTGCCGGTACACATCGCCGGAAACGTGTGCCGTATGGAAAAAATATGCGCCCTTGCAAAAGCGTACGATGTCCGCGTCATAGAAGATGCGGCGCACTCCTTCCCTTCTCCGACAAAGCTCGGTTACGCGGGAACGATCGGAGACGCAGGCGTATTTTCGTTTTACGCGACAAAGACCATAACGACGGGCGAAGGCGGTATGGTATGCGTACGCGATGAAAAGCTTGCAAAGCGCATCGCGCTCATGCGTATGCACGGCATGGACAGAGCTGCATGGGATCGCTATACGTCCCCCCGCGCTTCGTGGGAATACGATATCGCCGAATGCGGCTATAAATTCAATTTGCCCGATATCCTCGCCGCGCTCGGCATCGAACAGTTGAAAAAAGCCCGCGCATTTTTGGAAGCGCGGAAAGCTGTTGCAAAAAAATACGACGATGCGTTTTCAAAACTCGACTTTATCGAAGTCCCTCCCGACGGAGAGGGAAACGCATGGCATCTCTACCTCATGCGTATAAAACCGGATGCGCTCACGATTTCCCGCGACGACTTTGCAAAAGAACTGCAGTCGCGCGGCATCGGCGTTTCGGTGCACTTTATACCCCTCTTTCATTTTACGTACTGGAAAAAATTGTATCCCGAATTCCGTGCGTTTCATTTTCCGAATGCACAAAAACGTTTCGCATCGACGATTTCGATCCCGCTGTGGCCCGGTATGACAAGCGATATGACGGACAGCGTCATCGAAGCGGTCGGATCCATAGGAGCGGTACACCATGCCTGAAAAAGCGAAAAAGAAAAGCGACAAAAAAGGGAAAAAAGAGCCGCTGCTCGTGTATGAATACTACACCGACTGTATCAAAGCCGATATGCTTTACGGCGCGCTCGTGAGAGGTCCCGTGTCGTCGGGTACGATCGTCGGCATATCCGTTCCCGAACTGCCTGAAGGTTATGCGTTTTTTACCGCGCGTGACATTCCCGGAAAAAATGCGATGCGCACGCTTGCATCAGACACACCCGTATTCTGTACCGAGCGTGTTTCGTATTTCGGAGAACCCGTCGGTATCATCGTCGGGCCGGACGAAGAGACCGTGTACGAGCTCACGAGCAAAATCGAAATAGCCTTTGACAGCGCGACGGTCGAATCGGCGCTGCGCTCGGTTGCAAAGGGCTACGCGCTGCCTGCGGTGACGCTGCCGAAAGAAAAGAGCGAATCGAAAAAGCTTTTAAAAATCGCACACGCAATGTACATCGATGCGCCGGAGGACACGCCCGTTCCGATTGCGCAAGACGGTGCCGACTCGAACGAAAAAACGAGTGAAGTCGTCGCCGAACGCACAGTACAAACGGGCTGCTTCCGCTCCGAAAGCAAAGCGGAAGAACTGTTTCGAAATGCCGATTACGTCGTATCGGGTACATGGGTGCAAAACACCGTGCAGCCGTCGTGGCCGGAAACGAACGGCGCGTTTTGCTTTATGGAAAACGGTACACTCACGATCTTTGCACCGACGCAGTGGCCGCTCTATCTCAAAAGCGCCGTTTCAGCCGCGCTCAAAATCGGCGAAGACCGCATCGTCATAAAGGGAACGAATACGTCGGGACACGATGCGAACGGTATGTGGCGCAACGCGACGCTCGTCATCCAAGCTTCTCTCGCCTCATATTTGACGGGAAAGCCGGTAAAGCTTTCGCTTTCCCGCGAAGAACACAAAACCTTTATGAAGCCCGGAGTCGCCGCCTCTATCACGTGCGAGAGCGCCGTTTCGAAAGCGGGCGATATACTGGCGACAAAGATTTCGATCGAAGCCGACGTCGGATACTGTAATCCCTTCGCACAGGAAATCGTCGATCGCCTCGCGATCGCTTCGTGCGGCGTATACGATATCCCAAACATTTTAATAAGTGCGAAAGCCGCGACCTCGCCTTCTTCTCCGACATCCGTGTTCGCCGATATCATCGACGCGCAGGCGTTTTTTGCGATCGAAAACCACGTGCAGCAAATAGCCGAACGCGCCGAGATACTACCGTCCGAATTCCGCATAAAAAATATGCGTACCGCTTCCGAACAAAGCACCATGCCCTTTACGTTCCGCACGGGTAAAACGGAAGCTGCAATCGCGAACGCCGTCAAAATAAGCGATTATAACCGCAAATACGCCGCATTTAAAATCGATGCGGCCGAAAAGTCCGATTCGCTCGATACTTTTTTTGCGCTGCCGATACGCGGTATCGGCATGGCTTGCGCCTTCGGCGGTTCGGGCTATTTGAACAACGATCTCGTTACGGAAAAACAAAAGGTATCGGTGACGCTCGAAGAAGACGAAACGGTGACGATTCACTCTCCCGTCCCGTCCGCGACGATTTCGGATATTTGGACAAAGCTCGTATCATCCCTGCTCAAAGTATCTTCGTCCGCCGTCACGATATCGCCGGACGAACAGAGCGGAAGCGATTTGCCGACGCCGAACAGTATCTACGGCAGCTTGAGCATTACGACACAGCTTTTGCATCAGTGCTGCACCGAACTCGAAAAAAAGAAAGCGGCAAAACAAGCTCTTCCGATCACCGTAAAAAGAGGTCTTCCGCCGGCAATCAAAAAGCTGTGGAACAAAGAAACTTTTTCCGGCGTCCCCTTTTACACGAGTTCGTTCGGATGCGCTGTCGTCGAAATCGAACTCGATCCCTATACGTACAAAGAACGCATCAAAGGAATATGGATAACGATCGACTGCGGACAAGTGTTCGCGCTGCGGGCAGCCGAAAATACGATCCGTATCGCGATCCAACAGGAACTCGTACAGCTCGTCAAAGGAGAGACGATCTCGTGCGACGGCGTGCATATTTCGTTTGTGCAGTCGGACTCTCCTCCGTCTCAAATCGGAAACCTCGTACACAGCATTATCCCCGCAGCCTTTTCGGCCGCTCTTTCGCAGGCACTCGGCTTTTGCATACGCGAACTGCCGTGCAGTGCCGAAACGATGCATTCCAAAACGCAAAATCTTTCCGGAGAAAACGCATGAAGATACCTGTGACGCTCGACGGTGAAAAAACCCTACTCGAAGCTTTGCCGTACGAAAAATTGATAAACGTGCTCAGAAGAGGCGGCCGCCTTTCGGCAAAGTGCGGCTGCGGCGAAGGGGTATGCGGCGCGTGTACCGTCTGCCTTGACGGCAAAGCCGTTCCGAGCTGCATCGTTCCCGCTGCCCTCGCGCGGGATGCCGATATCGTGACGCTCGACGCTTTTACAAAAACCGAAGACTACGGAGACATCGCCAAGGGGTTTAATAAAGCCGGCATACGGTTGTGCGGCTATTGCAACGCAGGAAAAATATTTGCGGCACAGACTGTTTTAAACACCGCCGTAAAGCCCGCAAGAAAGCTAATCGCGGAGCAAGTGTCGCTTCTTTCGCCGTGCTGTACAAACACCGATATGCTCGTCGACGGCATCCTCTATGCTTTCGATTTTAGAGTGCAGCGCATGGGAGCGCAAAAAAATGCAAAATAATCACACGTTTTTCTTTGCAAAGACGACAGCCGAATTGTTTTACCAGCTCACATCGGTATCGGCTCTCGAAGTCGTCGGCGGCTGCACATCCCTTGAGCGTATGCCTCAAAAAGCGATTTCCGTTCACGGCATCTCCGATCTCGCTTCCATAACGATGCACGAACGGTATATCGACTGCGGACCGGCCGTTACGCTTTCGGACATTCTCTCGCTTGCGAGCGCGCGGGTTCCCGAAGCGCTTACCGAATCGGTCAAAAGCATCGCAAACCCCTTTGTGCGGAACATCGCGACCCTCGGCGGCAATATCTGTGCAAAAGGAATACGGCGTACGCTTTACGCCCCGCTTCTCGCCCTCGATGCGAGGCTCGAATTAAAAAGCTCGCTCGACTCCGTCTACGTGCCGCTCCTCAATTTTACCGGCATACCGCACGGTTCGATTTTATCGAACATCCGCATACCCCTCGGCGACTGGGACGTAACGGTATTCCGCCGTCTCGGAGCCGACCGGAAAATTACCGAGACGAGCGCTTCGTTTGCGTTTCTTGCAGACAACGAAAAAAACATGATAACGAATATCAAACTCGCGTTTTCGGGGGCGGTGACGTTTCGCTGTATCGAACTCGAAAACCGCCTCATCGGAACGCGCTTGCCGCTTGCGGCAAAAGACATCTCGCTTTTTACCGACACGGCCGCTTTGCAATTCGACGAAGCGGCAAAAGACGTTTCGTACAATCCGATTTTACGGACACAATTTATCAATTTGACGCGCTATTCGCTCGAACAGCTGACATAAAGCGATTACGAAGCGGATGCTGCAGAAAAATTAATAAAATTATTTTTACAGGAGTTGTAAAAACCATGAAAGAGATTTTATATCCGATTCTCGAACACATCGAATTTGTTATAAGCGTCATAAGCATCGCCGTCGTCATCTACGGTGCGCTCATCGCCGTCGTGCAGTTCATCAAAGGAGAAGTGCTGCATTTCAGCGGCAAAGAAAAACTTCGCACAATCATGATCATCCGTTCGGATTTGGGCGTTTATCTTTTGCTCGGTCTCGAACTCCTCATCGCAGCCGATATCATAAAGACGATTTTAAATCCCGCGCTCATCGAACTTTTGACGCTCGGCGGCATCGTGCTTTTACGGACGATCTTATCGGTTTTCCTCGAACGCGAAATGAAAGGCTTAAAAGAACTCAGCGAGTGAAGCGTCAGCGGATGAGCATCGCGTCTCCGTAGCTAAAAAAACGGTAACGCTTTTCTACGGCGATTTTATACGCATTTAAAATATGTTCTCGCCCGGCAAAAGCGCTCACAAGCATGATGAGCGTCGATTCGGGCGTGTGAAAATTCGTAAAGAGTTCGTCCGCGACTTTAAATCGAAAACCGGGATACATAAAAATATGCGTACTCCCCGACCCCGCTTTTACAAAACCGTTTTCATCGCATGAAGATTCGAGCGTTCTCACGGACGTCGTTCCGACGGCAAGCACGCGTCTCCCGCTCCGTTTTGCATCGTTGATCTTTTGCGCGGTAAGGTCGGGCACCGTGTACGCTTCTTCGTGCATTTTGTGTTTTTCGATTTCGCTTTCGCGTACGGGCAAAAAGGTTCCGAGCCCGACGTGGAGCGTCACCCACGCGATATCGATTCCCTTCTCTTTCAGGCGCGAAAGCATATCTTCGGTAAAGTGAAGGCCGGCAGTCGGACAAGCTGCGCTCCCGGTCGTCTTTGCATACACGTTTTGATAGCGCTCCGCATCGGAAGCCGTATCGCCTCGCTTGATGTAAGGAGGAAGCGGTATGTGACCGTTTTTTTCAAACCAGCTTTCGGAAATCGGATTGTCAAACTTGAGATTTCGAAATTCCGTTCCGGCATCTTCTCCCTCGATAACGCCGAAAAAGCCGTCCGGAAACGCGTAACGCATGCCGCGCTTTTGCTTTTTTGCGCCCTTTACCATCGTACGCCACAGAAAGCCTTTTTCATCGATTTGATGTAAAAACATAAACTCGCATTCGCGGCCGGTCGTCTCTTTTACGCCGAACACACGCGCGCGGCGGACTCGAGAATCGTTAAAGACGGCGAGCGTACCGGGCTCAAGCAAGTCGGGAAGATCGCGCATATCGAAGTGCGAAACGCTGCCGCTCTTCTTATCGAGGCGCATGAGTTTATCTTCGCCCCGTATACCCGACGGGTGCTGCGCGACAAGCTCTTCCGGCAGATCAAAATAAAAGTCCGTCGTTTTCATGACGAATCGCTCCTTCGATGCCGAGATGTTTGTACGCTTTTTCAGTCGCAAGTCGTCCCCTGTTCGTCCGCTGCAAAAGTCCGCATTGAATGAGATAGGGTTCATAGTAATCGACGAGGGTATCGAGCGATTCTCCGACGGATATCGCAAGCGTTTCCGCTCCGACCGGCCCGCCGCCGAAGTTTTCGATAACCGAACGCAAAATCGTTCTGTCGTAACGCTCAAGGCCGAGACTGTCGATTTCGAGGCGTGAAAGACCGGCTTCGACGATATCCTTTGTGATCCTGCCGCGTCCGTCCACTTGCGCAAAATCGCGCATACGCTTGAGTACGCGGTTTGCGACACGGGGCGTTCCGCGCGAACACGATGCGATGAGAAAGGCCGCATCGTCGTCGACCGAAACGGAAAGCAGCTTCGCGGAACGGTGAATGATCGAAGCGAGCTCTTCGCCCGTATAATAATTCAAGTGCTCGATGATACCGAAGCGGCTGACAAGAGGCGTCGATACGCTGCCCGCCCGCGTCGTCGCTCCGACAAGCGTAAACGGAGGAATCGGAATGCGCACCGTGCGGGCTGCCGCTCCCTGACCGATCACCCAGTCGAGTTCGAAGTCTTCCATCGCGATGTAGAGCATTTCTTCGATCGCGGGCTTGAGCCGATGGATTTCATCGATAAAAAATACCGTCCGCGGCGTAATCGTCGAAAGGATGCCGACGAGGTCTTTGGGTTTGTCGAGCGCGGGTGCAGAGGTTATCTTAAAATCCGCGCCGAGTTCGTGCGCGGTGATCTGAGCGAGCGTCGTTTTGCCGAGTCCCGGCGGCCCGATTAAAAAGAGGTGATCGAGCGCTTCTTCCCGGTTCCGCGCCGCGGCGATAAAGACCGAAAGATTTTTTTTCGTCGTCTCCTGTCCGAGGAATTCGTTTAAAAGCTGAGGGCGGAGTTTGTTTTCCTGTGCGTCCTCTTCACCTGAAAAATCGGCGCGGACGATGCGGGAAAAATCCTCCGGAGCGGAAAGGGACGGGGCAAGTGCGGCATTTTCATCGTGCATTTCAGCGTCGGTGCGTATTTTGCGTTTTCCGCTCATTGTGCAAGCTCCGTGAGGGCGCGGCGGAACACCGCATCCTCTTTTTCGGTTTGTTTTTTCGCGTCCCAGCCGCCCGTCTTTGAAAGACTCGAAGCCGAAGATGCGACCGCACCTTCGCATATCTTTCGTTCATAGCCCATAGATACGAGAGATGCGACGACCGCTTCAAAGGGATTCGCACTTACGCGGCGGGTATCGGGGGCGCCCGGAATGGTCAGTTTGCCTTTGAGTGCAAGCAGCATTTTCGCCGCGGTCTTTTTTCCGATACCCGGAATCCGCTCGAGCACGGAAACGTCTCCCTTGTCGAGAGCCGAAACGAGATCGCTTCCCGCGATATTCGTCAGAATCTTTACCGCAGCCTTCGGGCCGATGCCGTCGACTTTTAAAAGGTCGAAAAAAAGAGAGCGTTCTTCGTCCGACGCAAAACCGTAAAGCGACATGATATCTTGGCTATGCACGAGATACGTAAATATCCTGCCCTCTTCTCCGACGCGGGGAAGCGCATCGAGCGAAGAGCCGGGTACGGTGAGCATCCACTCGATGCCGTGCGTATCGATCGAAACCGTGTTTTGAGATTTCCCGGTAATCGTGCCGGTAAGGCTGTTGAACATGAGACCACTATATCACAAAACATTTGCATAGTGCAAATGCGTGAGCGCGCCCGCGAGCGCGTCGGCTGCGTGATCGGGCTTCGGTTCGGCTTCGAGAGCCAGGAGGAGTTTTACGTATTTTTCGACGAGAGCCTTGTCCGCTGCGGCCGTCCCCGTCACCGCCTGTTTGATTTGATTGGGTGTATATTCTCCGAGAGAGATACCGTGCTGAGCGATGCACAGCGTTGCCACTCCCCGCGCTTCGGCAACACCCATCGCGGAAGACGTATTGCGCGCAAAATACAGTTTTTCCATCGCCGCTTCTCCGGGAGAGAATTCTTCGATGATCGAACAGAGCCGTGCGTACAGCGCCAAAAGGCGTTCGCCGTGCGGAGTGCGGGCAGCGGTTTCTATGACGCCGTAGCTTACCATGCGGTAGCGGCCGTCTTTATAATCGACCACTCCGAATCCCGTCGATGCAAGTCCCGGATCGATGCCGAGCACGCGCCGGATCTTTTTGCCGGATTTTTTTGCCCAGGCATTTTCCGTTCCCGGAAGCGGTTCGAAGCCGTGCATGATTATTTTAAAACGTCCTCGCCGCGCCCCATCGCGTTCAATCCCGTTTTGGCAAATTCGAGGATGCCGTAAGGTTCGAGGAGGGCGATGAGGCTCGCGATTTTTTCTTCGCTGCCGGTCGCTTCGATGATCACGGATCCCGTGCTTACGTCGACGATGTGCGCGCGGAAGATATCGCAGGTTCCGATGATCGCCGCCCTGTTTTCCGCACCGGCCTTTACTTTGATGAGCGCCATTTCGCGTTCGCAGGTTTTCGCGGGATCGCAGTGCTGAATCGAAATCACTTCGACGAGCTTTGCAAGCTGCTTTTCGATTTGATCGAGGATGTATTCGTCGCCCTTTACGACGATCGTCATGCGCGACTGTTCGGGATTTTCGGTCGCGCACACGGTAAGAGAATCGATGTTGTAACCGCGCCTGGAAAAAAGCCCCGATACGCGGCTCAAAACGCCCGCATGATTTTCCACGAGAATCGATATCACGTAATTTTTCATACAAACCTCATTGCCGCGCCTATATCTTTTTTCTGCTTTCGGCGTAAATGCCGAGGAGCCGCACGTCTTCGGCTTCCGCTTTGAGCGCGGTCATCACGCCGTCGACGTACGAAGCGGCATCGCGCTCGTCTTCAGGAAGCTCCGCGTCCGCGTAAAAACGATAACGCCACGGCTCGCCGTGAATCGGACGCGATTCGAGCCGCGTCAAATTGAGACGGGACAACCGAAATACGCCGAGACAAGTACACAGCGCGCCCGGTTCGTTTTTTACGCTGAACATAAACGATGCAGTATTCGGCTTTGCGTTCCACGCTTTATAATTTTTATCGGCCGTCCGCTTCCCGCCGTTCGAATCGACAAAGTGATTCGGGGCAATGACGACAAAGCGCGTATAATTTGCCGCGTCGTCTTCGATCGAATCTTTGAGCACTTCAAGATTATAATAATCGGCGTTGACGGCGCTTGCGATCGCAGCGTTTTCTTTCGACGCGAGCTCGGCAACTTCGCTTGCAGCCGTCGCCGTAGAAACGCATTCGATTTTACTCCAATTATAGCGCAGAAGAAATTTCGAACACTGACTGAGCGCCTGCGGATGCGAATACACCGTTTTTATCGAATCGAGCGACGCGCCTTTGACGCCGAGCAGTGAATGCTGAATGCGAAGCAGCACCGCACCGACGATGCTTACATCTTCAAACTGCGTCAAGTTATCGTAGTTTTCGTACACCGAACCCGCAAGCGTGTTTTCGATAGGCACCATGCCGTAATCCGCTTCTCCACTTGCGACCTTTTGAAAAATTTCGCGGAACGAATCGACCGAAAGAGAAGCCGCATCCCCGTCAAAATAACGCGATATCGCCTGCTCCGCATAGGCGCCCCGCTTTCCGCTGAACGCGCATACGACGCCTTCGTGCGATTTTTTTGGCCCGGACTCTTCACTCTTTTTTTCCGCGTTCCTTACACGCACGAGGGATTTTCCGACGACGGGCGAAAGCGCTTCTATGTCGCGCATGAGTTTATCGAACTGTTCGGGATACAGCGACTGCGCTCCGTCGGAAAGCGCTTTATCGGGATTGCAGTGCACTTCCACGATGATCCCGTCGGCTCCTGCGGCGACGGCTGCGAGAGCCATAGGTGACACTTTATCACGGATGCCGAGGGCATGACTCGGATCGACGATGATCGGAAGGTGCGTCATACTCCGCAAAATGGGGATCGCCGAAAGATCGAGCGTATTGCGCGTCGCCCGCTCGTAAGTGCGGATACCGCGTTCGCACAAAATCACGTTTTTGCAGCCCGACGAAAGCAGGTATTCCGCGGACATAAGCCACTCTTCGATCGTCGCTGAAAGCCCGCGCTTTAAAATCACCGGCTTATCGATTTTTCCGAGCCGCTTTAACAATTCGAAGTTTTGCATATTGCGCGCGCCGACTTGATACACGTCGACGCCGTGAGCTTCCATAACGGGAATGTACTCCGACGCGACGACTTCGGTAACGACCGGCATACCGTACGCATCGCCGGCTTCTTTTAATAATTTTAAGCCTTCTTCGCCCAAGCCTTGAAACGAATACGGAGAAGTGCGCGGTTTATAGGCGCCGCCCCGCAGCATGGCCGCTCCGCTTTTTGCAACGCTTTCGGCCGCACACATCATCTGCTCCCGTGATTCGACGGCACAGGGACCTGCAATCGCCGTGATGCGCATGCCGCCGACTTTGATAACTTGACCGCGGTTTGAAAGGATTTCGACGACGGTGTTTTCGGGCTTGAACTCGCGGCTCGCCATCTTGTACGGTTTTGAAATCGGAATGACGCGCTCGACGCCGGAAAGTATTTCGACTTCACGCGGATCGACTTTGAGTTTGCCGACGGCGGCGATGATCGTCGCTTCTTCTCCGACGATTTCATTCGTTTTAAAATCATTTTGCGCGAGAAAGAGCGCGAGCTTTTTTCTGTCGTCTTCGGAAATATTCTTTTTTAAAACGATAACCATAGCGCGCCTCCGCCGATTTTGAGACAACCCTCTCTATTTTTCGGGATTAAAGCTTACCGTACGCAAAATATCTCCGAAAACGCCCGCCGCCGTCACGCCCGCACCCGCTCCGTAACCGCGCACGGTGAGCGGAATCGGCTGATAGCGTTCGGTGTGAAATACAAAGGCATTTTCCCCGCCCTTTACGCCGTAGAGCGGATCGTCTTTGCCGACTTCGAGCATACCGACGGTATAGGTGCCGTCTTTAATCGACGCGCCCATGCGGAGCACTTTGCCTTCTTTTCGAAGATCGGCGATCTTTTTATGAAAATAGTCGTCGACTTCTTCGAGCTTTTTCATAAACTCTTCGACCGTACCCGACGAATCGAAAGAATCGGGAAACACTTTGTTGATTTTGACATCGTCGAGTTCGATCGCAGCCCCCGCCTCTCGCGCGATGATAAGCGCTTTTCGTGCGACGTCCATACCGTTCAAATCGTCGCGCGGATCGGGCTCGGTAAAGCGAAGCTCTTTCGCTTCTTGTACCGCTTTGCTGAACGGCACGTCTTCGTCGAGCCGTCCGAAAATATACGAAAGAGATCCCGACATGATGCCCGTAAAGCCCGTAAGCTTATCTCCGCTTTTAAATAAATTCTGCAGCGTGTCGATGATGGGAAGCCCCGCGCCGACGTTCGCTTCGTAGAGAAAGCGGCGCCTCATACCGTTTGCGATTTTCCGCAGCTCGCGATAATAATCGATCTTCATCGAGTTCGCCCGCTTGTTCGGCGTTACGACCGAAAGACCGGCTTTGAACAGATCGATGTAGCGTTCCGGCAAATCGTAGGAAGCGGTACAGTCGACGAACACGGGATTGAGCGGTTTCGTCTCTTTGACGAATTTAATAATTTCATCGACGCTCGACTTCTGCGGCATCTCTTTTATTTTTTCCCGCCACGATGCAAGATCTATGCCGTCGGCTTCGACGAACATTCCGTCGACCGTCGAAATCGCCATAACGCGGATATCGACGTTTTCCGAAAGCAGCTTTTCCCTCTGGTCGCGGATTTGGTCGATGAGCGCGCCGCCGATCGTTCCCGCTCCGAACACAAACACTTCGATAGTCTGCGCCGTGTTGAAAAAGAAGCGGTGAGCGGCGCGAACGGCGGTGTCCCCGTATTCGCCGAGCACGACGCAGGACGTACAGCGCTCCGACGAACCTTGCGCGATCGCAATGATATTGACGTCTTGAGAAGCGAGCGCGGAAAAAAAACGTGATGCCACTCCGCGCTTTTGAATCATGTTGTCGCCGACGATCGAAACGATTGCGCAGTTTTTTTCCACTTCGATCGGGTTGATGACGCCGTCGCTTATTTCGAGTTCGAATTCCGCTTTCAACGCATCGAGGGCGCGGTCGGCTTCCGTATCGCGGATGCAAAACGAAATCGTATATTCCGACGACGACTGCGTAATGAGCAAAATTGAAATCGATGCGCGGGAAACGGCGGCAAAGATTCTGCTTGCCATACCGGTTCTTCCGCGCATATTCGTTCCGCTCACGCTCAGCATCGCCGTATTTTTCAAACACGAAATGCCGCGAACATCTCCGACTTTTTTTTCGCTTTCAAAAGGGCCGCGTCCGATCCTCGTACCGCGGGCATCGGGACGGTGACTGTTTTTACTCCACGCTTCGATATCCTTTGCCGCAAGCGGCGCGATCGTTTTCGGGTGAAGCACTTTGCTTCCGAAAAATGCGAGTTCGAGCGCTTCTTCGTAGCTCATGTCATCGACGAGGATCGCGTCTTTTACGACGCGCGGATCGGCCGTATAGATGCCGTCGACGTCCGTCCAAAATTCCACTTTCGAAGAACCGAGCGATGCGGCGATGATCGAAGCTGAAAAATCGGAACCGTTTCTGCCGAGCAGTCCCGGAACGGGAGCACAGCCGGTACCGCGTATCCACGAGCAGATAAAGCCCGGAAACAATAAAATGCGCGTTTGCGATTGATTTTCTCCGTCGCGGTACGGCAGCATCGCTTCGGCACACTTCGCGTAATCGGGATCCCCTTCTCTGTGATTGCCCGTCGTAAAGATGAATTTTCGCGAATCGAGCAAAATGACGCTCTGCCCTTTTGCGAGCAAAACCGCTTTCATGATCGGCGCGCTTAAAAGCTCTCCCATGCCCATGATGCGGCAGTGAACGGTACCGGGACATTCGCCGAAAGACACGCAGCCGGTTAATAATTTTTCGTATTCTTCGAAAATCGGCACAAGCTCTTTTAAAACCGACGCGGCACTCAAACCCGGAAGTTTCGACTGAAGCTCTTCGCAGATATCCGAGTGAATTTTTCTCAGTTCGTGAACAAAATTTTCTGCATGCATGCCTTTTACGCACGCGTCGATGCTTTCCTGCAATTTATTCGAAACGCCCGCGACGGCGGAAACGACGACGCTTACGCGCCCTGCTTCCGCGCGAGAGATAATAATGTCCGCGGATGAAAGGATGCGGCGTGCGCTTTCCATCGACGTGCCGCCGAATTTTAAAGTAATCATAATTTTCCTCTTAAAAGATATTGTATATGATAACAAAAAGGACGTGCGTACTCAATATGGGGATTTAACATAGGGAGATTTGTTATTGTACGAGGGCTTTTTCCGTCGCGGCGGTCCGGGCATTCAAAGCCCTATAGACAGAATGTGATTTGTCTTTGCTCCGTTTAGTGAGGATAGGCCTAATCTGCCGATTGTTGATTTATTCTTGTGAACAGTTATGGTAGAAAGATGTGATTTTTTTGATCCGCAGCAATTTAGATGGAAAAGCATAGGTTTTTGTGATATTATAAGGAAAGGTCGAAAGGATGTTATGTGGATTGCCCAGTGGGCAACGGAGTTTTAAATATGGAATTAATAAAAAAATCTGAAATCAAAGTTTTAAGTACCCCTGGTGTTAAATCGTTTCAGTTGTTGAATCCAGAAAATAGCAAATCAGAAAGAATAACTATTACAAAAGTATTTGTACAACCGAATAATGAACAGCCTCGACATAAACATGATACTTCTGAGCAGATATGGATTGCTGTAAGTGGTAAAGGAGTTTTGCTTCTTGCTGATGGTAAAGAAGAAATCTTTGAACCAGGAGATGTTGTACGATTTGCAGACGGGGATATTCATGGATTGAGAAACGAAAGCCAGGTTGTATTCGAGTATATTTCTGTGACATCTCCTCCAATGAATTTTGGATATGCTTATAAAGATAAGAAATAATATGGAATCTAAGCACGGTCAAGCCGTGCTTTTTATTGACGAAATAAGCAAGATATAATTATAATATAATTATGGAAATAAAATTTGACTGGGATCCAGAAAAGGCGGAAATAAACTTCAAGAAACATGACGTTTCATTTGAAGAAGCAAAAACTGTTTTTTATGATCCAAATGCAAAGTTGATTGCAGATCCAGATCATTCTGTGGATGAAGATAGATTTATTATTTTAGGAATAAGTAATAATTCTAAAGTGCTGGTTGTCTGTCATTGTTATCGTGAAAATGATGAAGTAATCAGGATTATTTCAGCCAGAAAAGCAACGACAAACGAAAAGAAACAATATGGAGAAAACTAAAATGAGAGAAGAATACGATTTTTCAAACGCAGTAAAGAATCCTTATGTTGGAAAACTTAAGCAGCAGATTACAATTCGTCTTGATGAACAGGTAATAGAATATTTTAAGAAAATGGCAGAAGAAACCGGGATGCCTTATCAGAATATTATTAATTATTACCTTCTTGAATGTGTAAAAGAAAAGAAGCATATGGAAGTTGCATTTGCAAAGTAAAAACACATAACACAGTTTTCAAAGCCGACAAGTTGCTGATGCAACTTGCGGTTTAAAACAATGTTAGAATGACGCCTTTGGCGCGGGGAACGAGATTCTCAATAAGTATTTGTTTACGATGGGAAAAAAGAGATGAAAAGGGGATTATTTCAGGAGATTATTCCCGAAGAGTTTATAAATTCTTCTACACGAAATTGGAATATTTCATTATTAAAGAGTCTTGATATATGGGGGGGGGGGGGAGTTTGCATATTCAGATGGTAAACTTTCAAATTATAAAAGAACTATCAAGAGACATATTGTTAACTATATTTATCCGAATGATGACTTTGACAGGTATCCCATTTATTTCATTTCGATAAGACCAAAAACTAGGTTTAATAAATTTGTAAAGTTTCTGAGTGCTGATAGAAAATACTTTACCCTGACCTTTTTTGAAGGATTAATACCACATTTTAAAAAGTTTAATGTAGAAGATATTGCAAATTTCCTAGATATTGATTGTAAAAATGGCGTGACCTTACAGGTAGAATCAAAATATGTTGTTTGTTCAAATGGAGCTGAGAAAAAAGTTATATCGATTTATGATTTACTTCATGAATTTGGTTATCATTTTAAACTTAAGAATAAAATACTGTATGTGGGGTATTCTGAAAATCCGGAAAATCGACCTTTTGAAGGTTTCCATGGAGGTTTGACACAAATACTTTATGGGATATTCAATAGAAATATGAACGACATTTTCATTAATTATCAACAATTTCATGTAAATTCATTTATAAGTTCACAAAAAGGCATATATTTTCAGGCAAGCAATACGATGCTAAATGAAGTTGATGTTAAAACGGAAACCAAGATAATTGAATCAACACTGATTAAGTACTATCTAGAAAAAAAACGAAAAAATTTTAATAAAGAAATCGGTTATTTAAAAAATAGAATTGAAGGAGAACTTGCTGATTTAAATATACATGAAATTACTATGGTCTTAAATTACTATCAAAGCAATTCAATGTTTCGTTATAAAGACCCTCGAATGAAAAACAAAGATATACCAGAATTCAGTATAAAAAATGTGGATGGAAAAATTCTTCTAACACCCGCTTCAACCTGACATTGCCTTTGCGGCAAATGCAGGTTAAGCGAATGTTAGACGGACAGCGATGTTGCGCTGGGAGGGAAAATAAAAAGTAAAGAAGTAATAATTGAACAGCAGAAAGATTTTATTCAGAATATAAAAAATAAAACTTCAGAATTTATAAATTCAGTGGATAAATCAGAAATTGAAACTATTCTTCTTTCAGGTAGTATTTCCCGTGGTGATTTTTTTCCTGCAAAAAAAAGAGCAAATCAATTCCGTCGCTGTTGAGAGATAATTATGACGTTATTTTTTATCGTATGGATCATTTTACTCGTTATCGGTATGCCGATAACTTTTGCGATTATATGTGCATGTCTTATATATATGTTCCAACACGGCGGTATCATGCTTTGCGCGCAGCGGCTTGTCGCAGGTGTCGATTCATATACGCTTTTGGCGGTACCGTTTTTTATCTTCAGCGGCAATTTAATGAACGCGACCGGTATCACCGATCGTATTTTCACATTTGCAAAAACCTGTGTCGGACATATTCCCGGCGGACTCGGCCACGTAAATGTGCTTGCAAGTCTACTCTTTTCGGGTATGTCCGGCTCTGCGCATGCGGATGCAGGCGGTTTGGGACAGATAGAAATTCAAGCGATGAGGGAAGAAGGTTTTGACGACGGATTCAGCGGTGCGATCACTGCAGCGTCGAGCGTCGTCGGGCCGCTTATGCCGCCGAGTATTCCGTTGGTAATCTACGGGGCGATTGCAAGCGTCTCCGTCGGTAAACTGTTTTTAGGCGGCGTGTTTCCCGCAATCCTCGTTTCCATTTCGCTTATGATATACGTCTATTTTTATGCGAAAAAGCGTCATTACAAAACCTATCCCAAATCAACTTTTAGCGAACGGTGGAATGCATTCGTTAAAGCCTTTCCCGCATTGCTTACACCGATCATCATCATCGGCGGTATCTTTTCGGGCATTTTTACTCCGACGGAAGCCGCTGCGGTTACATCGTTTTATGCGCTGATCCTCGGTATCTTCGTATATAAAACGTTTTCATTAAGCGTGATGCGGAAAGTGCTGAAAGATACGTTGAGCAATGCGGCGGTTATAGGGTTTTTGACGGCTGCCATTTCGCTTATGGGTTACGTGCTTGCACGTGAACAGATACCGCAAAAAATAGCGATGTTCTTTTTACGGTATACGTCCAACCCCATCGTATTTTTACTCGCAGTCGATTTATTGTTAGTCATACTCGGATGCGTTATCGAAACGATGGCTATACAATTGCTCGTCATTCCGATGCTCGTTCCCGTTGCGATCGCATTGGGAATCGACCCCGTGCATTTCGGTGTCGTCGTAACGATGAATATGATGATCGGCATATTGACGCCGCCGATGGGCGTATCGCTGTTCGTGGTTTCCAAGATAAGCGGCATTCCTTTCAAAACGCTTGCAAAATCGATATTGCCGATGTTTATCCCGCTCACGATTGTTTTATTATTGCTGATTTTCTTCCCGCAGATCGTTATGTTCCTGCCGAATTTAATGCGTTAAGGATTGAACGATGGGAAGCACGGAAGCATTGTTTCGGTTAGACAATAAAATCGCCGTCGTTACGGGCGGCTACACCGGACTCGGACGCGACATAGTCGATGCGTTTCTTGAATACGGTGCAAAAGTCGTTTTTACATCCCGTGAACTCTCCCGCGCTGAACGGGTCGCAAAGCTCATCGACGGAAATGCCTATGCGTACGAATTGGATCAGACGGATTATGCAAGTTGTCAAACGCTTGCCGATACCGTCGTACGGCAATTCGGGCGAATCGATATTCTTGTCAATAATGCGGGCGGCGGATCGGGAAAAGGCGAATGCAATTTTTTGAAACGGGATCCCGCCGCTATAAAGGCTATGATAGACAGCAACCTTGTAGGAGTGCTCTATTGTTGTCAGACTGCAGCACGATACATGGCCGAACAAAAATCGGGATGTATTATAAATCTCGCCTCCATCGCAGCGCTTGTAGGACGCAACAGAGCGATGTATCACAGAGCGCATAAGATGGAACAGCCTATAGAATATGCCGCCGCAAAAAGCGGTATACTCGGATTAACCCGCGATCTTGCAGCGTTTATGGCACCCTATAATGTACGCGTCAACGCTCTCTCTCCCGGAGGATTCGACAAAGGGGAATTGTCGCCGGCCTTTTTAGAAGAATATTCGGCGTTGACACCGCTCGGCCATATGGGGGTACTGCATAAGGATATTAAAGGCGCCGCCGTATTTTTAGCATCGGAAGCGTCAAGTTATGTTACCGGACATAACCTTGTCATCGACGGCGGTTTTTCGGAATGCCGTTAAAAAATCCGCCGCATTTTTTTACATTGAAACATCGCATACTTATCCGCCTTTTAGGGCGTGACCGGCAGTACAAGATTGTACAATTAGTACGGATTTAAGAACTTTTGTTAATAACGCAAATCAAAATCGTCAAGGTACGTTACCGGACATAACCTCTGCATCCTCGCTCATCGAGAGAGCGTTCACTTTTTCATATACGACGATTCAATGAGGATGGGAATGCCCGATTCGACTTTGACGGATGAAAAGCGTTCTTGAAAGACGATATTCGACGCCGTATCGACATACTGCACGGTAACGTCATAGCTTCCCGGTTCGACGGCACATCCGCCCGCATACGCGCGTGCGGGCAGGCACACGCTTTGGCGAATGTCCGCAGTCTCCGCCAAATCGACCGCTTCGATCGCCGCCGTAACGCTGAGATAGGCAAGCTCGTATAAAAGCGCATCGGCAAACGATTTTTTATTGCCGTTCGCATCGGCAAAGGCGGCGAGCGTCGCTTCCCCCGCAGCGACGGCGGTGGACTTTTTGATAAGGCTCCGAACGACGCTTTTGGCAAAGGCTTTTGCCGCATGGGTGCGCACATCCTTATCGACGGCATCGTTGAAATCTTCGAGGAGACTGAGATCGTATACAACAGCCGCCCCGCCCTTCCCGTCCGTGCCGACGACGGACGGATCGTCGTGTTTACCGACGATATTTCGGGCTGCGACGGGTTTACCGGATGCGTTTACATCGGAAACGAGTATCCGCACTCCCGCGATATGAGGCCTCACCGACGACGCGTCGAAGGCCGGATACACGAACTTCAGACGGAAGGCGGGAATGACGACGCCGTTCGGAAAGGGCGGCAGCACGATCATCGCGGCAGACCCGAAACCGATGACGCTGAAATTGAGACCGACGAGCCCGTTGACGACATCGCCCGGAAAATAAAACGACTGCTCGTATCTCCTTCCGATCAGACCGCAAAATGCGATCACGTCGAGTCTGCCCCTGCCCTCCGGCGTCGTAAGCGCCTGTGCAGCGGGAAAACGGGGATTGAGCTTTGCAAGAACATCCGCATCGATCCGCGCATCGTCCGAGTCTCCGTTCATGAGCCGAAAGAGCATACTTACATAGCGGGCGGCGGCGGAATCGCGGAACACGTCGTCCTTCGTCGCTTGGGGCGGCGACTTTGCGATGAGCGCGGGCATATTGATGCCGAACATCGCCGCCGCATAATCGGCATCGGTAATTTCGCGCTTTTGCGGAGCATCCTTTGCAAGCACGGCTTTTCCGTACTTCGCTATGTATTCGCGCTGTTTGTTGCCGATCTTTCTGATTTCGACGAGGGCGCCTTCCGTATCGCCTTTATGATAATAATTGAGCGCGTTGAAGACGTTTACGTAGAGGTATTCGTACACCCTGCCCGAATACTCGGACGCGTTTTCGTTCAGCGTCGCCGAAAGCACGGTGCGGGTAAGGCTTTTCGTAACGGCGTCTTCCATGAGCGCATCGGTTTTATTGCATACTTCGATCGACGAATCGTAGGCTTTGCTGAAATGCTCGGCGAAGGCGAGATCGAGGTATTGGCGGATGCGTTCTTTGTCGGTGATCTTTTGACCGAGCAAAAACGCCGTGCACTTTTCAAAGTCACCTTCGTCGAGCGCTTTATAAAAACGGGCTTCGTTGTATTTTTTCTTTTTAATTGCATGCGGCCGCGAGTCGATATGAGCGAGCGCTTCCGCCTCTCCCTTCGGCGAAGAAGCGCAGGAGGCGAAAACGCAGATGCACGCTGCAGCGACAGCGTTTTGCAGCGCACATCGTATGCGGTATTTCCGTCGCTTCATGCTAGAGCTTTGCTGCCGGACGCGTTATCACTTTTTTGATTTCGCTGTTTTCACCGCTCCACAAAATCTTATTCGTTTCGATATCGTGCAGCTGAGCATACACGAAATACGCGCGAACCGATTTTCGTCCTTCTTTTTGCACCATCGTCTTAATCGAACCGAGTAGCATAACGTCGGCGCCCGTTTCGTTTTTTAAGCGCTTCATCGTTTCTTTGCTCGAATTCGTTTGCTGATCGAGACGTTCATCGCGGAGTTCCGTCCGCTCGTTTTTATCGGAGACGAAGTCCAAGGTTCCGCTGTTGATGATCGCGCTCTGAAAACGCTTTTCGACGATGCTCGTGTCGATGTGTTCGTCGCTGTCGTTGCGGATTTTTCCGACGATGGCGACGGGATTCCGCCCGTTTTGCCGCCGGTATTGCGCGACTGCGGGCGAACTCGCGCAATCGGCGATGAGCGATGCACAGACGATGCGCACATCGTTGTCGTTCCAGTTGCCGTCCATGTCGATGACTTTATCGGCACGGACGCGCCTCACTTTCGTCGTGCCGCACGACGAAACGACAAGCGCACACAGAATCACTGCGGCGAATATACCGTTCCGTTTCATATACACACCCATACTCGTATTCATATTCATACTCCTGAAAATCGATTTACACTGTTACGGTTACGATAATAACATAACACAGGAATTTATGATAGAGAACGCTTCAATATGACGGTATATCGGATAAACCGCGGAATGCGAAAAGACGGCACTGCCGTCCTGACTACAGGTTTCCGCTGCAAGCGGCGACCGGTCGTACTCTGCAGGAATGCGTTCAAACGCCCCCGCTTGCAAAATCGCGTCCTTTTTATTACGATATTTTTATGCAGGGAACGGTCGTCGACGGAACGAATAATTTTTTTACGGTGCGCTGCACTGACGGAAAACCGCGCTCGTGTTCGCTCAAAGGAAAAATATTAAAAAGCGAAGACCGGTTTTACAATCCGCTCGCTCCGGGCGACATTGTGGAAGTCGAAACCGATAAGCTCGATTCTTCGAAGGGGCAAATTCTCTCGCTCGTGCCGCGTAAAAACTCGTTTGTGCGCTGGAACGTCAAACGTAAATGTCCGCAGCTTCTTGCGGCGAATCTCGATTTTATCGTTTTGGTGACAACACCCGACGAACCGCCGTTTCGTCCGCGTTTTATCGACCGCGAACTCGCGCAAGCCGAATGTCAAAATCTCGAACCGATTATCGTATGTAATAAATGCGACCTCGCAGCCGGTGACGACATCGATTTTCAAGCGCGCACAAAAATATGGGAAGACCTCGGATATGCGGTATTGTATGTTTCGGCGAAAACGGGTGCGGGTCTCGATGCATTGGCGCGCTTTCTTGCAGGACGCGTCGCAGCCTTTGTCGGGCAGTCGGGCGTCGGAAAGTCGAGCCTTATAAACGCGCTTGCGGGAAACGAAGCGCTCCGCACGGGGGATTTAAGCCGAAAATACGAGCGCGGCGCTCATACGACAACAAAGGGTTCGCTCAATACGATCGTCATCGATAAGCGCTTTACCGGACGAGAGGGAGATGAGGCTTCGATCATCGATACGCCGGGTATCCGCCGCTTTGTGCTGCACGACATTGCAGCGGAAGATTTGGCGCTTTATTTCCGTGAGTTCAAACCGATCGTCGGCAGTTGTACTTTCGGCATGAGCTGTACGCATACGGCGGAGCCCGGCTGCAAAATCCTCGAAGCCGTGTACGCGGGCGTCATCACCGAAGAACGCTATGCGAGCTGGATGCGCATAAAGGATGAAATGAAATCGCAAAGTTGGGAAGATTAGCATGGACGCATCAGCACTTTCCGAGCTCGACTATTTCCGTATCAGAGACGAAGCGGCCGCCTACTGCGTAAGCGAAGAAGGGAAAAAGAGTTTTTGCCAGCGGCTTCCGCTTACGGACGAAGCGAAAATCGAAGCGCTTAAAAATATAAGCCGCGATTGGAGCGCATACAACTCGTCTTCGTTCGGAATCGCGCTTTTTTCGTGGCCTCCGGTCGCTCCTCTTTTTTTTCGTATAAGCGTTCCGGGTTCTTCTCTTTCCGTCGAAGAGTTTCACGCGCTTTCGCTCTTTTGCGCTTCGGTTAAAAAACTTTCGTCGCACATCGAGGGAGCCGAAAAAGAGCTTTCGATCGAAACGCTTTCCGAAGCCGTCCGACGCCTTCCCGATTTAACGAAGCCCGCGTCCGAGATCGCACGCGTCGTAGCTTCCGACGGAGAGCTGAAAGATCTTCCCGAACTCCGGGAAATAAAAACGAAAATCGCAAACCTCAATAAAAAAATTCAAAGCATTATGCGCTCGTATACGGCAAACCAAAAGCTTTCCTCCGCCCTCGAATCGACGGTGCCCGCTCTCCGTTCGGGTCATCAAGTACTCGCGGTCAAAGCTTCTCACAGAAGCCGCATTGCGGGCATCGTGCACGAAGTGTCGCAGTCGGGGCAAACCGTGTACATAGAACCGGAAGAATCGGTACGGACGGGAAACGAACTGCTCGAAGAAGAGGCGAATCTCCAAATCGCGGTCAAAGCGATTTTAAAAAAGCTTACCGCATCGCTTGCGCCTTATGTGCCCCTGTTCGAAACGGCTCTTTCTTCTATGATCGCGATCGACGAAGCTTATGCGAGGGCGAAATGGGGCGGCGAACACCGCGCGACCTATGCGCTTCCCTGCGGAAAGGATGATGCGCTCACGCTGCTCGGGGCGCGCCATCCCCTGCTCGGAGAAAAAGCGGTGCCTATAGACGTGCGCTTTATGAGCGGAAAAAGAGTTTTAATAATCACGGGGCCGAATACCGGCGGAAAAACGGTTACGCTCAAAACGATAGCGCTCTTTTCGCTTTTGAACCAAAGCGGCTTTCCGATTCCCGCAGCGGAAGGTTCGCGTCTTGCGATCTTCGATAAAGTGTTCGCCGACATAGGCGACGGACAGTCGATCGACTCGTCGCTTTCGACGTTCGGCTCTCACATGAAAAACATCGCGCGCGCGATCGCCGAATGCGGCGAAAAAAGCCTCGTCCTCTTCGACGAACTCGGAAGCGGTACCGATCCGCAGGAAGGAGCTGCGATCGGCATGGCGGTTCTCGACACGCTTATCGAAAAAAAAGCCTTTACGCTCGTGACGACGCATCAGGGCGTGCTCAAAAATTACGGATGGACGCACGAAACCTGCATCAACGCGTCGGCCGAGTTCGACGGGAAAACCCTCGCGCCGACTTACCGCATACTCATGGGCGTTCCGGGCGAAAGCCGCGCCCTCGACATCGCACAAAAAAGCGGGCTCCCTCCTTCCGTCGTCGAAAAAGCGAGAGAGTATATCGCAGGAAATACCGCCGATATTTCCGCCCTTATCGCGGGGCTTACGGCAAAGCACGCCGAAGCCGATGCTCTCCTGCAAGACTGCCGTCGGAAAGAAGAAGAACTCGCGGAAAGGCAATACGTTCTCGACGCAAAAGAGCTCGAAAACCGGCAAAAGGAGCAGGAGCTGCAAGAGGCGGCGCACGAAAAAGCCGAAGCTTTTCTTTCGGAAAGCCGGAAGCGCCTTGAAAATCTCGTTCGCGTCATCAGAGAGGGCGAAATCACGAGGGAAAAAACGCTCGCGGTAAAACGCCACATCGACGAATTGACGGAAGCGGTCGCCTCGCAAAAAAAAGCGCTCGACGAAAAAGGCGAAAAACTTTCCGATGCGCAAAACGCATTTAAAAATATCACTCCGATGCCGCACCCGAAAAGCGCGAAACCGACAAAACGCCGCGTGAAAAACGCTGAAGCGCTCCGCGCGCTCCGAAGCGCGGGCAATGCAAACGAAACGAAAAGCAAAGCGCCGTCTTTTGAACCGGGGACTGCCGTCATTGCAGGTGAAAAACGTATGAGCGGCACGATCCTTTCGCGCACGGGCAAGGAAAGATTTCTCGTACAATTCGGTTCGATAAAAATCGAAATGAAGCAAAAAGATTTGACGCCCGCCGCTTCGCTCTCGCTTTCATCCGCGCCGTTTGTCACCGTCGAAACGAAGCGCGAAAGTGCGGGCGAACATCCGGCTTTCGAACTGCGTCTTTTGGGACTCCGCGAAGCCGAAGCGATCGCCGCCCTCGAACGGCAGCTCGACCTCTGCACGATTCACGATTTTAAGCGCTTCAGCGTCATACACGGAAAGGGAAACGGTGTGCTGCAGCAGGCGGTGCAAAATTATCTTTCGCACTGTGCGGGCGTAAAAGCGTTTCGTTTTGCGCCTCCCGAAGACGGAGGAGCGGGAAAAACCTACGTCGAGCTGCATTGAAAGGGTTCGAGACTTCCGATTGTATGTTCGGCGAAAATGAGGTATACAATATACGATGGCTGTAAAAGAAAGGCGTGCGCGGCTTGCCGCGATAGAAAAACTTATTAAAAAAAACAGGATCGAAAGCCAGGAGTCGCTGCTCGCCCACTTGCAAAAAGCGGGGTACGATGTGACGCAGGCGACTCTTTCGCGCGATTTGAAGCTGCTCAAAGTCGGCAAAATGAGCGACGGAAAAGGCGGCTATATCTACACGCTCGAAAAAGAAGAAGAGCGCACGGAAGCGGAAAAGATTTACATTCAGGATTTTTTGCGCGGTTATATCAGCATAGACTGTTCGGGCAATATCGTCGTCATTAAAACTTTTCCGGGACACGCGAATACGGTCAGCAACGCGCTTGACAATATGGACTTGGACGATATACTCGGCACCGTTGCAGGCGACAATTGTCTCTTTGCATGTCTTCGCGAAGGGGTAAGCGGCGCGCAGTTTTTAAAATCGCTCAGGCAAAAGATTCCGGGACTCGAAGCGTGACGGTTCTGCTCGGCATTATCGCCTCTCTCGTCTTTTCGGCCGCAGCCGCTTCCGTCGTTATCAACGTTCGGGAACTCAAATGGCGTGCGGATATTCAAACGTATGAAGGTGCAAAAAAGCTCGATAAGCTCGGCTACGAAAAACTCATTCTCGAAAGATACCGCGCAAAATCGCATCACAGAACCTATCGAAGCGAAAGCGATTATATCGCCGTGCCGCTCGACGCTCCGATGCGCGAAGGGCGGAAGCTCAAAGAAAATTGGATTGCGATAAACGGTCTTTCGTCGATCGTCGACGGGAGCGTATTCGCTTCAGACCCGCCTTTCGACGAACTGCGACTTTACGGCATAAAAGACGGAGTGCGCCGCCTCGTCCGTAAGTATGCGTATTATCCGGAAAATTACCGCGATATAAAAGCGCGCGTCGAAGCGTATAATGCAGGGCGGGACGCACTTCGTCGCACTACAAAAGCGCTTCCGTAAAATACGGCACGTAAGTGACGAGCATGAGGACTGCGAACTGTACGATCAAAAACGGAATGATGCCCCTCACGACGCGGGAAAGCGGCTTATCGAAGGTATAGGACGAAATAAACAGATCCATGCCGACCGGCGGCGTCAAAAATCCTATCGAAAGGTTCATCAAAAATATGACAGCGGCTCTGACCGCACTCACGCCGAAAGATTCCGCGAGCGGCAGCAAAAGCGGGGAGACGATGAGGATCGCGGAAAACATATCCATGAGACAGCCGACGACGAGCAGGACGAGGTTCATCAATATCAAAAACACGTACGGATTTTTTACGTACTGCGTGATAAAGTCCGTCAGGATAGCGGGGACGTTCGCATCGAGCATAAAATAGGAGATGCCCGACGCGGCGCCGAGTATAAACAAAACGCCGCCTGAAACGGGAACGCTCGAAGCGACGACACGGGCCGATTTTGTTAATGTAAAATCGCGGCGCACGAATACCGAAAGACAAAACGCGTAGATGACGGCGAAAGCCGCAACTTCAAAGAGGTCGAACACGCCTTTAAAATAAAACACTGAGATAAAAAGCGGCATGAGCAGTTCGGGGATGCAGTGAAGGAGAGCATTCCGCGCTTCTTTTCCGGAAAACTTCGGCCGCTCTCCCTTTTTGTCCAATACGGCGCCCGTCACCATCATCGAAACCGCCATAATGCAGCCGGGGATAATCGCGCCTTTAAAAAGTTCGAACACGTCGACGGAAAAATAATTGACGGTCGCATACATGATGATCGCGGCGCTCGGCGGAAAAAGCAAACCTATCGCGCCGGATGCGGTTACGAGAGATTCGGCTCTGTCTTTGGAATAGCCCGAGCCGGTGAGTACGACGGCAAGCAGCGGGCCGAGCGCGAGGATCGTTATGCCGGAAACGCCGGTAAAGGTGCTGAAAAACGTCGTCACGATGACGGCCGCGATAACCGTTCCGCCGCGGAACGGGCCTATGAGCGATTTAAATACGGCGACATAGCGGTTTCCCGCGCTGCCGTGCGCGAGGATGTAGCCCGCAATCGTAAAGAGCGGAATCGCCGCGATATTGCGGTCGGTGAGTATGCGGTACGTTTCAAGCGGAATGACGTCGACGTAGCCGCCGCTCGCGGAAAAGAGCACGTATGCGATGCCGCCGAGCACGAGAAAAAGGGGCATACCGCAAAACGCGAGAGCTGCGAAAATGACGATGAGCGGCAAAAGCGCGATTTTCGAAAGCGAAAGCCACACATCGTTTATCGCGTACAGGGGCTGCGCGTTTTGTACGCCGAAAAGATAATACAGGATACCGGTAAAGGGCCCCATCGAAATAAGGATGCCGAGTATGATGCCGATGACGGCGGCGATGAGATCGCCTTTTCTGCGTGCGATCGCGAAAATGATGCCGAAATAGCACAGTGGAAGCGAAGCGAAAAAAATCCGCGTACTCATGCCCCAAAAGCGCGCGTCGAACTGCGCGGGATTGACAAGCTGGCAGAGCGCGTCGATAAAGAGCGCCGAGAGGATACAGTTTGCAGCTCCCGTTTTGACCGCTTCGATCGGGCGGCGTATCTTTTCGCCGAAGGATGCGCTTACCGACGCGAGACTCAAATGCTTTTCTTCGCGCCATGTTATGAGCCCTGCGAGGCTTGCGAATAAAAATACGAAATGGAGCAAAGCGATATCGGCGCCGGGCACTTGCACACGGCACAGACCCTGCATAAATTTAAAAAAGAGCGGGAGTGCGGCGATGAGGGCGATGAGGATGACCGCCAAAGCGTTTTCGATTTTTCGCAGCATAGTATTCACCGGTTATTCACCGCGGCGGCGTTTTAAAAGCGCTTCGATATCGGCATAAAATTTTTCGTCGAGGAGTCCGGTTTTTATCATCGCAGCGGCGTCTTTATTGAGCGTCTCTTCCATGACTTTGCGCTCCGCGGCGGTGAGTTTGACGAGGGTACAGCCGCCTTCGACGCAGCGGTCGAGGTATTCTTTATCGGAAGAACGCTGAGCTGCGATAAAATTTGCCTGCGCTTTTTTGACTCCGTTCAGCATAGCCGTTTTATGCGCGGCGGAAATGTCCGCCCACGCCGGAGCCGATATGATGAGGGCTGCCATAACGGGGCATATCGGCGCGTCGAGAATATAGGGCAGCGATTTATAATACTGCCCCGCATAGGCGTACATCGGAATCGAATAAAAACCTTCGACGCCGCCGGGCGTTTTCAAACTCTGCAAAAGTTTATCGGGCGAAATATCTTCGGTGCGGAAACCGGCCGCTTTGAACGCATCGGAAAGCTGCGGCAGCCCGATGCCGGCGACGGAAAGTTTTTGCGTCTTTAAATCGGCGGGCGTATGCACCGGTTTTTTCGTATAAAAATACGCCTAGCCGACGTTAAACCAGCCGAGCAGCACGTAACCTTTTGCGGAAATCGCTTTTTGAAACGTCGGCGCAAACGTGTCGAGCACAAAATCGACTTCTTCCTGATCCCGAAACATAAACGGAACGGCCGTCGTCAAAATATGCGTTTCCGGCGCGAGCGTTGCGATACCGAGGCTCGTAAAGATCGCTCCGTCGATCGGCGCCTTTTGTCCGGGACGAATCGTGTTGAGCTTTTGTACGACGCCCGTCTCTCCGCCCATAGCGTTCGTTCCCATAAACTGCAGCTGGATCGCACCTCCGGTATCTTTCGCCCAATCCTGCGCGAGGATGCGCTCCTGCACATCCCATGCGGAACGGCTCGGCGCGACGGTCGCTATTTTAAGCGTTTTTACCTGCTGCGCCGGCAATACGGCGACGCACGCAAACAGCATCGAAAAAATAATAAAACGTAATTTCATATCGTATTCCTCAATCGAAAATTAATAAATTACCGGCCGCAATTCGAAGCGAATGCGGCGATCACCATTCGAGAAAATAATCCGACGCATGTTCGAGCAATCGTTTCGCTTTTTTTTGCACGATCGTCGTCATAAGGCGGCTCGAAGGATCCGCATCGGGATCGATCGCGAGCGCTTTACGAAGAGAGTCTTCAAAGCCTTCCCTGTCTCCCGCGGGAACGCATATCGCCTCGGCATAGGTAACATAGGGACCCGGCGTTTTTCCGCCCGATGCACGGAGCGCTTCGTTATAACAATGGAGTCCCCTTTCCGTATCTCCACCGAATTCGGGAGGAGCGCTCATGTAAAAATTGCACAAAAGCTCCCAAATCGCACCCGCATTGTAATCGGGAGCGAGAAAAGCAGCGCGTTCGAGGATCAGAGCGGGAGAACGGATAGTGCCGAGAAGATCGGCGCTGAGCGGATCGAGGCTGAACGCACCGAGCCAACCCGCACACGCCCAATAAGAAGCTTCGACGTCGTACTTGCCGAGCTTTGCGCATACCTTTTTGACCGCCTCTTCGTCTCCGCTCAAAACGGAGGCGCGAAAACCCGCATGTCTTCCGTCGAGAGCTTTAAGGCAGAGATCGCGGCCGCGGAGGTAGTGCAGCTTTGCGCGCTCGAACGCTTCGTGCTGGCGATCGAATTCTTCGTTCGGCAGCGTTTCCGCAGGAGTTTGCACGAACGCGTTCGCATACATGATATTGAGCGAACCCGTCATCGTCATCAAACCGATATGGCGGGGATTCGCAGCTTGCAGGATTTCATAGCTTTTGAGCACCGTCGGGAAAAATTCTCCGACGAGGGTTACGTCCGTTTCGCCGGTGATCGCGAGCATAGGATCGGCGGCGGACGCTTTTTTCTTTTGAGGAACGCCCTTGCCGTTTGCACCCGCGAGCGCCGTGGAAACTGCATTGCCGACGAGCGTTTTGCACGAAAGCAACAGCGATGCGGATAGAACGAGCGATGCGAACGCCGCTTTTTGTATGAGCTTCATATTTATACTATATAACAAAACGATATCTTTCTCAACCGCAAGAGCAAGACTGCAAGCGGCGTGGGAAACTTCGCGCTTCGCGCTCGTTGCAAAGCGAAGTGGTGTCTACAAATCGATTGTATCGGCGGGAGTTTTCGGAATCGGTATGTCTTTTTCGCCGAAGATGATTTTTTCTATCGAATCTTTTTCAGCTGCGTCGAGCCTGAGGCGCAGTTCGGATTTACCCGTCGGAATATTCACCGACGCTCCGTCTTTTCTGTACGTCGGAAGAAAAAACGTAAAAATCCACGGAATGGTTGAAAGCCCCGAATCGTCGATGATAAACACGGGTATGTAGTTTCCGTTTACGTCTTTTCCGAAAATCAGCTGTTCTTTATTTATTTTTCGGTACGGAATTTTTTTCGAAGCGTCCAAAGGATTGTCGATCGACAACAGTATTTCGAATATTTTTTTCCCGTTCGTATCCGCAAAATCAAAGGTGTCCCGTTCGTCTTTATCGATTTCCCGTATGGAAACGAAGGAAACGGAAAGTTTATTAATTTTATTGAGCAGTGCTTTGTTCCAGCCTTTTTTTATACCTTCGTATGAATGTTCCGCAATGTTCGCCGTCGTTTCTCCGACGCTTTCGGCGATTTTATTTACGAGCGGATCGCCGTTTATCAAAGCTTTTGTTCCGATAACGATCGAACATGAAAAGAAGACAATCCACAACAATCCGGAAACGCCCGAACGTATGAGCGTATTTTTTTTCGGCTGTTTTTTTATCGTTTTTACGATCAGCATGACAATAAAAATCCAAAACAATAATCCCGCAATCGCTGCAAGCAATCCGAATAAAATCGCGGCAATCATGCATCTGCCTCCCATAATAAGTAAATGTACTTTGCTATTTTATCCGAAAAAAACTTAAACGGCAACGGATCGCATTTTCATGGATTTTCATGCAGGCTTTGCACACTCTCGGCAGGATATTATCCGACTACGGTGCATCTCCCTTGAGGAAAGCAATCCAGTCTTCCGGGATATAATAAGTAGGACCGCCGCGTTCTGCAGAAAGATATGCTCCGGAAATCCAGCCGGTTTTGCCGGCTACGGTAATTCTTACCCAACGATTTCTATATGAACCATCGTATTCTTCCGTAATTGCTTCCGTTATGATATTTGTCTGCCCGTTTCCGTTTTTATAACTTGAAGGAATTTCAGCTATTACTGTCGTATCTACTACCCCCGGCTTATCGCGTACTTCAATGAAATCATTTTCCGAAAAAATTGAAAGACCTTGATAAACCTTTCTTACAGTCCAAGTTCTGTTTCCGACGTTAATTTTTTCAAGAATTTCCCAACAGTTGTTTTGATACGGATCCGAATAGCTGTCAATATATTTTTTATAATAATTACTGTAATAGGCGCCGGAATAATAAACAAATCCTCGCACTCCATTATAAGAAACTTTAAGCCATACATAATGCAGCAAATCTTTTTTAGACTGTACCAGCCATAATTCTTCAATATCAATCCTGTCATCCAAAGTTATTTTGACCAAGACTTGATTTTTATTAATATATTTATAAATATTATAATCATCGGCCATTTCACCGAGTTTCAGTTTTTGCCGATGCTTTCTTTTTAGAATATAAAAATCATTATCTTCCGTTTGCTCAATTATCGTTCCGTTTCCGTTTTCGTAGTTAGGAACGTAAGAAATCGGCGGAGTTTCTTTCAGATAACCGGCAAAACATCTGCCGACAACTGCATATTTAACAGGATTCCCATCTTTGTCTTTCGCATTTTTTTGAACTTCGACAGTTACCCAATTACTTGTAATCCCGTCAATCGTTTCCTTTTCATCTTCAATATCGATAATTTTTACTTTGGTTCCTTTATTTAAAACAGTTATGATTTTATTTTCGGCATAGGGTGTTCTAAGCCGCAAATTATCGGTCGTGACCATATCTTTATATAATTCCAATTTTGTTTGTGCAAAGGCGAAAAAAGAGAAGAAAGCAAAGGGTAATAATATAAAAAAACGTTTCATGCAATCTCCTGTTTTTCAAATATCAACTCGATTGCTTGATATTGGAACAATTTTTATTTATAAGCGACGAAAGCGCGAATGTCAATGCCCTTGACAAATGCGATTGCTTTTCGCTAGAGCAAACGCATGAAACACGGCTTTTCCGTAAAAAACGATATGCGCTCATTCGCTGCGGGCGGCTTTTTGTCGGCGGCATACTCTTATTATCGCTATCGCTTTTTCTCCGCATGCGGAAGAGTCCCGCAGGCCTAAGGCTGCGTATGTGTTTTACTGAAAGTAGGTAAACAGAGGGAACTCTCCGGAGTTCCCTTTTTTATTCGTGCGGAGGGTTTAATACCCCGACGCTTGCATCGTAACAAAGGGTATTAAACCCGACTGCAACCACCTTATGAGAACAACATACCACGACGCTTGTGTCGGGGTTGTTGATTAAAATCAATAAAAACACTTCCTTCATAACAACCTAAACAATATTTTGCAGTTCTTGATTTCGGCATCTTATAAGTATAAAAATTCAATCGATTACCGCTCTCTTCCGTTTTTGTATTTTGCTTATTTTTTTTCATTGTTTTTACAAACAAAATTATACATATAATTAAAATTAACAATATCTCCAATAAAACGATAAAGTCATATTCTGTCGGTAATTTTAATACGGTTGTATCATTTATCTTAATAAGTGTTACAACACCGCGTAAAAGGTATATTTTTCGTAAATTTCCTGTAATAATTAAATAAAATATCACTCTAAATATTTTAATAAATTTTATTATAAACAGAAAAAAAGATAATACTAAAAACGGTAATATGATTTTCTTTTTCATCGTAATCAGACGCTTCCGACTTCATTTTTGAAAATATTTTAATATTAAAGCACGGTTTATTCCTCTAGCAATTTCATTACGTTTTTAGCATCTTTTATTTTGTAAAACCCCGGAACGCTTAATTCAGAGGATAATCCGTATGACGTAAATCCGGATCGGAGAAAAAAACTCGGCTGTTCGGCGAACAGAATAGTCCCCGTTTCGTTTGCATATTCTATCAGTTTTAATGTAGTCCATTTTCCCTTCGGTATGCTTTCTGTTCTTTTGTATTTTACAATTATTACTCTTTTATCCGTAACAAAATACTCCGTATTTTTTCTATTCAAATAATCATGTATAAAGCGCCCTATCGTAATGTACATTCCCGCTAAAATAAAAGGTATGCCCCACAACGTAAAAAAAACAGGAGCATCCTTTATTCGTAATACGTTTATTTCCCAAAAAACAGCAAATCCCGCCCATAATACAGAAAAAGGAATCATAAAAATATCTGATTTTGTAAATACAATGCCTTGCTTAGGTTTTCCTTTCCAAAGCAAACTTTCATCAATATCAAATTTCATAATTACTCCCAGCTATTCGCCCCGGCGGAGCGTCCGTATAATATTTACTTAACCTGCAACAAGGCTTGTCCGCAATGTCAGGTTGAAGCGAGTGTTAGGTGATTTTCATTTCACTAATTTCTCGTAATTTACTTACATCATTTGAGGTAAGCATCTCGAGATTTGTCGTTAT